>CAZUON010000003.1:141297-145326 GCA_964621345.1 uncultured Glaciecola sp. | reverse complement strand
ACTCGGACGGTGATGTAATGAACGCGACTGAACTTAATCAAAAGAGTGTAGAAGAGTTGAATGCAGAATTGTTAAACCTTCTTCGTGAACAGTTTAACCTTCGCATGCAGCACTCTACTGGTCAGCTTGAAAAAACAGACCAACTAAGAACAGTACGTCGTAGCATCGCACGTGTTAAAACTATTTTAACTCAGAAGGCTAAATCGTAATGAGTGAACAGAAAATCCGTACACTACAAGGCCGTGTATCTAGCAACAAAATGGATAAAACCATTACTGTTGTAGTAGAGCGTTTTGTTAAGCACCCAATTTATGGGAAGTTTATTAAACGTTCAACTAAGATGCATGCTCACGACGAAGCTAACGTGTGCAACGAAGGTGACTTAGTGACTATCACTGAATGTCGTCCTTTGTCCAAGAACAAAACTTGGATGTTAGTAGACGTAGTAGAGAAAGCTCGCGAAGTATAATCTGTAAAGATTATGTGAGTTTTACAAGATATTAAAGGCGCTAGCGATAAGCTTAGCGCCTTTTTTTATGCTCACTGTATATTATGTTCCCAACTAAATGCAGGGTAGGCAGGTGTAACAACGGTTTCGTTCGGTGCGTTTTGTGCCTGCTCATATAAAGTATCAATATCTTTTTGCAAGCTTCCTCTAAACTGTTTTACTTCTTCCCAGCGCCTAAAAAAGGCCTCAGAACTCTCTCCTTTTAGATCTTCTCGCAACATATCGGGTACTAATATTCCGTAGGCATATTGTAAACGCTCAGATTGAGTGTATTTAAAATCTTCAATTAACAATATATTAGACGCCGACATATTATCGCGCTTAGCCAGCAATGAATTGGTATCGGCATATGCGTATCGCCTAAAGTATTCAGTATAGGTATCAAAGGGTAGCGAATCGGCACTTCCCCAAATAGAATAATCTGTAGTGTTTAATAACTTTTCAGTTTGCGGGTCTATAACGTACACCGTTGGCGTAGCAAAATAATTCGCTTGCCCGAATCGCTGGGTAATCGCGCGTAAGTCTTTATAATAGCCAACATCAACGAATAGTACTTCGTAGTGCTCAGCTAAAATATCGGCAAGTTGTGGCCTTGAAAAGTTCTCTGCTAAGCCTCGGCTGTCATGACACCATTGAGCTCCCATCACAAGAAGTAGGCGTTTATCAGCGGCTTTGGCTCGGTTGATAGCAAACTCGAGGTCTTGCATCGGATCGGCAGACTCAACAAATACGGTGTTTTGATACTGAGAATGAGAAGATGAGCAAGCGCCTAAAACTGCGCTGCCAAAAATCAGCAAAATAAGCATATATTGCTTAAGTACTAATTCCTTTTTGATATGCATATATCGAATGTCCCTTTTATCTATTGTTATTAAATCATAGAACGTATGTGCTCTATATGAAAGCAAATACAAGATGAAGTGTGTCATAAGACTTGTCAGATGCCTCTTGTTAGCGAAAGTTTAAGAAATTATCGTCTTTTTTAAGCCTTTCGTGAATTGTTAACAAGTTGTGACACTTTGGTGATAACTCGATTTTATAGTCGGTTGTGTGTTCAGCAAATACCAATAAACAACCATGTAAAATAAAGGAATAACTATGAAACTTATTAACACCAAGATGACAAGAATCGCCGCAAGCACTCTAGCCGTATGTGGAGCCCTCTCTGTATTGGGAACTGCCCAGGCCGTAGAGCTAGAAGTCAGTATCACTAACTTAACTCAAGGTAATTACTTTACGCCACGCTTAGTCGTTGCACATACCGACGCTGCTGACCTGTTTGAAGTGGGCACACCTGCATCTACCGCACTTGCATGGTTGGCGGAGGCTGGCGTTATTGATGATGAACAAGAGCCGGCATCTTCTGGACAAAATTTTGAATCAGTATTAGGCCCAGCAGATACCGATAATGGCTCAAATACTTGGCATCGCTTTGGCGGCTTAGTGGCACCTGCTACCACCTTGACTTATACATTCGATACTATGGATAAACCACTACTATCTTTAGCATCTATGCTTATCCCTACAAACGACGCTTTCATTGGTCTAGACAGTATTACCATTCCTACAGAGCCCGGCACTTATAGTTATTACATTAACGCTTATGATGCGGGTACTGAATTAAACGATGAACTAAACAGTACGCGAACTGATATTACCGGAGTTGGCGGCACACCGCTGGGCGGATATGCGGCACCTGGTGTAGCGGGTGCTGGAGCACCGCCTATTGCCCCAAGCATGAGTGTAGGTGGAACCGGGGTTGCCGCGCAAGTGGGTGTCGATATGGATGGAAATGCAATTGGTGCGAATGAGGTAGTGGACGGTACTGACGGTCCAGTTCATATTCATCGCAATACTTTAGGTGACACCTCGGCAAGTGATGGAGCAAGTGATTTGGATTCTAGAGTGCATCGCTGGTTAAACCCCGTTGCTAAAGTCACCATTGTGGTACCAGCAGCCTAATTAGGAGAAGATCATGAAATATCGAAATACAAAATTGATGATTGCACTTGCTTCTGTTGCTTTACTTGCTGCTTGTAGCGGAGACGACGGCGAGCAGGGTCCGCAAGGTCCGCAAGGTATTCAAGGTGAACAAGGACCAGCAGGGCCTGAAGGCCCAACAGGTCCAGAGGGTCCCCAAGGGCCAGAAGGCCCAGAAGGTCCTCAATCTGCGTTTGCCGCTTATACTTTAGCGATTACCAATCTCACTCACGGACAACCAATGGCGCCTACCGCGTTTATTCTGCATGAGCCGGGCTTTCACTCTTTTGCAGCTACCCAAAGTGCGAGTCTTGGACTTGAGATCCTTGCAGAAGGGGGCGATCCCAGTATGCTTATCTCTGAAGCATCCGATGCAGTACAATTTTTAGATGCGGCAACCAATGGTGCTTTGTTAGGGCCAGGTGCCAGTAGTGATGCAATATCATTAATTGTTCCTACTTTAGATACTGATAACTTGCGCTTAACGGTGGCTTCAATGTTGGTCGATACCAACGATGCGTTTACCGGTGTTGATGCAAGTGATATCAGTAATCTTGCTGTTGGACAAACTATGATGTTGACCCTAAATACATGGGATGCTGGTACTGAAATAAACACTGAAACCGCGTCAACGATGCCAGGGCCAGCAGCTTCCGCGGCAGGTGGTGGCGGCGCCGCCGCAGGTTTCGATGCAACGCGTGATGATATTATTGACGCCGTGCGGATTCATGCCGGAGTCGTGACAAAAGAAAATGCAATGGACGCTAGTAAAGAGGGCTTGGCTTCTTCAGTCCTTGATCAAAGCGATAGATTCGATAACCCAAGCGCTCGAGTGACGATTACCCGAACGCGTTAGATATCAATTGTTAACATTGTATATATCAAAAGCCCATCACTATGGGCTTTTTTATTGCGCGATAGTCAGCGCTTCAGAAGGAATATCAAGATATAAAGTAATCGTTCGTCCTCTGCGCATGACCTGAAATACGATGGTGTCAGAGTGCTCGATGCTCGTTTGTAGACTGTTTAGTTCGTCTTGTGAATCCGCGTTGTAACCGTTAATACTCATAATCACATCGTCTTGTTTGAAGCCCGCTTGCTTAAACAAAGCTGGGTTCATACCTTGGGCTGCAATCATTCCCCCAGCAATATAATCAGTTGGGGTCAGGGTGACGATATGTTCTATGATTTTAGGTCGATTACCGATTTGCTCGGCTGTCATTTGATAAGGGTCGGTCGTTGCGCCCCTAATTTGTTGCTGTAATAAATTAGGACCAAGTAAATCGATATCAAAGATCTTGTTATTATAGGATAACCTAACTTGTTTCTCGTCAATACGAATAAGCTGTATCGCTTGTGAAAACACCAAGTCGCCAACTTTATACTGTAAAGCACGCCCACCAGATTCTAAAAGGCTTTGCATGGGAGGCTGGGTATTCGTACCAATAAGTTTAATGGATATAGGGAGTTCACCCGCTTGCTTTACCTCAACAATTGCGTTTTTTTCATGTATGGACAAAGTGCTTTGCTTGTTAGTGCTC
>CAZUON010000003.1:129204-141197 GCA_964621345.1 uncultured Glaciecola sp. | reverse complement strand
GCCGGAGCGCTGCATCATGAAATTCATTGGCCCAATAAACTTGATATTAATGACCTTTGCAGTCTTCGCTATCGCAGTCATTAAGTATTCAGATTTGGCAGCGCAAGAAGTAAACGCGGAAACGCCACTGCAAAATGCAGGTGGTGTGCAGGCGCAATCATATATTGTGCAGGGTACAAGCGTGCCTAAGTTAAGCGCATTGGTAAAAAAGACTAACGGTAAGCTAACCGATACCTTTCCAATTATAAATGCTGTGAGTGCTCTACTACTGCCAAAGCAAGCCGCTTATTTAGATGGCATTGATGGTATCACTGTACAAGCAGACCGTGCAGTAAAAACCATGTCAAACAGCAGCACATATGCCATAGACACCTACATAAGCACACAAATCAAAGCCAATGAGGTCCATGATTTAGGCATAACCGGCCGTGGTGTCACAGTTGCAATTGTTGATAGCGGTGCAAATATGGGTGGAGAAAACGGTCAATACCTTTTCAAAGACTCACAGGGCGAGCAGCGAGTTATTGTAAAGTATGATGCTATAAACGGTGAAGAATCCTATTATTACAACGACGACAATAATGGACATGGTTCTCACGTCACAGGCATTATTGCCAGTAGCTTACAAGATGCATCGAATGACTTTAATGGCGTTGCCCCTGACGTATTTCTGCTATCAATAAAAGCGTTTGACGCAAATGGCGACAGCAGTTATTCGACTATCTTAAACGCACTAACGTGGGTCTCTGAGAACCGTGGTAAATTCAATGTCAAGGTGTTGAATTTATCTCTAGGGGCAGAAGTTCAATCACGATACTGGAAAGATCCTATTAACCAAGCGGTGATGCATTTATGGCGTAGAGGTATAACGGTTATAACGTCTGCGGGAAATAACGGAGAAGAGTTAGGTATTACTGTTCCGGGAAACAACCCATACGTTATTACGGTAGGGAGCACATCGCATAACAACTCTCCGTATAACCTGGATGATGATCGCGTTGCTTCGTTTTCAGCACAAGGACCCACTTATGAGGGCTTTGTTAAGCCAGATGTGGTTGCACCTGGCGCCCAGATTGAGGTTAAACTTGAAGACCGTTACTTCGTAAAATCTTTGAAGAAGAGTCGCCGAAATTCTGATTATTCTATGATTTCGGGTACGTCGCAATCTGCCGCGGTAGTCTCTGGGATTGCCGCATTGATTATTCAAGCCCATCCTGGCATTCGTCCAGACGATGTAAAGTGTAAAATTATGCAATCAGCGAAAATCGCTAGGAACAAAAACAAATACAGCTATTCACCGCTTATTCAGGGCAGCGGTATGGTTAATGCCTATGATGCGGTAAATAGTAATGCGTTAGGCTGCGCAAATCAGGGCCTTAATATTAGAAAGGACATCGAAGGTAAACAACATTTTCAAGGTCCGGTTAACAGGCACAACAAAAAGTGGTCGGTGTCGCTAGGCAACGGCACGGTTATGCAACAAGGAACTCACTGGAAAAATGAGCACGTTTCTAAAAAATCTGCACACTGGAGTGAGCAGATGATAGAGGTTGAAGGCTCGCATTGGACAAATGAAAACTTAGCTATGCAAGGTGCGCACTGGAGCACTGAGTTAGTCGATACAAAAGGCAGCCATTGGGATAGCGAATTGATGCATACCAAGGGTATGAGTGATAACTCTGAGGAAAAAACTCACTCACAGGAGCCTAGCAGCGACTCTGTTATTGTTTTCCCGAGCAACACTTGGCAGTAATCGAAAGATATTTTGATAGCAAAGTTAAGGTAGAAAAACCAAGCATAATCGCTTGGTTTTTTGCTAAAGAAGCGCCTAAAACTGCCGTTACGCACTAATAACTCTTTTATTCCCAAGAATATTACCCATGATTTTACTGCCAAGCCTAAGTTCCATATGTATACGACTGCATTGTGCTCGGCACCTTCGTGGCTTGTTAGTGTGCCTTTGTTTATTGCTCCCGCTGACGGGCTTTGCGGCTATCGAAAATGTTCGTTTTCAGCGATTTTTTGTTGAACAAGGGCTATCACAACAAGGTATCACCGCTATATTTCAAGATTCTCGCGGCTTTATGTGGTTTGGTACGCAAGAGGGATTGAACTTATATGATGGCAGGCGATTTGTTGTATTTACCCAATCATTTGATGACCCTGACGCCATCATTTCATCCTGGGTTACCTCTATTACAGAAGACGCTGATGGTTTTATTTGGATTGGAACGCGTGGTGGAGTGAGTCGATACAATCCTGTAACAAATACTTTTAGTAACTTTCGTGCAAACGGCAACTCAGGTGATATTAATGACCAAATTGTACGAAGAGTATTACGCGACCACAACAATACGATCTGGGTTGCTACTCGCGAGGGCATCAATAAATACCTCCCAGAGCAAAACATCTTTGAGTCACTCCAAATCAATGGCGCAGATGGGAAAGGCGCAGACATCTTTGATATGGTGGAAGGTGATGATGGAAATTTATGGCTAGCAAGTGACAGAGATGGTGTTTTTCACTATTCATCAATCACAGGAACAATTACTCAGGTTTTTGGAGCATTTGGCATTGACGATACCTTGGAGGAAGGGAACATTCGAGCATTGTTAATTAACAATGCTCAGCAGCTAATTATTGGTACGGCAGAGTTAGGGTTGTTTAGCTTAGATCTGAAAGAGATCAGAATAGGGCAAAACGCTGATCAAGCGTTTGTTTACCCAAAGCACCTTAAGGTTACTCGAGATATCGTCACTAGAGATCTTTATCAAGACCGTGAAGGCACTCTATGGGTTGCTGGTGAGGACGGCTTGTATTACCAAAAACAAGATGGCAGTTTTGGTCATTTTCAACATCAATCAGACAATCAATTTTCCCTGTCAGATAATAAGATCTTAAGCTTATACCAAGATGCAAGTGATGTTATGTGGGTAGGAAGTTTTAAAGGCTTAAACAAATGGAATACCGCGACTACTCAATTCGATCATTTTCGTGTTTCTAGTCTCGCTAACGGGAGCTTATCGGGCAATAACATCACCGCAATTGCATCGTTAGACGATACTCATGCCATCATTGCAAATATGGATGGGGTAGATGTTGTCGATTTAAATACCGGACGGATATCAGCATTTAATTTACCTCCTGTTGATGGTAATGAGGGTGAAAAATATCGCATTATGTCATTGGCAACGGTGGCAAACGAAATATGGCTTGGCACAGCAGGTGAAGGTGTTTTGGTGTATAACCGAGACGATAAGTCCCTTTTTCGTTATGTAACAAGCGCTAGGGCCGAATTAGGTGGTGACAATCTAGCCGGAGGCCTTCATGCATCTGGAATAACGGCGATTTATCCAGAAGATGAAAACACCGTTTGGGTGACAACCTATGGTGGTGGTTTAAGTAAAATTAACCGGCAAAGCAACGAAGTGCTGACCTATCGCAAAATAGATGGGGATGAAAATTCTCTATCCAGTGATAGGGTCATGACAATTACGCAGGCCCACGATGGCCGCTTATGGTTAGGAACATGGGACGGCGGCATTTCGATATTTAACCCTAAAACCGAATTAGCGTATCGAATTAAGGTTGAGCAAGATAACAAAACCGGCTTAAGTGCTAATCTGGTGTGGACGATTCTTGAGGATAAAGATAAGAATATATGGGTAGGTACTCAAGGCGGTGGCGTTCATTTATTACGGTTTGAGGATCTTGACCACGCAAACATACAGTTTACCCGTTTAACTAAAAGCGACGGCATGCCCTCCAATGTTGTTTTTGGCATACTGCAAGATGAGCATGACAACATTTGGGCAAGCTCCAACAAGGGCCTAACGCGTATTCACCCTGAAACACTAGACCTAATCAACTTCAACTATGCGCTTGGTCTGCAGAGCGATGAGTTTAACTCTGGCTCTTTTGCCGAAATGGATGATGGCAAAATGCTGTTTGGTGGGCCGAACGGGGTATCTGCGTTTTACCCTGACGAAGTGACCTTAAATTTTATTAGGCCGAAAACAGCCATCACTGCTTTTCAGCGCTTGGATATAGTAAGCAGTATCGACAGCCAAAAAAATACAGAACAAGAAATCATCGTCGCACATACCGATTATTTAATTGGCTTCGAATTTGCGTCTCTTCATTTTACTGCGCCTGAAAAGAACAAATACAAATATCGCTTAAATGGTTTTGATAGTGATTGGGTTGAAGCCGGAGAGTTTCCGCGAGCGGTGTACACCAATTTGCCTGCCGGTGCTTATGTATTTGAAGTGATATCGGCAAATAGTGATGGGGTTTGGAATATGCGCCCTGCACAGGCTAAAATTCAGGTAAAACCTGCACCTTGGGCATCATGGTATGCCTATTCATTATATGTTTTGATGGCACTACTTAGTTGTTTTATGCTGTACCGCTGGTATCACAATAAGCTGCAAGCAGAAACCACCTTCCGTCAATCTTTAGAGAGGGAAGTGCAACAGCGTACCCAAGAACTCAGCGAGTTAAATAAAAAGTTATTAACGGCTAGCATAACTGATCAACTCACAGGTCTTTTTAATCGCCGTTATATGGCAGACATTATTGAGCGTAAATCTAAGCGCGTTTATAAACAATTTATGAAAGCTCATGCCCGCAAAGAAGTCGATAGTAGTAATGGCCCTCGCTTGGTCTTTGTTATGTTTGATTTAGATGGCTTTAAACCGATTAATGATAATTATGGGCATGACGCCGGTGATAAGATTATTCAGGAGGTGGCAAAGTTATTACGAAATGCATGCCGAATAGACGATGTTACGATCCGCTGGGGCGGAGACGAGTTTTTACTGATTGGAGAAGTAAATCACGTTGATGAAGTCACGCAGTTAGTCGAAAAAATTCGCTCGAAGATCGAACGTAAAGGGTTTGACATTGGCCTAGCGCAGCGCATGCATTTATCAAGCTCCATCGGCTTTGCCATGTATCCTTTTAGTCATCATTCACCTGACTCACTGACTTGGAAACAGACTCATATATTGGCGGATGTTGCCTTGTACAAATCAAAAGAAGCTGGAAAGAACGCTTGGACTGGACTTCTGCAGAGCGAAAGTAGTCCTTCGTTTACCGTAATGAATACCCTAATGGCCAACATCGAAAAAGCCATTGAAAACCGTGATGTGCGTTTGATTCAAAGCGTAAAATAGGCCTATCCCGTAAGCTGCGTCAAAAGAGCAAAGGATGCAAACAAGCATCCACCCTCGTTCTTGAACTAAAGCTGGCGTTTTAACTTGTAAAGAGTGGGTTCACTAACACCTAGTAATTGAGCTGCATGACTCATACTGCGGGTGTTGTGCGCTAAAATAGCACCTAAAAGTGACAGCCGGATGTAGTCAAGAGGAGCATCTAGCAAAATCTCGCCTTGTGCTAGGTGTATTAATAGTGATGCTATGCTTTCCCAACTTTTTGGCATCACACTGGGATCTATTTGATGTACTCGGATTTTTTTGCGACGGGCAGTACTTACTGGAATACGCAAGCGGCTGGCGATTGCTTTGTTGGTTTGGCAACGTTGGGTGACCGCTTCAATTATAAATCTCTCAAGATGGTTACCTAGCGGAAATTCATTAAATTCAGTATTGCTTAACACTTCATTTAAAAGTCGGTTTAGGGCCTCAGCCCACTCGCTCTCCCATTGTTGTTGAGAAGGAGCAACGCCGCTAGATGCTTCTTCCTCTTCCACATCATGCATATTAGGTATGCTAACGAATGACTGCTTATCCTTTACTATTTTTTCATCAAATGGGGTTTGGGATAAAGGTCGTATAGCAGTATCACCTTGGCTTGTGCTTAGTCGCCAAGTATTGTGCTCAATATTGAGATCTGAAAACAGAATCTCCTCATTTTCACACATCAAGCTTGCTTGCATCAGGGTATTTTCAAGCTCGCGAATATTGCCAGGCCAGCTATATTGCTGCATGCTCTTGAGTGTTGTACTGGACACAAACTTACGGCTATTTTCAAATTGGTTCGCAAATTTATTCAAAAAATGATGGCAAAGCAGCGGTAAGTCTTCTAATCGCTCACGCAAAGGCGGGCTGCGCAATGAGAGGACATTCAGTCGATAATATAAGTCTTGTCTAAATTTACCTGTCTGTACTTCGTTGGCCAAATCTCTGTTGGTGACGGCGACAATCTTCACATCTACCTTAATCACGCGAGACGAGCCAACCGGTGTAAATTGTTTTTCTTGCACAAAACGTAGGAGTTTTGGTTGCATCGATAAGGGTAACTCACCAATTTCATCTAATACGAGTATGCCGCCATCCGCCGCCTGAATTTTCCCAATGCTTTGTTGGTTAGCACCGGTAAATGCACCTTTTGTATGGCCAAATAATTCAGACTCAATTAGTGTTTCTGGAATTGAGCCACAATCGACAATGATCAGCGCATTGTCATTTCGAGGGCTCAAATTATGTATGGCGTGAATCAAGCGCTCTTTGCCGGTTCCGCTCTCGCCGGTGATTAACACGGTTGTATCGGTTTGTGCGGCACGCTGTGTTTGACTCATAATTTTTTGCATAGGCGCAGAGCGATACACGAGCGCCCCGGATTGCATGCTCGATTTTAAAGTATTTAGCTCGTCTTCTAAACGAGCATTTTGCTGCGCTAAGCGCCGATTAAGTTCATCTTCTAACTGACTACGCCGCAAAGCTTTGCCTAGTTGCCGCGCAAAACCCGCAAATAGCATTGTCGCGTCGCGGCTAAAATCAAGGGTACTATCCTGTGCAACTAAAAAGAAACAGGCTTTAAAATCACTTGCGATAGGCAGTAATAAAAACTGCGTTCTTTCTTTTTGAAGGTCATGGGCCTGAGATTGCTCAAGTGCTTCATTAGCCAATGCCCTAAGCTCGTTTAAATAAATAAGCTGAGTGACATCGACCGAACTGACATCCGCCATTTGTGATACTAATAGCGCCTGTTCAATCGTAGCGTTTGCTTCTGTGCTCACGATACCCGCTGCACTAAATTCAAAGGTACAAGCGAGCCTTTCAATCACATTGTGAAGTAAACGCGAAAACTCATGTTCATCGGCAAAAATCGACGAAATATCCCATAGCAGCAACATGTTTCTATAATTTGTGACGTTATCAGGGGTAAATATTCCGCCGATGTAATTGAGCTCCTGTTCATCTTCCTTAAATGTATCAGCTTCCCATTGCACAATACTCGGGTTGTCTGAAATTTGAGCTGCCTTCAGGGCTTGTTCCGCACGATGAATTAAGACTGACGATGGTGAGTTATTTTCATTAAGTAGTTCTTGTTTATGAATAAACGCAACGCCAACATTAAATGACAAGTGCACTGCCTTTTGCAAGTAGGGCCGGTTGTGTAAAGCGCTCTGTAATTTTTGGGCGAGGCTCTCTCCCTCCACTAAGGCTTTTGCATGAATAGCAATACCAAATAAGGCGCCTCCAAAACGGCATGCGATATCTTGTGAGCGAGTTTGTTGATTAATAATGGCTGCAATTTCGTTTAGTACGATGTCTCCTTTAGCCTGCCCAAACTTACGATTGACGACTTGAAAATCACGGCAATGAATTAAACACAAGCCAATACCTTTTGGTGCATTGTCTATAGCGGTTTGCTGTAGCTCTTGTTGTTCAATATCGGTAAATCGTTGGTCAATTTCACGTTGCAAGGCGCCACGGCTATGCAACTTGGTAAGAGCATCTACCGTTAATGCCTGAAATTGAGAAAATATTCCAAGGCTTTCAAAGGTGCTTGCGCATAAGTGCAGCAATAATTGTTGCTCTAATGGCGTTTCTTCATTCTGAGTCTCTTGAGAAAAGTTTAGTAGCCATTTTGGGAAGGTACTTTTCGATAGTAACTCTATTGTTACATGCTGTTTTTGAGTATAGGCAGAATCGGTTTGGCGTCGATGCTCCTTGCTTAACGGTTGCGGCTTATATTTGAGTGTGAGCGCGATATGATGATCATTTAGAAGGGATGTAAAAACTGCAAAGTTTTGTTGGTCGTGCACGATTTCTAAGACGAAATCTTCTGATTGAGTACGCAACATCAACTGTATATCGGTATCGAGTTCACCATGTGAATAACGCTCTGCGCCTTGGTGTTTGTGATGACTAATGCGTACATAGTCTGCGTCACACAAGAGACTTATGCTTTGCACTAATTCAGAAATGGCTTTTTGCGTCAACTTCATAAAGCGTTTTGGTATCGATAAAAGTTTCGGGAGCTTGGTTGTTTATCGGCTAAGCGCTTAATTTACTTAGTTAAAAAAGGGCATTTATAGTATGCTTAAGTGGTATGTTAGCGCAGGCTTTAGCCCCCAAATTTTAGCGAAATACAGCCAAGTGATTGTTTAAACCTTATGACCGCCTTTAAAACAGAATCATTTTTTCAATTATGTGTCCGTAGTATTTATACCTTGTGTTTAATGCTGCTGTTACCCTTGTTGCTGTTGTTGTTTAGAAAGAAGTTAAGTATTGACGGACATTATAAGGGTAAGCCCAGACGTTTTTCGGAGCGCTTTGGTAAAGTGCCCGGTGATATGCAACGAGGCGGTATCCTCGTTCACTGCGTATCAATTGGTGAGCTAAATGCTTCTGTGCAATTAGTGAAAATTCTGCAAAGGGAATATCCGAACCTTGCCATAACCATAAGCACCACTTCTACAACGGGTGCACAACACGCTTATAATATTTACAAAGACAGTGTACAGCACCTTTTTTTACCCATCGATATCCCTGTTTTTATGCGCCGTTTTTTTGATGCACTCGCGCCTCGCTTGGTGTTGATCACCGAAGTCGAAATATGGCCGAATATGCTGCATCAATGCACCAAAAGGAATATTCCAACGGCTCTGGTGAACGCACGATTGTCTGATGAATCATTACCGAGCTACCAAAAATTAAGCGCATTACTGCGACCCGCACTTAGGCAATTCGATAAAATTTGTGCGCAAAGCCAAAAAGCATACGACAATTTTAAATGTTTAGGGGTGTATAAACATCAACTGAGCTTAACCTTAAATATGAAGTTTGATTTAAAACCCGATACTGAAGATGAGCGCAAGGGAGCATGGTTAGAGGAGCAATACGCTTTTAACAATGCACCTTTATGGCTTGCTGCCAGCACACACGAGCCAGAAGAGCTTTTTGTGCTGTCGGTATATCAAAAGTTGCTTAAACGGCACAGTGAGCTTCGGTTAGTAGTGGTGCCGCGTCATCCGCATCGATTTGAAGATGTATATTTGATGATCAAGGCAACGGGCTTAAGCGTGAGTCGCCTCAGTGAAAGACTGGTTAAAGAGAACCTTGAGTCCAGTGAACCTTGCTCTGCGCAAGTCATCTTAGTGGACCAAATGGCATGGTTAAAAGCGTTTTATAGTATCTGTGATGCCGCATTTATTGGTGGTAGTATCGCCCCTAAAGGTGGGCATAATGCTCTAGAATGTGCAATGTACGGCAAGCCTATGGTAATGGGAACGAGCACATTTAATAATCCGATTATTGTACAGATGTTACAAGACGATAAAGCATTAGACATTATTAAGGATGAAAAAGAATGCGAAGACAGGCTCATAACACTACTTTCTGTACCTGAACGTGCAGTTGAAAAAGGCGCGGCCGGTAAACAAGTGTTAGAAAATAACCGTGGTGCCGTGGCGCTTACTTATGAACAAATTAACAAGCTTTTATAAAAAAGCCAGCGTAGTACGCTGGCTTTATATTGTTAATAACGTTTAATGCGATGAGGTGCTATTGTTCACCCGCATCGTTATCGTTTGTCTCTTCAGACACTACCGGAAATCCCCGGTCGCGCATTAAAGCTTCTACCTTGGCATCTCTGCCGCGGAATGCTCGATATGCATCAGCAGGATCCATTGCGTTTCTAACGGCAAATAAATAGGTCACCAACCGCTCAGAAAGCGCTTCATCATAAAAGCCTCCTGGCGCTTCTGCAAAAGCTTCAGCGGCGTCTGAGGTAAGCACTTCGGCCCACATGTAACCATAATATGCTGCAGCATAACCTTCGCCAGAAAATACATGTCCAAATTGCGTAGAGCGATGACGCATCACTACCTCGTCTGGCATGCCCCATTCACGAAGTTTATCGCGCTCAAAGCTATCGGGCTCAATAAGGGCAGGATCGGTGGTGTGATAGAGTAAATCCATAATCGCCGATGCCATATATTCTGTGGTTTTGAAGCCTTCGTTGAAGGTAGATGCTTGTTTAATTTTGGCAACTAACTCGGCAGGAATTGGCTCGCCTGTTTGATAGTGCACTAAATATTGATTAATCACTTCATCGGTTAACAACCAGCGCTCAAGCAGCTGCGATTGAAACTCGGTATAGTCGCGCACGCCAGAATGTGAAGAAGGGTATTTCACATCGGCTGATAAAAAGTGCAGCGCATGACCAAACTCATGAAAATAGGTTTCGGCATCATCCCATGAAATCAATGAGGCTTCGCCCGGTGCACCTTTTACAAAGTTAGAGTTGTTCGAAGAAAGTACCGATTTCTCGCCGTCGAAGGTGGTATAGCTGCGATAAGTTGTTGCCCATGCACCTGAACGCTTGCCTTGGCGTGCAAAGGGATCGAGATACCATAAGCCAATGAATTTACCGGTGGTTTTATCGTTCACTTCCCATACTTTTACATCTTCATGAAAAACGGGCACCTTGCCTTCAGCTACCGGCGTAAATGCAAAGTTAAACAAACGCCCGGCAACATAAAACATGGCTTCGCGGAGTTTATCTAGCTGCAAATATTGTTTTACTTCATCGGAATCGAGCGCATATTTGTCTTGACGCACTTGCTCGGCATAAAAGCGGTAGTCCCAGGGTTCAATGCTAATATCAGCGCCTTGTGCGTCGGCTATTGCCTGCATGTCGGCTACTTCTTCTTCAACACGGGCAATGGCAGCGGGCCATACTTTTTGCATGAGCGCCATCGCGTTTTCAGGGTTTTTCGCCATGCGATCTTCTAAGCGCCACTGGGCATAGTTGTCATAACCAAGCAGTTGAATACGCTCGTGGCGAAGCGTTAAAATTTCTTTAATTAACTCGTTATTATCAAACTCATCTGCGTTATCGCCGCGGCTATAGTAGGTTTTCCATACTTTTTCACGTAGTGCCCTATCGGTAGAGTAGGTTAGGAATGGGTCCATGGAAGAGCGCGTGTTAGTTATCGCGTACTTACCTTCTTGCCCACGTTGCTCAGCTGCTGTAGCAGACGCTTTAACAAAAGACTCAGGCAGGCCATCTAGCTGACTTTCGTCCAAATACAACACATAGCTTTCTTCATCGGCTAGCACATTGTTTTGAAACTGCGTGTGCAGGCCAGCAAGTTCTTGGTTAATTGCGGCGTAGCGCTTTTTGTCTGCTTCGTTGAGCAATGCACCATTGCGCACAAAGTTGTTGTATTCCATCCAGGTAATGCGCTGTTCTTCTTCTGTTAGACTGGCATACTCTTCACTCTCGTATACGGCTTTAACACGGTCGAAAAGGGCTTTGTTTTGGGTGATTTTAGAGCTAAAGGCCGATATTTCAGGGGCCATTTCTCTTTGGATTGCCCTAAACTCCGGTGAAGACATATTAGATGACCAAATGCCCCAATAGGTAAACACACGAGAGAGTTCACTTCCGGCTCTTTCCATTTCAACGATGGTATTGGCAAAAGTAGGGGCTTCAGGATTGTTGGCAATGGCGTCGTAATCTGCTAAAGAAAGGGCCATGCCTTGTTCGAGCGCTGGCTTAAGAAGGGCAAGGTCCATTTTGTCAAAAGCGGGTACGCCGCCGTATGGTCCGGTAAATTCTGCCAATAAAACATTGTCGATTTGCTGTGTGGCTTCTGCACTAGAAGCAACTGGCGCTTGCTGCTCTGGCGCCGGCGAACAAGCGCCTAATGCTAAGATAACGGAGGCCGCAACTGCGCCGATGATAGGTTTTTTCATGTCTGTCGATTCCTTTTATTATTATTGTGTAAAAGCTAT
>CAZUON010000003.1:88232-129104 GCA_964621345.1 uncultured Glaciecola sp. | reverse complement strand
TAAGATTGAACGGTGGGATAGCTGCTCGTCACTATTTTGAATGAGTTAGCGGCTATCTGCTTTAGTCAAACACCACCGTTTTGTGCTGGCAAATAATGACCCTGTCTTCTAAATGGTATCGTATTCCGTTCGCTAGTGCATTGACTTCACAACGCTTGCCTTTGCGCACCATATCTTGGGCGCTATCGCTATGACTAATACGCATGACCTCTTGCTCAATAATGGGTCCTTCGTCTAGGTCTGAGGTAACGTAATGACATGTGGCCCCAATTAATTTTACGCCTCTGTTATAGGCTTGCTGATAGGGTTTGGCACCTGCAAAAGAAGGCAAAAAGCTATGATGAATATTGATTATCTTGCCAGCAAAGCGTTGGCAAAGCGCTTCAGGAATGATCTGCATAAAACGGGCAAGTACGGTTAAATCAATATCGTGCTCGAGTAAAATCGATTCGATTTGTTTAAAAGCCGTTTTTTTGTCACTAAAGTCAATGTAATAAAAAGGCACCTTGTACCAATCAGCATACTGCTTCATAGACTGGTGATTGGCAATAATACAAGGGATATCGCAGTAAAGCTCTCCGCTGTGCCAACGGTGTAGCACATCTATCAAACAATGGGATTCGTGACTTGCTAGCAAGGCTACTTTGCGTTTTTGTTGCGAATGAGAAAGTGACCAATTCATTTCATATTTTTTAGCGAGCTCAACAAACTCTGCATGCAGTACGCTGATATCTACGTCTAGTGAGGCTGCATCAATCTCATGTCGCATAAAAAAACGTTTTAGGTGTTGGTCAGTATGATGACTTGCCTCCAAGATACTCGCCTGATGGGCAGCAAGAAATTCCGATACTGCGGCAACTAAGCCTACTTGGTCAGGGCAATCGATAACTAGGCGGATTGAGTAGGACAAAAAATGCTCTCCAAATAACGATAAAAATCAATACTGTATATAGGCTCAACGTATGCGCAGCGCTAAAAAGGCAATATTTGCGTGAAAATTGCTTACATAAGCACACTGAAATCGAATCTTGGCAAACAACATGAATGCTTACATTCAAGAGGCGGCCCGCACTTATTGCGATATGTCGCAAACTTATGTCGCTAGGCAACTTGCATATACTACCTTGACTAACGCTGGTTTTACAAAAGATGATCTGGAAAATTTACTACAATCTGGGCCTGATCAAATATGCGTTATGGTTTTTTGCGCATAGTAAGGTGATGTTGAGTGAGTACTTGATCTGACGCAAAGTTTCGTGCACTTCATTCTCAAATCTACTAAAGTCTGATAACAAGCTCGTTAATCTAGCGGTATAACAAGACTTAACAAACTGTTATTTATCATAATGGTGATTTAGTAGCGTTAAAAAGGATAAGTGGTTATGGCAAGAGTAGCACTAGTGACGGGCGGCACCCGCGGTATCGGTGAAGCAATATGCATGAAATTGAAAGAAAAGGGTTACATCGTAGTGGCAAACTATGGTGGCAATGATGTAAAAGCGGCAGAGTTTACAGAACGAACCGGGATACCCGCGATGAAGTTTGATGTGTCTGACTTTGACGCAGTACAAAGTGCTATCGCAGAATTAGAAAGTCGCTATGGCGCTGTTGATGTTTTGGTAAACAATGCGGGTATTACCCGTGATGGCACTATGCACCGCATGAGCTTTGAACAGTGGGATGCGGTTATTCAAACAAACTTAGCGTCATGCTTTAATACTTGCCGTGCGGTCATCGAAGGTATGCGTAGCCGTGAATTTGGTCGTATTATCAATGTCGGTTCGGTGAATGGTCAGGCGGGGCAGTATGGTCAAGTGAATTACGCCGCTGCAAAATCAGGTATTCATGGTTTTACCAAAGCACTCGCGCTTGAAGGAGCTGGTAAAGGTATTACCGTAAATGCGATTGCGCCAGGGTATGTCGATACCGACATGGTGCGTGCAGTACCTGCCGAGGTATTAGCTAAAATTATTAAAACCATTCCGGTAGGGCGCTTAGGAAAGCCAGAAGATATTGCTAATAGCGTCGCATTTTTAGTCGATGATGAGTCTGGTTTTATTACTGGTTCGACTTTATCGATTAATGGTGGTCAACATATGTATTAGCGTTTATGTTAGCAACATTGTTAGCGTATAAATCTAAGCCTGATTCCGCCTAATAGCGAAATCAGGTTTTTTGTTTCCCCTTCTCTTACAAACACTTTTCTGCATCAGTTGGCGCTAGATTAAACCGGTTATGTGCGCTATTTTAAGTAAAAACGTCATCCATCTCCTCTAGGACGAAATCATGTTATACAACCGTTGTTTTAAAAGCCTAATTGGCTTGAGTTGCGCCGCAGTATTTGTTGCGAATAGTTTTGCTCAAGACAATTATTTCCCGGTGAGGGGGGAGTGGCAGCAAAAATCCGCACAAACGCTCGGGTTTGATCAATCTGCGCTACAAAAAGCCCTCGATTTTGCTCAAAGCAATGAATACAGCGGCTCAAGAGACCTACGTATCGCGATTTTAAAAGGCTTTGCAAAAGAACCCTTTCACGAAATACTCGGCCCTACAAAAAAGCGAGGAGGGCCAGCGGGCCTAATTCTTAAAGACGGTTATATTGCTGCACAATGGGGGGATGTTGAACGTGTTGATATGACCTTTTCGGTTACTAAAAGCTATTTGTCGACCCTTGCAGGTTTAGCCATCGACAAAGGGCTCATTGCCAGTGTTGAGGATAAAGTTGGCGACTATGTATGGGACAATACCTTTCTCGGCGAGCACAATTCACAAATAGACTGGCATTCTCTGTTAAACCAATCATCTGATTGGAGCGGAGAATTGTTTGGCATAAAAGATTGGGCCGATCGCCCGCCTAGCGAAGGCACAATTGACGACTGGAAATACAGAGAGTTGCATCAACCCGGCACAGTCATGGAATACAACGATGTGAGAGTTAATGTGCTTGCATACTCACTTTTACAAGTATGGCGCAAGCCTCTCCCTCAGGTACTAAAAGAACATATTATGGACCCCATTGGTGCCTCTACTACATGGCGTTGGTTTGGGTATAAAGATGCTTGGGTCACCCTCGATGGACTACAAATGAAGTCAGTCACTGGCGGTGGGCATTCAGGTGGTGGTGTATTTATCTCGACCTTAGACCAAGCACGTTTTGGCTTATTAGTTCTTAATCAAGGTAAATGGCAAAACAAACGCATACTCTCAGAAGCTTGGTTAGAGCAGGCCGTTGAGCCATCCAATGCAAATGCAAGTTATGGCTACATGTGGTGGCTTAATCAAGGCCCGCGTAAATGGGAAGAAGTGGATGACAGTGATATATTTTATGCCGCAGGGTTTGGTGGTAACTTTATTGTCATAGACCGTAAAAGAGATTTAGTGATCGTTACCCGCTGGCTTGAGCCAAAGCATATTGGCGAATTTGTACAAAAAGTACTGGCAAGTATTGATTAAAAGTCAAATTGTAAGTAGATAGTATTGTAATTGCTGCCACCTTTGATTCTGCCAAACTGTGAGGCTGATTCAAATATTGATGAGCGGTGATGAATGCTGTAACCGAGCCAAGCATCCTCCAAGCCCTTAACACCAATTAAATCGCCTAGATTGACGTCGATGCTGAAATCTAGGTAATTCATGAGTTCACTTGAGCGATACCCTTTTTCTTCCATCTCAGCCGCTTCGATATAGGTGATATCAGACACATAAGAAAGCCCTTCGGCAACTCCTAAACGCCATCGCAGTGGCCATTTGATGGTGTAATATGCCTTAATGCCCAGCACATACTCTTGTTCTGAGCTTTGTACTTCTGAATTCCAATGCCAAACGAAACCTGGGGTTAAGTAAATGTCTAAAGGTAGAGAGAACAATTCATCGGTCAATGGAAAGCCATAAAAGATTGAGCTTAGTTGGTTATTGAATTCGTCTTTTTCGGTGTTGCCACTCAATATATCGCCAATATTAGATGGCGTCGCCCAACCGTGAGCCACTCTCACGTAGCCGCGATTGCGCAGAGAGGATTTCTTAGTTTTGCTGGCATCATTAAAAAATGCGAAACCTAGATAAAGCTCACTTTGCAAACGTTGTTCAATAGCAGCTGCGTCATAAGCATTGTGATCTAATAGGGTTGCACCTATTGAGCCTAATAAGTAAAAATTGCTGCCCACATGGTAGCGCGACTCGACTTTTGCGCTGAGCTCTATACCGGCACCAATATTATCGCCAGTTAAATCTTTTAGGGCAAAGTAGCGGCTGTTAAATGAGGCACTTTTGTAGCGAGCTTGGATTTGCGGCATGAATTCCCAGCTCTCATGTTGAAAATACCAATGTTTAGTAAGGTTTGCATACGGGTTTCCTTTTAAGTCACTCAACATTTCAATATCAACAAAGCTGGCATCAGAAAAGTAACGTCTCGCTTGAAAACCGGCATCAACGGTATCACCTTGGACCGCATTTTGATATTCAGCGGGAATATCGAAAAAGCGCAGGCGGCCGATGGCATTAAATTCCCAGTCTTGGTACTTATATAAATGCGCGCCACCTTCGATACCGCGCATAAAGAAAGTTTCACCTTGAAAGAACATCATCGGTACAAAACTGGTGACGTTATCAGCATCGGTATCAAAAGGGATTTCGGCGTTTCTGACAAGGGCGCCAATACCCCAAGCCTGCTCTTTGAAAACCGTTTGTTTATCTGCACAAGGGGCTGGATTAGCCACACCACTTAGGATTAGTAATAAGGTAATGTTAAGCAAGCGCATATTTATCCTAACGTATTGGAACTGCATAAAATGCTATTATAGCGCATAGCGATATCACAACTTCCGATTATCCTTCTTGCTTTAATTGTTCTACTAAACCAGTGAGCTTGTCTAGCGTCTCTGGTGAGGGGAAACCGTCAGCAATCAGTTCGTTTTGTGCTTGAAATGCTCTTATACCAGCGCGCGTGGCAGGGCCAATAATACCGTCGGCACCGCCAACATCGAAACCCAATGCGTTGAGATTGCGCTGTACAACTGCCATTTGTGCAATGCTATATTTTGGCAGCTCAGGTAAGGCAGCAACAAGTCCGGGGCCACCGGCTATCTGATTAGCTAACTGCCCAACTGCAATCCCGTAAAACTCAGAATTGTTCCAGCGCAAAATAGTTCTAAAGTTAGCGTAACGCAAAAATGCTGGGCCGCTGGCACCTGCGGGTACAATTAATCTGGCTTCGATATCTGCCTGACCCAGCGCACTACCATCGGCTTTGGTCACGCCCAAGCTTGCCCATTCACTCACCGACTGACTTTTACCGCCAGCTAAGGCATAGTCGAACCCTTGAGGTAATTGTACTTCTCGCCCCCAACGTAAACCCGGCGTCCAACCTAGTTTCCATAAAAAATGTGCCGCAGAAGCAAGTGCATCTTTTTCACTTTCCCAAAGATTAACGACCCCGTCGCCATCGCCATCAATTGCATAATTGGTGTACGCGGTTGGCATAAACTGGGTATGACCCATGGCACCGGCCCAAGAACCTTGCATTTGTGCTTTGTTAAGGTTTTCACGGTCCATCAGTTTTAAGGCTAAAAATAGTTCTTGAGTAAAAAAGGTCGCACGGCGTGGTTCACAGGCCAAAGTTGCGAGTGAATCTAAGGTAGACATATTCCCTTTGTAGCCACCATAGTTAGTTTCAAGACCCCAAAATGAAATTATATAATGTCCAGGTACGCCGTATTCTGCTGTTAATTCGTGCAAAAAGTCGCGATACATATCGTATTTTTCGCGGCCTTTATTGATGCGCCATTCATTCACGCGTTTGCTGTAATAATCTGGGAAGGTTGAGACAAATTCTGGTTGAGAGCGGTCTAATTCAATCACTCTTGGAACGAACTTTAATTGTGCAAATTCCGATTTCACTCTTGTTTCATCGACACCAGCGCTAACAGCGGCTTCAGCCTTTTTCTCTAAACAAGAAGCAAATTCTGAGCGCTGTGATTCAATGTACTGCTGTAAAGTGTCGGCGTTAGCAGAATGTGACAAACACACAAAGCTAATAGCGGCTAAGCTTAGCTTTGCACCGCAGCAAATATGACGAGAACGAAAAAATGAAGGAGCTTTCAACAAAGATAATCCTTATCTTATTGGTAGAATAAGTTAGTTAGAGAAACTCTAACTAACTTAGTTCATCTAGACAATTGAAACTCGTATATTATTTAACACCCACTTTTGCATTAGCGCTTTCATCAGTGGGACTATATTGATTAATAAACTCTGTCACAATGGGGCGAATGTTCTTGCGATACATAGACCCACTAAAAATACCGTAATGTCCCGCGCCAGACTGAACGTGATGCTTGCGCATTTTCTTAGGTATTTTTGTGCAAATATCTTGCGCTGCTTGGGTTTGTCCTAATCCGCATATATCGTCGTTTGCGCCTTCTACTGTGAGCAAAGCAGTATTTTTGATGGCATCAAAATTCACGGTTTTACCTTGATAGGTGATAGTGCGGTTTGCGACTTCGTTGTTCTTAAAAATACGTTCAATAGTTTCTAGGTAAAACTCAGCAGGCATATCCAGAACAGCCATATACTCGTCGTAAAATGCACGAAAACGATCAGCATCTTCATCTTCACCAAACAACAAGTTTTGGAAATAGCTCTGATACTTCTTCATATGTGCTTCTTGGTTCATTGAAATGAAGCCACCTAATTGCATGAACCCAGGATAGACCTGACGCCCTTCACCTGGGTATCCAATTGGAACCTTCATAATGGCAACGTTACGATACCAAGACATAGGTTTGCTATGCGCAAATTCATTTACCCGAGTTGGATTTTTAGTGGTGTCCAGAGGTCCAGCCATAAGGCTTAAAGATTTGGGCGTATTAGGGTTATTTTCTTCGGCCATAACCGCAGTAGCAATCAAGGCCTGCACAGTAGGCTGACAAATCGCCACCATATGCGTGTCTTCGCCCAAAAAGTTTAAAAATTCAATTAAATAAGAAACATAGCAGTCGAAAGAAAAAGCGCCTTCTTCTAAGGGAACTTCACGGGCGTCGGCCCAGTCGGTGATATATACCTCATGTTCAGGTAAAAGGGCTTCAACTGTGCCCTTTAATAGTGTGGCATGGTGGCCAGAAAGCGGTGCGACTAAAAGCACTTTGTCTTTATCGGTATGTCCAATGGTTTTAAAATGGGTCAGTTCGCAAAAAGGTTTACTTACAACAATGTCTTCGCGCACTTTAAATTGTTTGTTATTGATGGTCACTTCATCAATGTTAAAACCAAGTTTGTCATAACGGCGGGTGAGTCTCATTGCTGTTTCGAGTGTCGCTTTGGTGAGTCGCCCGCTCCATGTGTAAGAAAATGGATTGGAGGGATGAGACACTAAATCGCTCACTATACCCAAACCTTCATTCATCATTTCGCCGGTACGGGCAAGGTAGTCGTAGGCCTGATAATTCATAATATTCTCCAATTAAAGGCTAAAAAAAAGCTTCAATCCAAGCGTTTCCGACTTGTTGATTGAAGCTTTTTCACTGCATCAAACAAAGCTTGATACTAACATAACTCTTTCACTAAGCAGATGGCTACTTACTTACCAGCAGTTGCCATTTTAGATGTGATTTCTTCACCAAGATCTTTCATCATCACGCCCGCTTTTTCTTGTGCACCACTTACTAAAGTGTAAGTCTCTTTAGCAGAAGCTGTGATGGTCTCTTGTAAGGTCGCAAGATATGCTTTTTGCGCTTCAGCTAAGCTCATTACATCTTTTTGCTGACCTGCGGTTTCTGCAAAAGAAACGCCGTTAGACATAAGGGTAGTAAACAATGCGTTTTGCTTTTCAGCAAGCTCTTGTAAAACACTCATGTTTAACGTAGCAAGTTCAGTTACAGGCTTAAGTGAATCTTTAAATTGTTCGTTTAGTTGATCAATCATAGTCTTTCTCCAAAATATTAAGGTAGTAAATTAAAATAAATTTTTGTTTATGCTGATTTTGACGGCGAAGCTTTTACATCAGCGGGACTCAATTCAGCAACCGCTTTTTTTGACGGCGCTTTTGTTGGCGCAGTCTTTGATACATTTTGTTTTGCGACTACTTTTTTAGCAGTAGTCTTTTTAGTCGCAACCTTTTTAGTCGCGGGTTTAACAGGCGCTTCTTTGTTAACAGCGGCTTTTACCACTTTGGGTTTTTCGGCAACGGCTGGCGTTGCTTGCGGCTTAATTGTTGGTGCTGGCTTTTCCGCAGGTTTTTGTATAGTTTTAGCGACTACTTTTGGCGCTGCTTCCGCTTTTTTCTGTTTGCTCGGAGCCTTTTTAGCACTCGCTTTTTTAACACTTGGGCTTTGTTGCACTACCGGAGCAGTTTGCGTAAATGCCTGTTTTGCTTCAGCTGTTGCAGTCTCGAGTGAGCCTTTCATCATGCCTGCTACTTCATTCCCGATGGCAGATAAGTTGCCAAAGGTCGTTTTTGAAGTGCTAGTTAAGCGCTCTCGTACTGACTCAGCATAAACAGACTGCGCTGCCATAACCCCTTTCAACTCAGTTTGGCTCGCGAGGGATTCGACTAATTTTACGCTGTCGCTCATCACGCCAGAGAAAAACACAGTGTTTTGCTGCGACATCATTTCCAGCGTTTTCGCATTCATTTCGAGCAAAGTACTGACTGGCTTTGTAGAGTTTTTCATTTGTTGAGAAAAGTTACCAAACATCATCTTGACCTCATTGAATTTAAATTAGTGCGAAATCACATTTTGCTGCGCTGCAACATCGCTTATGGTTAAATAATAGCCAATCTATAGGAAAGATCAAGTGAAATTTTGTTGCAGTGCAACATTTTTTGATTGAGAACTTAGATTTGATGAGTTTTTATATGTTAACTAATTGAAAGTATTAAGTTTATTTGTCTTTACTACTTTTGTCGTACTGCCAAGCATTTAGATTCTTTTCCATGATTTTGGTAAATAAACCCATTGGTGAGTTATCCACCATGTTCTTCATCATGCCCTGCATTTTGTCTTGTTGCTCAATAAATTGCACCAAGCTCTGCTCTAAATACTGACGTACATACACCTCCATGTCGCTATCGTAAAAACGGATCAGGCTTTTAAGAAGGGCGTCGGTCAATAACGACTGCTGTTCGTTAGTTTCAGACTCACTAATGATTTGCAATAACACACTTTTGGTGATGTCTTTGTCAGTTTTTGAATCGACAATGCTAAATTCTTCGCGTTCGTTAATCAGAACTTTGATGTACTCAAGGTTTACATATTGGCTTTTGCTAGTGTCGTATAAACGACGATTTGGATATTTCTTTATGATGATCACAGTATTGCTTTACCTTTTGTACGCAAAAAGCGCTGTCTTAAAAATATGCTGTCTTAAAAAACAAAGAATAAACAACAAAAAACGCCGAGCTGTGCATCAGTATCCAGTTCGGCGTTATTTATTGCACGATAACTTAGGTCGCGCTTCAATCATATCACTCTAAACGTTTTAATACATATCTACCCGGTGCATCGTCTAATGCAGGATAGTCGACATGCGACCCAGGTTGCTTTGCATTTTTGCGTTTCCCGGCAAGGGGCTTCAACCATTTATGCCAATCTTGCCACCAAGAGCCGGATTGTTCGGTAGCACCTTCAAACCACTGTTCAGGACTATCGCCTAAGTCATCGTTAATCCAATGCGGATATTTACCGCCTTTTGTTGGATTAATAACACCCGCGATGTGGCCAGACCCAGAAAGTACAAATCGACTTTTTCCAGATACGAGTTTTGTGCCCTCATACGCGCCTTTCCACAACACAATGTGATCTGCCACTGTGCTTAAAAAATAACAAGGCATATCGATGTTGCCAAAATCAATAGGTACATCGTCTACTACGACTTTTCCTGGGTCCTTTAGTGCGTTCTTCCAATAGGTCATATGTAAATATTGTTTAAAGCATGCTGCAGGAATATTGGTTGAATCGCTGTTCCAATATAGAATATCAAAGGGGGCAGGGTCCTTACCTTTAAGATAGTTATCGATAAAGAAGGACCAGAACAAGGCATTTTCGCGCAATAGGCTAAAACTCATAGCGATAATTCGGCCGTCGAACACGCCTTTCATCTCAGCATTTTGCTCAATCATTGGCAGCATATCTTCAGAAAAGTAATTTCCCACTTCACCAGGCTCTTCAAAGTCGAGTAAAGTAGTCAGTAGGGTTAATGAGGCAATACTGTTATCGCCTTTGCCGCGCAAATACGCTGCCGTTACCGCGCTCAAAGTTCCGCCTACACAAAAGCCGGTAACGTTTACTTGCCCCTCGTTACTGATCGTTTTTGCAACTTCAATAGCCGCCAACGGACCTTTACGCATATAGTCAAAAAAATCTTGTCCGGCTAAATCGCTCTCTGCGTTCACCCACGACACCATAAAAACGCTATGGCCGCTATCGAGTAGCCCTTGCACCATGGATTTCTTTTCTTCTAAATCTAGGACGTAATATTTATTAATAAAAGGCGGGACGATTAGCATGGGCAGCGAATGCTGTGTTTTAGACTTTGGTTCATAGTGCAACAATTCAATGAGTTCATTACGGTAAACGACTTTACCTTTTGAATAGGCGAGGTTTTCGCCTAGGGTAAACGCTTTAGCATCAGATTGACGCATCTTGAAGGCTTCAAGCGGACTTTCTTCTAAATCCTCAAGATAGGCCTGCATGCCTTTGACCAAAGACTGTCCTTTCGTGGCTAAAATTTCTTCGCATACGTCGGGGTTAGTCAGTACAAAATTTGTGGGTGACAGGGAGTTAACATATTGGCGCGTAAAAAATTGCGCTTGTTGCTTGGCCTTGGGATCACTAAATTCGATGCTGTCGACCATATTGGTGATCATTTCAGCGTTTACCAAATAAGAATCTTTAATATATTTATAAACGGGGTTGTCATCCCATTGTTGATGGGCAAAACGGCGATCCTTTTTATCCTTTGATGTTGCTTTATCATCGCTTGAGGCGGCCTCACCTAACATGGCCTTTGAAGCCTGTTGCCATAATTCGGATTGCTTTTGCATGTACGAAAACTGATGTTGCATAAGCTTGTTTGCATCAATTTTTGTATCGCCACTAAGTAACTGGTCCAAACGCTCTTTATTAAAAGGGTTAGGGTAGTTGTTGGCGCCTTCCTTGTTCGCCCGGCTGAGTATTTCTTGAGCCATACTGTTAAATACGGTGGCGTACTTATCAAGGTAGCTTAAGATTTCAGATTCATCATTACCCATAATTTGTCCTTTTGATTTGTCTTGTGTGCTTTTATAAAGACCTTTACTCTTTTGCCTGCTTGGCGCCTGCTTGCATAAACTTGCTCATCAGGTCTTGGTAATTTGAGAAACCACTTAAACCTTGTTCCATCGCAGGTTTAAGAAAAGTCTCAAACGCCATTGTGGGGTCTTGTTGACATTTTTTTAGCATGTCGGCTGTTAAAGATTCGTGTAAGCCGCTAAAATCCGGTAGTCCGAATATTTCTCGTGCCTCTGCTGGGGTAAGTTCTAAATCAATGGTGACTTTCATCATTTGCCCTCGCGCTCAATGGTTGAACTTTCAGCCTAAGCATCTGCCTGACTAATGTCTAGTCTTTTCGACTAAGGTAGCAAGGCGCGTTCGTTTTAAGCTTTAGGGTGGTTGCTGGCATCGGCATTCACGGATGTAAACGCCTTTAAACAAAGCTAGGCTCTGTCAAACAATGTCATTAGAAGGGACCGTTGTATTTTGAAAATTTCTGATGTGCTCTTTGCTCCTTTTAGATGGGTTAAGCGCCACTTTTTTAAACTTAGCTTTGTGTTTTTGGTGCTTATTGCCAGCTATTTGCTGTATATCGACGCGCAGGTTAAACAACAGTTTTCAGGCAATAAATGGGAAGTCCCTGCACAAATTTATGCCCGGCCCTTGCGACTTGAATTGGAGCAAGAAATATCTATTTCTCAAATTAAAGATGAATTAGCTTTATTAGGTTATCGCTTGGTAACTAGCCAGCCGAGCGTGGGAGAGTTCACCACAGGTAAAGATACCTTAACTATTCACCGAAGAGCTTTTCAATATGCTGACTTAGATGCTCCAGAACGCATTTTAAGGATAGATTGGAACAACGAACGAATCAGTACCTTGAGGCTTTTGGATAGTAAGCAAAATGCACGCAGCGTGATGTTAGAACCTTGGCTAATATCCCGCTTAGTTGGGGGCTTGTCAGAAGATCGCATGCTCATGCAGGATGCCGATATTCCAGAAATGCTAAAAATCGCACTTATTCAGGTCGAAGATAATAAATTTTATGAACATCATGGTATTGCGCCGTTGTCGATTGCGCGTGCCCTCATTGCAAATATCATGGCCGGGCGCACAGTGCAAGGCGGTAGTACCCTGACGCAACAATTAGTAAAAAACTTATATTTAAGTCGTGAACGTAGCTACATTCGTAAATTACGAGAAGCAGCAATGGCGGTTGTTATTGATGCCCGCTACAGCAAAGACGAAATTCTCAACGCGTATATCAACGAAGTATTTTTAGGTCAGAATGGCGCTGTAGCGGTACATGGTTTTGGTTTGGCAAGTCACTTTTACTTTAATAAGCCCTTACAAGAGCTGGATTTAACCGAAATAGCGACGCTAGTAGGTATGGTAAAGGGCCCCTCGTTTTATCACCCCGTGCGGCAAAACGAACGTTCCCTTGAACGCCGCAATCTAGTATTACGTATTTTATTTGATGGCCAGTATCTATCTGCCCAAGAGTATGAGGCTGCTATCTCATCGCCTTTACATACCTCATCAAGCTCTAGCTTAGCGTCGGGGCAACATCCTGCATTTATGGACAAAGTGCGTGACGAACTGTATTCGGTCGTCCCTACAGCGGAGAAACGTTTATCTGGCGTAAAGGTATTTACAACCTTGGACATTAACGCCCAGCGCCGAGCTGAAAAAGCGCTTTCAAGCACCGTTGAGAAACAATCCAAAGCACGTAATTTGCCTAATTTAGAAGCTGCAATGGTGGTGACCGATATTTCCAGCGGAGAAATTCGCGCGATTGTGGGTGGTAAGCAAGCAAGCTTCGCTGGGTTTAACCGCGCGCTAAATGCTTACCGGCCTATCGGCTCTTTGATTAAGCCGGTGGTATATTTGGCAGCATTGGAAAACCCTTTTGAATTCCATTTGGCCACACGTTTAGCGGATGAGCCGGTTGAGTTTGACGATAAGTTAGGTGAAAAATGGCGCCCACAAAATGCCGATAAAACCTTTAGGGGAGAAGTATCTTTATTAGACGCATTGGTCAAGTCTTACAACGTGCCAAGTGTGAATCTTGCCAGCCAAATAGGCTTTGATGAAACAGCAGCGAGTTTGCAGCGCTTAGGTTACAACAAAGCTGTAGAGCCGCTGCCTTCGCTAGCACTGGGTGCTGTTGAGCTTTCTCCCATTGAAGTAAATCAAATATATCAGGTCATTAGTAATGGCGGCGTTTTAAAACCCCTTCATGCTTTAAATGCGGTAACCACGCACGACAACGAGCTTATATGGAAACGCGAGGAGCTTTCACAACGCCGCGCCGATGAAGATGCTACCTATCTCATCAACTACGCCTTACATAAAGTGACTAAAGAAGGCACTGCCAAGGGGCTCGGCGCGCAGTTTCCACACATAAATATGGCCGGAAAAACCGGTACAACGGATGATTACCGCGACAGTTGGTTTGCCGGCTTTGACCGTAATTTAGTCACCACCGTATGGGTTGGTCACGACGACAACACGCCTATTAATATGTCGGGTGCAACGGGGGCATTGCCTATTTTCGCGGCGTTTGAAGCGCAAAACTCACCCAAAACCTTATCGCGTAGTTTTCCATCCACTTTAACCATTGCCCATTTTAATGAGCAAACAGGTGAGCAAACCCAAGCAGGGTGCCCAAATTTGATTAGTGTACCGGCTATAAAATCAGCCTTAAGCACGCCAGCAAGTTGCCAAGAAATGCGTGACAATCCGGTAAAACCTCCAAAAAAAGAACGATCTTTGTTAGAGCGTATTTTTGATTGGTAATAATTTTGATTGGTAATAATAAATAACCGAAGCTGCGCTAAGGTTTAGTTAAAAACCTTAGGTACAATGTGATGCGGGGTGTATCAGCAATTGCTAGTTATTATCGCGCGGCTTAATTGCGTTCGTTTCAGCGACTATTCGTCATTACCGCGAAGGCGTAATGCTGGTCGCTTAAGAATTTAAATAAAACATTGTCATTACAGCGGAGGCTGTAGTCCCCATAAATACCCTCTAATCTGAACTAACACGGTGATTATTTGAGGAGGTTTCGGCCTGCGCCGAAATGACGAGGGAGTTTCATAGCTTAAACGAACAGTATTACGCGAAGGCGGTAATCTCCCAAGATGACAACTAGTGTTTAATTCCGTTATTTATTTATACAACTTCAGTAAAATTGCGAGATCCCAAGCCACGTTGGGACGACATTTTATTTCAAGCAGGATTGTGATGCCTCGAAGTTAACTTTTCTTACTGATACTTTTCACAAACACCCCAAAATGGTACGACTGCACCATTAAAGTGCATTAATGCGCGTTAAATTACGAAGCATATTCTATAAGCTACTGAAAAATATGCACATCCTTACTTGGCACTGCTTTTGTATTGCAATGAGTTAAACCACTTAGCAATACACTCAAAATAGCAGGAGCAACCTATGAAACTAGTCACTGCAATCATTAAGCCTTTTAAGCTTGATGATGTTCGTGAAGCAATTTCTGAAATCGGTATTGATGGTCTTACCGTGACAGAAGTAAAAGGCTTTGGACGTCAAAAAGGACATACCGAACTTTATCGTGGGGCAGAATATCAAGTTGATTTTCTTCCTAAAGTTAAACTCGAAATCGCGGTTCAAGATGAACAAGTTGAACGCTTAGTTGAAGCCATTGTTGGTGCAGCAAAAACCGGCAAAATTGGCGACGGCAAAGTATTTGTCTATGACCTTGAGCAAGCGGTACGCATTCGTACCGGCGAAGCAGACTCAGACGCACTTTAATGTGCTTAGCATATTAGCGTCTCTCGCAGACCTTTTTGGAGAACACTATGGAAATTACATTTGAACTTGGGTATGCCTTAGATACCTTTTACTTTTTAATCTGCGGCGCCTTCGTTATGTGGATGGCAGCAGGTTTTGCTATGTTAGAAGCGGGTTTAGTGCGCGCTAAAAACACCACTGAAATTTTAACTAAAAATATCGCCTTGTATTCTATCGCATGCATCATGTACATGATTTGTGGCTATGCAATAATGTACGGTGGTGACTACTTACTCACTGGAATTAATAGTGATGGCGCTACCGGCGTTGCAGAAGACGCAGCTACCTATGCGCCATCAGCAGATTTCTTCTTCCAAGTTGTATTTGTGGCAACGGCCATGTCTATTGTGTCAGGTGCGGTTGCTGAGCGCATGAAGCTTTGGTCTTTCTTGTTATTTACTGTAGTAATGACTGGCTTCATTTATCCTATGGAAGGTGCATGGACATGGAATGGCGACGCGGTATTTGGTATGTATGTACTAGGTGACCTCGGATTTTCAGACTTCGCAGGTTCAGGCATTGTTCATATGGCCGGCGCGTCAGCAGCATTAGCAGGTGTATTAGTATTAGGTGCTCGTAAAGGTAAGTACACCGCCGATGGCAAAATCAATGCAATCCCAGGTGCTAATTTACCATTGGCCACTCTAGGAACCTTCATTTTATGGATGGGTTGGTTTGGCTTTAATGGGGGCTCTGTATTAGCAACGGCTTCAGTTGAATCTGCAAACTCTGTTGCAGTAGTCTTTATGAATACTAATGCGGCAGCAGCCGGTGGTTCAGTCGCAGCACTACTACTTGCGCGTATCTTATACGGTAAAGCTGATTTAACCATGGCCTTAAATGGTGCATTAGCAGGGCTAGTAGCGATTACTGCAGAGCCATCGACTCCGTTAGCTTGGCAGGCGACTCTGTTTGGCGCAATCGGTGGCGTATTGGTTGTATTCAGTATCGTTGGATTAGATAAACTTAAAATCGATGATCCGGTTGGTGCGATTTCAGTACACGGCGTAGTTGGTTTCTTAGGACTAATGTTAGTGCCGATCACTAATGAAGGGGCTAAGTTCTCTGGTCAGTTGATTGGTGCTTTAACTATATTTGTTTGGGTATTCGGTGCAAGCTTAGTCACGTGGTTAGTCATTAAAGCCCTGATTGGTGTCAGAGTATCTGAAGAGGAAGAGTTTGAAGGTGTCGATATCAGCGAATGTGGTTTAGAGGCATATCCAGACTTTAGTCAATCTCGCTCATAATTAACCTGAGTTTTGAAGGGAGCGCTTAGTTACATAATAATAAGAATAGATAATAAAAAGAATAAACAACTAAGCACCAACACACGTTGGTAAATATCAGCCTCGCATTAGCGAGGCTTTTTTATGTTTGCTGCTATGCTCACAAAAACAAGGTTTAGCTAGTTTTATACTCGCTGGTTACTCTGGCAATAGTTTGAATTAATTCACTACGGTCAATCGGTTTTGTAACATGAGCTTGCATGCCTGCATCAATGCATTCATTGCGTTCGTGCTCCATGGCGTTAGCGGTTAATGCAACGATTGGCACATTGTCATAAATGGATTGTTCGCGAATAAAGGTAGTGGCTTCAATGCCGTTCATTTCAGGCATTTGTATATCCATTAATATTGCATCAAAGTTGCTAGGAGAGGCCGCTAATAGTTCTAAGCAGTGTTTACCATGGTTTGCTAAGGTGATTGAAGCGCCTGCCTCCTCCAGCATTGTCGCTGCAACCATTTGATTAATTTCATTGTCTTCAACGATCAGGATATTTAAGCCTTCTAGATTCAGTGTACGTTGTTCCTTGGAGCGTATTCTGTCGGATAAATCGACGATTTTATCAGAGTGGGTTACCACAGCATCAAAGAGTGTGGAAGGGGTAAAGGGCTTTGAAATGATTCTGTCAAAACTACTCTTATCGTTCTGTTTAATCTCAAAATTACCATCCTTTGCAATAAGCACGGTAGTTGCGTTGTGCCTATCGTTTTTGTATTGCTTGAGTACCGCAAAATCATCTTCTTGTAGTGGTATTTTGTCGTCAACAATCACTACCTGGCCCTGTGCGTTACTGGTAGATTTAAAGTGCTTAAGGTCAGACACTTTTGGCAGAGACAAAGAGGTCCACCCGAGTGCAGAGCAACTACGTTTCAAAATAGTCAGAGCAATGTCTGACGGCGTAAACAAAATAGCTTCCATATAGTTATGAGCAGGCATGTGCTTAGTACTACTAAATAATGTTGTACCTTGAGCTTTGCCTACCCATATATTGAAGCTAAATAGTGAACCACTATTGGTATCACTTGTGACCTTAATCTCGCCTCCCATTAATGCTATTAGTTGTTGCACAATTGTTAAGCCCAAACCCGTCCCGCCAAATTGACTATGCGTGTCGCTACTAGCTTGAGAAAAGGCGTTAAACACCTTTTCTGATTGTGCTTTACTCATTCCTATGCCGGTATCCTTAACAACAAAGCCAAGATTTAAGTGTGTGTCACTTTCACTGAGTAACTTCACAATCAGCCTGACCTCGCCTTCTTCGGTGAACTTAATTGCGTTGTTGGTAAGATTGAACAAAATTTGATTAATGCGGATGGCATCACCAACAATCTCTCTTGGACAATTGGGGTCAATATCAATCCACATATCAATATTTTTGCCATAGGCTGAGCGGCCCATAATTTGAGCAATATCTCGAAGCGCTGAATCTAAACCAAAGCGTTGTTCAACTAATTGCAGCTTACCTGCCTCAATTTTAGAAAAGTCGAGGATGTCGTCGATGATACGTTTGAGTGCTTCAAACGAGCGCATCGCATGCTTTAAGTGATGGTTGATTTTTTGTTGGTCGCGCTCACCATAGGTTATTTGTAACATACCAAAAAGTCCATTCATGGGCGTTCGTATCTCATGGGACATTTGTGCCAAAAACATCGCTTTTGCCTTTTCCGAGGTTTGAGCGTCGTCGGCAAGTTGCACTGCCAATAACTGATTGCGCTTCATTTGACCCGATAAATGAGCAATATAGCGAGCAACTGCAATGATCAGTACAATTAACACAGCGCAAGCAATCAATAAGCTGAGGCGAAGTTGGTCAAGCGCAATAATGGTGCTTCGACTCATATTTGAGATTATCCAGAACCTACTCTCAGCTAGGTAAACATCTTCAATAGGGGAATTTATTTCTGAGAAATTAAGGTAACTATTTTGTGATAACCAAGTAGCATCGTTTATGTCAGAGATGTATTGTGATTCGTTAACGAATGTAAATACTTGCGTCACGCTATCGTTTGGTTTATTTAGTAACCATCCCCACTCTTGCTCGGTTGGTGTAGATATAAAGAAACCGTTTTGCTTCACGATCCAATGCTCTAAACGAGTTTGTTGTAACTTGAAAAAAGCGAAAGCATCCCGTAAATCAAAGTTCAGTACCACTAATCCAGTCAACTCACCGCCTTCAAAATACTTAGCTGTTGCTCGGATAGTGGGGCGGTAAGGTTCTTCGATTTGCCCTTGCTCACGGTTTAAATCAATTTCTGAGATGTAAATGAGCTCTTGGTTTGACATGCTCCTTTGAAAGTAATCTCGCTCTCCTTTAGCTTGTAGTTGCTCACCACTGACCCATAAAAAATCGTTTGCGCTGCGCTCCATACGAAATATTTCGTTTCCTTTTAGGTCTAGGTAACGTATTTGATAAAGGGTGGGTGAAGATAAGAACATATTTTGCCATGCGCGTTGTAAATTCTTATCATTTCCCGATCCCGAGAAGCTTTGCTCGAGTAGAGGGCTGTTGGCCGCTAAAAATGCATTGTTTACGGCGATTTGAACGATGTCATTTAATTGAGTGTTCAATCGATAATTAAGTTCGGTGCTATCGTCGATAAAGGCGTTAAAGGCAATGGCCTTTTCATTGCGCCAATGTGCATACCCTGCATATGAAGTCGCACAAATACAAAGTACGCTGAAAATCGTAATAAAAATATGGATGTTGCGCTGTTCTTGCAAGAAGGCCTCTGACTACACACTATACTTTAGTATTGATAAGTGAAGCATAGCCATTGCGGTATGTACAGTTTAAAATTATTGGGCACTGCTTTCATTTAAGGGCTTATCGAGGTTACACTGATTTATCAGCCACCCCCATTTTTGTTAAATTATTAATAACGCTAATCAACATAATGAGTAGAACATGAGCAAAAACCGTTCAAAAACATTGCAAACATTTAGTTGCGCACTTACGTGTTTTCTTAGCCTTTGCGCTACCGCAAGTGCACACGCATACGACCGCATTACCGGTGAAGCTTTTGCCACCCGTTCGGAGGTCATCGCTCAAAATGGCATGGTTGCCACTAGTCAACCGCTTGCAACGCAGGTGGGTTTAGACGTTTTAAAAGCTGGCGGGAATGCCATTGACGCAGCCATTGCCGCCAATGCGATGTTAGGTCTCGTTGAACCCACTGGTTGCGGTATTGGAGGAGACTTATTTGCGATTGTTTGGGATGCAAAAACCAAGCAACTGTATGGTTTAAATGCATCGGGTAGGTCGCCACAAAGCTTAACTATGGAACACTTCGCAGAAAAGGGTCTAGATAAAATCCCTAAATTTGGCCCGCTACCTGTGTCGGTTCCCGGTGCGGTGGATGGCTGGTTTATGCTGAATGAGCGCTTTGGCTCTAAACCGATGCAAGAGTTACTTGCGCCATCTATTGATTATGCTCGCAATGGGTTCCCGGTGACTGAGTTAATTGCCTATTATTTAGAAATGAATCAAAAACGAATTGGTCAATATCCCGGGTTTGAAGAGACCTTTACCATAGACGGTAAAACGCCTGGAAAGGGTGAAATATTCCGTAACCCAGCTCTTGCAAATACCTATGAAAAACTAGCGACAGGCGGCAGAGATGCGTTTTATAAAGGGGATATTGCTCGAGTCATTGCTGCTTTTATGAAGGAGCAAGGTGGCTTTTTAGAGTACGAAGACCTCGCTGCTCATTACTCTGAGTGGGTTGCCCCGGTATCAGCAAACTACCGAGGTTATGATGTGTGGGAGCTTCCACCTAACGGTCAAGGCATCGCAGCACTGCAAATATTAAACATATTAGAACTATACGACCTTGAAGGTATGGGTAGAGACTCTGCTGAATTTATCCATACTTTTGTAGAGGCGAAGAAGCTTGCCTTTGAGGATCGTGCCAAGTTTTATGCCGATCCAAGCTTTAATAAAATACCTGTCGATTGGTTGATATCAAAAGAATATGCAAAGGAACGCCAGCAGTTAATCTCACCGACTAGTGCGTCTAAACGCCTAGATGCAGGAAAGAATGAGGGCGATACAATTTATTTAACCGTGTCCGATAAGTTTGGGAACATGGTATCGTTGATTCAAAGTAATTATCGCGGCATGGGTTCGGGTATGATCCCCACTGATTTAGGCTTTGTGCTGCAAAACAGGGGTGAAATGTTTGCCTTACAAGAGGGACATTTTAATCAGTATGCGCCTGGAAAACGTCCTTTTCATACTATTATCCCTGCCTTTGTGACTCGTAATAACGAGCCGTTAATGAGTTTTGGCGTAATGGGCGGTGGCACTCAACCGCAAATGCACGCCCAAATCGTTATCAATATGATTGATTTTGGGATGAATTTACAAGAAGCCGGAGATGCACCGAGAATATTGCATTCAGGTTCAAGTACACCTGAAGGAGATATGATGACCGATGGTGGCTATATTAGCTTAGAGTCAGGCTTTTCTTACAATGTTCGCCGCGAACTCATGAAAATGGGACATACTTTGACCGATGTGAATGGTGCCTTTGGTGGCTATCAGGCGATTCTCTTTGACGGCAAGAATCAGGTATACTACGGTGCGTCTGAGTCTAGAAAAGACGGCCAAGCTGCCGGCTATTAAATAGAAAACGGTTAAGCGAAAAATGATGTAGGAGCTTGTTTTGTTCGGTCATATTCATGTTGAGTGTAAGAGTGACCACAGCAAGCTTACTGCATGTAACAGCAGGGTGTATTTGTACTATTTATGACGCAACCACAAAAAGGTATTTGCGCAGAGCCAAACTTACATGCTCAGTATTTGCTCTTTAATGTCGTCGATGATGATATGGCGGCAATACGCAGTAAACTCTCAGCCTGCCTCGATATATTCGACTACTTTGACGATGAACACTATGAGGCGATGGTTTCTGGTGTAGTGGGTATTGGGAGCAACTTTTGGAATGAACTTTATCCTGATAGAGCGCCTATGGCCTTGGCACCTTTTCCGGATATGCAATCTGAAGATCGCTGTGCACCGGTTATCCCCTGTGATTTATTCATACAGATTCGCGCTGACAGGCTTGATATTTGTCATGCAGCCGGTATTCGCGTAATGGAACTTTTGCGCCTCCATACCGAGCTAGTTGAGCAAATAAGAGCCTTTCGATATTTAGATGGGCGCGACCTTACCGGTTTTGTGATCACCGATGATAATCCTCGAGGTTTCAAAAAATTTGAAATTGCGACAGTAGGTGAAGAAGATAGCCATTTTATTGGTGGTAGCTATATTCATGTGCAACGATATCGCCATGACATGACTCGCTGGCAGGCACTCTCTGAAAGCCGACAACAAGATATTATGGGCAAAACAAAAGAGCATAATTTGCCAGTGGTCGACTCAGGGCTGTCATCTCATGCTTTTAGGACCAAAATCACAGATGCTAACGGCCAATATCCCATCTTGCTAAATCAAAGCATGCCTTACGGGAATATGAGTGTTCAAGGTTTGTATTTTGTGAGTTGCGCAAGTCATCCGAATGCATTTAAAAACTTATTACATAGCCGTATTTATGGCGATCAAAACGGGCATTATGATCGCTTGTTAGATTATTCTAATGCGGAAACCGGCGCTTCTTTTTTTGCACCTAGTATTGCGTTTATTCGCCAGCAAGCATTACAACATGTGTAAGCATGCTATCTGAGTTGGCTGAAACATAAGAATCCTCATAAATAAAAAACCGGCAAGAGCGCAAAAACTCTGCCGGTTTTACTATGATTATCCCGGCATTACACCAAGACTGGTTGAAGCACTACATGATTGGAGAAAGTAGCTTTTCATTTGTTACTAGATTACGTACTCCATGTGCATGGTCTTCGTTAAACACATTACCTTCACACCAAGCACCAACAGAATTAATATCTACTTTTGCAACCTTAGGTCTTACATTCCAAGTGACTTGCAAAGGTGAAGCGACTTCGTTGTATGCAGGGCCAGTTGTTGAACCTAAAAAGGTCACAGGTGTACCCATATTGTCAGGTACATTAACCGCTTGATGGTAGCCGTTCACTTCCTCGATAGTAGCCATTTCGCTAAAATCAGCAGCATTGTCATCATTTACTAAGACAACCACTTGCGTTTCTACACGTAGGCCTGGATTCATCGTTGAGTCTGCTAGGCACGCGCCAAGGGTTGGTCCAGGTGATACGTCTGCTGCAGAGTATACAAAATGCACTTCTAATGTATCACCAGACATAAGGGGCTGGTCTTTGCCTGCACAGATTTTTGCTTCAGGTTGCTTAAGTTCTGCCGCTGTAAGGCTACCATTATACTTATAACCTGTGTTGTTACCCATACCATCGCCATTGCCTGCGTAGGTAGTGAATTCACCACCTTTGTTTTCAGCGTTTTTATGAAAATGGATGTTACACAAGTTCATTTGTGTTGGTGACGGAGCGATTCCAAATATACGTTTATTTGAACCTGCTTTGTTGTCAATGTCGCGTGGAGTCTGTGGTCCAAAGCCTTTACCGTCGGTGTTTGCTTCTAGAGCTGCACGCTGTTGTTCAATAACACTGTCGGGCACATTTTGCGCCACTGCAGAGGCTGACATTAGGAGTGCTGCAGATACTGCGATTGCAAGACTAGAACCTACTTTTCTAAAATTGTTATGACTCATGATTTTCCTCGTTTCAACTTAATTAATTCAAAAACTTACAGTTACCAATACATCTTGGCGACATTAAATAAGAATTATTATCGCTTTAACGTACTATGTCACAAAATAGATCGTATTTTTCGTGCTAAATTCAAAAAAAATGATATGTACATCGGTAAATGTTGATAAAAAAACAGGATTAATCGAAATGAGGGCTGTAGCCTTTACTAGATAAGAGCAGATAATAAAGATAGGGGTGGTACGAATTAATTGATACAAGGACGGTTGCCAATTGCTTGCAATGTCTCGATAAACCAATCAATTAGTCATAAAAAGATCTTCTTGTTTATAACTTAACAAAGCCATCCCATTCACCTTTTTCGACCGCTTGCTTGCAGATGCGCAGGTGATGCTTTATCGCGAAGTCTCGAGGGAAAGTAAGTGAGCAAGCTTCGAAGTGACTAAGAGCAGTTTTTAAGTATCCGTCATCGCGCAAAGTAATGCCCTCAATGATTTGCTCTGCGGCCACGAGTTTTTGTTCTTTTATCTCTTCAGGTAAATGCGACAATACCTCTACCAAAGGTATACTGACAGATTTTCCCTTGAACAACACATTGTCTAGAAGGCGATATTCTACTTCGTGTTTGTCTTGGGCTAAGTGAACAGTGCTTTTACTGGCGAGTATGTCGGCATTAAAATACCGGCATAAGCCTTCTATGCGCTGTGCCACGTTAACAGTATCACCAATTACCGTGGTATCCATGCGATCGTCTGAGCCAACGGTACCTAACACCACGGGTCCAAAATGAAGCCCTATGCCATTTTTAACCGGCGCATATTTACTACTCTCTCTATGACTATTGTACAAAGCTAAAGCTGTTTGAACCTCTAGAGCCGCCTTTATGGCGTCAGCTGCTTTATCGCTGTCTTCGCCTTGTGGGCTGTCAAATAGTGCCATAATGGCATCGCCAATGAACTTGTCGATAAAGCCATTATTATGGTGAATTGGGGCATTCATCCTTAAAAAATAGGAATTGAGGAAATGCATCAGCTCCTGTGGTGACATTTTTTCAGAGAGGGACGTAAATCCGCGAATATCACAAAACAAAATGGCTACTTTATCTTCGTCTGCCCGGCCAAGTTCTAAGTTATTGCTGCCGCTTTTGGCAAAATGCTCGACAAACTGGCGCGGGACAAATTTCTGAAAAGTTTGATGTAATTGCATGGCCTCATCGGCTTTCGCTTCGATGGTCGCATCCATCATGGCTTGGCGTTTTTTAAATGCTGCTTTTAAGCTTAAATCGGCGCTTTGAGCATGGCTTGACGAGCGTAAACACACCACGGTAACGACTACCGCGTATATGATGACTATGCCAAGTAATGCTTCAAGCACCGTTGTCGTTCCTTTTAAGCTGTCTTATCAATTGCTGCGAAGGCTTTGTCTGCGGCAGCTAAGGTATCTGCCACGATGTCTGCGGTATGCGCCTTTGATACAAACCCTGCTTCATATGAGGCAGGTGCTAGATAAACACCATGCTCAAGCATGCCATGATAAAACTGATTGAATTGCTTAGTATTACAATTAATCGCCTGTTGGTAGTTGGTGACTTTCTCAACGTCGGTGAAAAAGATTCCAAACATGCTCCCTGCAACGTTAATTGTCATGGGGATGCCATGCTTATGGGCAAGGTCGCGCATACCTTCTGCTAAATTACGTGTATTTTCAAAAATAGAATCGTAAAACCCATCTACGGTAATTTGCTTAAGTGCTGCTAATCCTGCCGCCATTGCAACAGGGTTTCCAGACAATGTCCCTGCTTGATAAATAGGACCTGTGGGTGCAATGTGCGTCAAAATATGGCGTTTTCCACCAAAAGCGCCTACGGGCATGCCGCCGCCGATCACCTTCCCTAAACAGGTTAAGTCCGGGATTACATTAAAGCGCTCTTGAGCACCGCCGCGAGATACTCTAAACCCGGTCATGACTTCATCAAATATCAACACACTGTTGTAGGTATCGCAAATTGCACGTAAGCCTTCTAAAAATCCATCAACTGGAGGTATGCAGTTCATGTTGCCAGCGACAGGTTCCACAATGATGCAAGCAATATCATCACCATGCTCGTCGAAAGCTGCTTGTACTGAGGCTAAATTATTAAATTCGACGGTGAGAGTGTGTTTTGCAAAATCGTCAGGTACGCCCGGCGAGCTTGGTACACCAAGAGTTAATGCGCCGCTACCTGCTTTTACCAGTAAGGAGTCAGCGTGACCATGATAACAGCCTTCAAATTTAAGAATTTTATCTTTACTGGTGTAACCCCTAGCCAGGCGAATGGCGCTCATTGTCGCCTCTGTACCGGAATTTACCATGCGAACCATTTCCATGGATGGCACGATAGAGGAGACAAGCTCGGCCATTTTTACTTCGGCTTCGGTGGGTGCACCGTAGCTGAGGCCAAACTCAGATGCATCAATCACCGCTTGGCGAATTTTTTGATTATTATGGCCTAAGACCATAGGACCCCACGATTGAATATAATCGATGTAACGGTTGCCATCGACATCCCACATATAAGGGCCGTCGGTACGTTGTATAAACCGAGGTGTACCGCCCACCGCTTTAAATGCTCGAACGGGGGAGTTAACACCGCCGGGGATGGTCTTTTGTGCACGTTCAAATAAGATTTCTGATTTTGTCATAAGGATTGTTTTACTCTTAATTACGTTAACTAAACGACGGTACTTTTGTTGCTATACCAATGCACTGGACGATCAAAATCGCTGACTTTATCGGCTACGCCCAAGGTGAGAGCAAATAAAGCCATGCGCACCAGCACACCGTTATCGGTTTGTCTAAAAATGGCTAAGTTCGGATGCATATTCAAATCATTGTCTAGTTCATTCGCCTCTGCCCGCGAGTCTCTGGGAAGAGGATGCATGATGACAGTTTGCGACTTAAAATGCTGTGTATAAATTTGTTGGTTTAAGCGAAATTTACCGCGATATTTATTCGCTTCTTCTTGCGATTCAAAACGTTCTTCTTGAATACGAGTTTGATAACAAATATCGGCCTCTACAATTCCTTCAAGATGCTCCGTAATTACCAATTCATGACCGGCATTAACAATGGCATCGCAAACACTTGTCGGCATCGCTAATTCTCTTGGTGATATTAGCGTAAACTTGACTTTGTTAAACAGCGTCAGCATTTTAGCTAAAGAATGCACCGTGCGCCCGTATTTGAGGTCGCCAATCATTGCGATGTGTAAATGATCAATGCCAGCACCCTGTGAGGCACGCTCTTTTGCAATGGTATATAAGTCTAATAAGGCTTGGGTGGGGTGCTCATTTGCACCATCTCCGCCGTTAATGACGGGTACTCTGCTACCTTGCGCAAACTCACTAACCGAGCCCGCCTGTGGATGGCGCATTGCAATGATGTCGCTATAACCACTCAATACTCTGGCAGTATCATAAAGGGATTCACCCTTTGCTAGGGCTGAACTACTCATGCCTGTGGTTTCACGTACTTCGCCACCGAGTAAATTAAATGCAGTGCCAAAACTGACTCTAGTACGCGTACTGGCCTCAAAAAATAAATTCCCTAAAATAGCTCCGTCTAGCACTTGCGTTCGTTTCTCGCGCAGGGTGTAAGGAAGCATGTTATCGGCAACGCTGAACACGCGTTCAACAGCGTCGCGATCAAATTGGTTTACGCTTAAAATATGTTGTCCAGTAAAGCCTGACATAGTGTTTTATACAATGAAGATACCGTGGGTGCATCATAACAAATTTTATGAATGGAAGGTGAATATTCAGCGACTAAAAGCGCGCACATTACGGGAGATGATAAAAATTTAATATTAATAGACTAGACAGTCTAGTATTTATATTCTAGCATCAAATAAAAACAACTTAGACCGTTAGGCAAGCTCACCGATATGAAGAATTATGGGCGACCAAACTGCTTTGCTGCAATATCAGCCAATATTGTATACCGACAATGGTTAACCCAAGTTAAAGGAATAAAAAATGAAAAGTGCTAAAGGGCCTTACTCGACGCATCAAACAAAACTCCTTGTATTGCTTGGTATAATTGGCTTTGCGTCCTTAGCCTTGCTGATGCTGATGTCAGGAAATGCCAGTTCACAAGCCTACAAAGACAAAGAACTATTAGCAACACAAAATACCGTTGCCGAAGTTAGCTCAATTGCTATTCAATCAAGTTATCTGCGCAAGCGAATAATTTACGGCCAGGTCGAGTCTGCAATGCAATCAGATGTGGGGTTTGAATTAGCGGGAGTGCTACGCACGATTTTAGTCGAAGAGGGCGCAAACGTTCGCAAAGGACAAGCTCTTGCAGAACTTGATTTAGCGAGGCTTGACGCACAAAGAAACGAGTTAGAGGCTGCCCTTAGACGTGCTCAAGCTGACGCAAAATTAGCGGAGCTTTCTGCTCAGCGTGTTAGCGATTTGGTGAATGCAAAACTAGAGCCTCAGCAGCGCTTAGATGAGTCTCAAGCTTCCCTCGATGCGGCTCAAGCCCTCGTAACTGAGGTTGAAGCGCGCTTACAGAGCTTAGAGGTAGAGAAGCAAAAATCGGTACTAAAAGCACCATTTGACGGCCAGATAATTGCGCAGTTAGCAGATGAGGGAACGGTATTAAATGTGGGGCAACCGTTGTTGTCGGTTATTTCAATCGATACACTAGAAGCTCGCTTTGGCTTGCCTGAAAATACTGCCTTTGCGCTGGCGCCAGGCGATGCCTATAACCTACAGGTTTCAGGCACAACACTGTTGGCAAATGTTAAATCTGTCGCCAAACGCAGAACCCTTGCCACGCGCACAGTAGATACACTCTTTAGTATAGATAAAACGAGTATATCGCCTAGGCAGCTTGCTGCTTTAGTCAGCGGCGATCTGGTGAGCATTAGTGTAGAAGAGGAAGTGTCACAAACAGGGGCATGGGTGCCTGTTGATGCGCTTGCGAATGGCGTGCGTGGACTGTGGACGGTGATGATATACGATCAAGCTACCAAGACCATTGTAAGTCGCAGTGTGTCGGTAGAGCATCTTGATGGAGAGCGTGCATTTATTTCTGGCGCTATTGAGGATGCACAAAAGATAATTGTGAATGGCACTCATCGCTTTACCCCAGGTCAAAAAGTGAATCAAGTTAACGCTGTAAAAAGCGTAGCAACAAGTATATCAACCGCGAATAAAAGTGAGTAATAACGATGACTCACATGCAACCACGCCCACCATGGTATACCGCCTTTTTTCGTAAAGGTCATTTACTTGCTTTAAGTATCATTATCATTTTAGTGGCAGGCTTGTCGGCCATCCAGAGCCTCCCGCGTTTAGAAGACCCTCGCATAGATTTGCGGAATGTGATTGTCCTGACTAGTTATCCGGGGGCCTCAGCCGAGCGTGTAGAAGCCTTGGTCAGTGATGTTATTGAGGATGAACTGCGACAGCTATTCGAAATTAAAGAGATTAAGTCTACGTCTAAGGCTGGTTTTTCTTCGATTTCGGTAGAGCTACAAGACGTCATCGACAATAGCACTAACCAACAAGTGTTTTCGAAAATAAGAGATGCTATTGATGATGCTTCGGCGCGTTTCCCTGAAGGAGTGCAAGCGCCAATACTAGAGGACAAACGCGGGGCAACCGCCTTTACCGTATTGTTTGCAATTTCCCCTGAAGTGCCTGATAACACTGATTTAACACTCGTTGGAAGAATGGCGCAAGAGTTTTCAGACCGCATTCGCAACGTAGCGGGAACCGAATTAGTGCGGTTATACGGGGAGCCTCAAGAAGAAATTACCGTCACCATCGACGCGCAGCAACTCGCACTTGCTGGTATGAGTTTACAACAGGTGAGCGATCGTATTCGCTCTGCCGATGCCAAATTACCCGCAGGTGTGTTGTATAACAGTTCGCGCAACATTCGTGTGCAAGTCGCCGAGCCTCTAGAGTCCGTTTCGATTGTCGCTAACACGCCGCTAGTGACCGACAGCGGTGATTTTTTGCGTTTAGAAGATATTGCACAAGTTAGGCGAGGACAAAGACACCCTGCTAGCGAAATCGCCTTGTTAAATGGCCGGCGCACCATATTTGTTGCAGCTCGGATGCAGACCACGGTGCGCGTTGACCAATGGACCGAAGCAATAAAAGCAAAAGCAGCTCAGTTTAACTCGTCGTTTGCAGGCAGTGTGAAAGCAGAACTCATTTTTGAGCAGAACAAATATACTGAGCAGCGCTTATCTGAACTGAGCAACAACCTACTACTGGGCTCTCTGGTGGTGATGTTTGTTGTGTTATTTTTTATGGGCGCAAAAGCCGCATGGATAGTTGGGCTTGCACTTCCTCTTTGTGCTGCATTTGCTATTTTTAGTTTGAGCTTTTTTAACCAGCAAATTCATCAAATGTCGATTTTTGGCATCATCATTGCGATTGGCTTGCTGATTGATAATGCGATAGTCATTACCGATGAAATACGCTTGAACCTGCTCGATAAATCTAAAACGCGTTTAGAAGTGCTACAGCAGAGTATCCAACATCTTTTTTCGCCTTTATTAGCCTCGACCTTAACTACCGTATTAGGATTCATGCCGGTATTTTTACTAAACGGCAATATTGGTGATTTTATTGGTGGTATTGCCATTAGTGTTGTTATGGCTTTAATTGGCTCTTTGGCAATCTCCTTAACTTTAATTGCGGCTTTAGCGGCTCGATATTTACCAAGAGATGGCAGTGAACATCACGCTTGGTATCTCCGAGGCTTTCAGTGGCCAGCGGTATCGCAAGCGTTTAAAGGTTTGCTGGGTAACATCATTCCTAAACCGTTAATTGTATTGCCTGTGATTAGCTTGTTCTGTGTTAGTGGTTTTATTTTATCTTCCACCCTCGATAACGTATTTTTCCCAAGTGCAGACAGAGACCAATTTGAAATGTATGTGTTTATGCCAAGCGGAACCGGCATCGACCGAACCTTTGCGGTCACTCAAGAAATTGATCAATACCTGCGTGAAAAAGACAGTATCAAGCAGCTCACTTGGCTGGTAGGTGGCTCTACGCCATCCATTTATTACAACCAAGTTATGACCCGTGACAATAGCCCTGAGTTTGCGAATGCGGTATTCACCCTTGAGGATGCCGCGAGTGCTGACGCCTTAGTCTCGCAATTGCACTTTGAAGTGCAAAACCGTTTTCCTGCCGTGAAAATAGTCGTTCGCAAGTTTGGCCAAGGCCCTCCCATTGCTTCGCCCATTGAGGTTGATGTATTTGGTCCAGATTTAGCCATTCTAGATCAACTAGGCCAAGAAATTCGTTTAGCCATGACCAAAGTAGAGGGCTTAACGCAATCAACGGCATCGGTGACGATGAACGAAGCGCAATTGAAGTACAAGGTGTCTGAAAACCAAAGCTATCTTGCGCAAATTTCGTTAAATGAAATTGCGGCACAATTACAAACTGCTTTGTCGGGCAGTCTGGGTGGCTCTGTTCTTGAAGATACCGAAGAAATGCCGATACGCGTGCGAATAAACGATACTCAGCGCGCAAGCTTAAGCGCATTAGAGGCCTTACCATTGATCAATCGTGGTATTGCGCAAACAGGTCCTTTAGGTGTGGCGAATCTAGGACGCTTCGAATTACAGCCGAGTATTAGCGGGATTACGCGCATAGACGGTGAGCGGGTAAATAAAATTCAAGCGTACTTGCTTCCGGGGATTCCTGCGGTGACCGCAAGCGACAGTCTGCGAGAGGGATTAAGTAATTTAGTGTTGCCACAAGGGTATCGCATCAAAATGGCGGGCGATGCCGATGAACAACAACAAGCCCTTGGACAATTAGCCACGTATGCACCTGTTCTTTTGGTATTGATGATCACCGCTTTGATATTGAGCTTTTCAAGCGTGCGCTTTGCGGGTGTCATTGCGTGTGTTGCCATTTTATCGGTAGGTTTGGGCTTTCTAAGTTTGTGGCTATCAGGTTTACCTATCGGTTTTAACCCCTTGTTAGGAAGTGCGGGTTTAATCGGTGTAGCAATAAACGGTTCAATTGTGGTGATTGCCTCTATTGCAAGCAACAACGACGCGATGCGCGGCGATGTGCAGGCCATTGTTGATGAAACGATGAGCTGTTCACGGCATATATTGTCAACTACATTCACCACTGTAGGCGGCTTAATTCCCTTGCTATTGTTCAGCGAAGGGGGTTTTTGGCCTCCTTTAGCGGTAGTCATTGCTGGTGGTGTGGGCTTTTCTGTTATACTTTCTTTGATTTTTACGCCAACGATTGTGATGTTCTTATGCCGACTTCGCGAAAAACGCAAAGCCTATATGCAAAAAGCACTAAAAAACTAGCGCAATGGTGGCATACCGATTGTGCTTTTTGTCGACAAACTCGGTATATCATCATATGGGCGATTTTGATGATGGTGTTATATTTATATGTCTGGCAATGAAAACGCTGATACGATTTTAATTCGAGGCGTATCTTCTCACAATGGTATGACGACCATATTGGTTGGTGTTGTAGCGTTGGTGGTAGGCAGCTTGGGGATTAACTTGTTACCAGAACTATTTTTCTTAGCCGCTATTTTGATTATTGTGGTGGGCATTATCGCCCTGGTGATGGGTTACTTTAAAATAAGAGAGCCTAAATACAGCTTAGAAATTTCTAAACAAGGTGTGGTCTATCATCATCGATTAGGTAAATGGTCGATGGATTGGCAGAACATTCAGCGTATCGACGTACCTCGTGTGCATATGGGCTTGGAACACGTAGATCTTGAAATGGTTGGGTTCAAGCTTAAAGAACCCGAGGCCTTCTTACCTAATATTTCCCTTCGTTTAATCAGTCATTTGCTGATGGAGCAACGACCTTTAATTACGCAAATCGAACGTTCTAGTTGTGCAACGGGCAAATGCTACGGTGATGACATGATGGAAGATACGAAGTATAAGATGAAAAATGCTGAAATTATCACTGGTGTCATAGCCATGTTTGCAAATCGAATGAGAAAGCTTCAAGAAGGCTTAGGCTATGATGTGTTTATCTCAGTAAATGAGTTAGACCGTTCGGCTCAAGCCTTTGTGCAGCTCATGCGAGAGTGCCATGAACGTGTTGAGCAAGAATCGATTCATCAATCTGAATAAAAAAACAATACACTAATCTAGGTATAACAAAACCTACCTTTAAGGGAGCTACATGCTAATGCTCAATAAAGCAAAAATCTTATCAGTCAGTTTCTTGATATTGGCGCCTTGGATGAGCAATATAGCTCAGGCAGATGACCATTCTCCGACAGAAAATAAACCCAAGTTAGTTCTTCAGATAACTGTTGATCAGTTACGAGGTGACTTGCCTACGCGTTATTATGAGCGAATGGGTGAGGGCGGATTTAAGTATTTATTAGAGCAGGGTGTCGTTTATTCGAACGCGCACCATGAACATGCTAATACTGAAACAATTGTAGGCCACACTACACTTGCTACCGGGGCACAGCCTTCAGTGCACGGCATGGTGGGAAACCTATGGCTTGATCGCGAAACAGGCCTTGCTACTTATAACATTGAAGACCCTGATTATATGCTCCTATCAAAAGGAGCTGATGTTAATGCCAACACAGAAATAGATCCGACTCAAAAAGCAGCTAAAACAGATGGACGCTCACCTTCTGCGATACTCGTCACGACATTTGGCGACGAGTTGAAGGCGAATACCAATGGTAAAGCAAAGGTCTTTGGTGTATCGATTAAAGACCGTGGTGCCGTTGCTATGGCAGGGCATGCCGGTAACGCTTTCTGGTTCTCTAAAGCTAACGGTGAGTTTGTTACCAGTAACTATTACTACGACCAATACCCCCAGTGGGTAAGCGATTGGAATACCAAGGAGCTTTCACAGACCTATGCCAACAAAACCTGGAGCCTACTGCATGACCAAGAGAGTTACTTATTTGGTGAGTCAGACGACCGAGAATGGGAGACGGAGCTGGCCGGTTTCGGTAGAGTCTTTCCTCATGCTTATGGTGATGGAGACGGTAAATATTACACAACCTTACTCACCACAAGCCCAGCCGGAGATGAGATTACATTAGATTTCGCAAAAACATTGTTAGTTGCTGAACAACTGGGTAGCGATAATGTAACCGACTATCTAAGTGTTAGCTTTTCATCAACCGACTATGTGGGACATTTGTTTGGTCCCTCGAGCCTTGAATCTGAAGATACCATTCTTCGTTTGGACCGTATTTTAGCTGAACTGTTTGCTGCTGTAGACGAGCAGGTAGGCTTGGAAAATACATTAATTGTGCTTTCTGCTGACCATGGCGGGCCTGACACTCCCGGTTATTTGAAATCCCTGAATATTCCTGCCGGCTATATTGACCCTGCGTCTTGGAGTAAAGAGGATGCAATTGTTAGGTTAAAAAACCAGTTTAATATTGATGGTGACCTTATTGAAAAATATGAGCACCCGTACTTATATCTCAGTAAATCAGTTATTAATAATAAGGAAATTGATCGACAGCAAATAGAGGCAGCATTGGCCAAAGAACTCGTTGCTCTGCCAGGAATATCTATGGCGGTTTCAAGTGCGGCGCTTCAGCAGGGTAATTTGCCACAAACCCCTCTGTATGAAGCGGTAAGAAACAATTTTTACGCGAAGCGATCAGGTGATATTTACATTGTATTTGAACCCAATTGGTTTATTAATGATTTCGATGGCCTGGTGGTTGCATCCTCCCATGGGTCCCCTTGGGGCTATGATACTTATGTCCCTCTTGTATTTGCAGGAGCAGGTATTGAAGCAGAGCATGTTACTCGTAAGGTTCATACGGTAGACATCGCAACGACGCTGTCTGCGTATTTAGGTATTAAGCCACCTTCAGGTGCGTTTGGCGAGGTATTGCCAGAGGTTTTCGAGTAAGAAACAATCCATAAAATGAATGAACAGAAGGTGTTCTATTTTCTGTTCATTTGGGCAAAAGCTTGCCGCAAAAACGTCATAGCAAACTTGCTTTGGGAACGCTGCGTTAAACAAATACGCTAATTCCAAATATAAGCGCAGTACAGCGTGATTTTACACGCTATTTTAAGCAAAGTTGGGATATGTTGTATAAGACTATTCTTTATTGAAGGCCATTATTGAAAAGCCGCCTGCGAAATTGAAATCTGATTGTGTAAAAGTATTGAAACAAACTTTTGGTTTAGCACCAATAGTTTTTATGTTTATCACGTACCTATAACCAATAACTCTCTAAAACAAGTAACCGCAACTAAACAAGCCGCTGCCTGCGCTTGGACCAATCGCTCACTAACAGACTCATCTCTGCAATAATGGCCTCTACCTTATCGCTAAATTCAAAATTTAGGTCCTGTTTTAATCCAGTTTCTAATTCTAAACACATCGATTGCAACCTAGGTACTCCGGTGTAACAACATGCCCCATGCAATTTATGTACGCTCCCCAAAAGGCCCTCAGTATGTTTGGCTTTGCTATGGATTTTTATGTCCTCGCCATGTTCATGTAAGTGAGTAATAAAGTCATCCATAAACGACATTGCTACCTCAGGGTTTTGATTAGAGCGATGTAGAGCCAACTCCCAATCAATACTGTCAGGTAACTTTTCGATGCTATTGCTCGGTATTTCACACCATTCATTGATGAGCTTAATCAAATTATCGAGCTTAATGGGTTTGGATAAAAAGTCTTCTAAGCCTGATTCTAAAAAGTGCTGTTTTTCGGCTTCTAAGGCATGTGCGGTCACCGCAATAATAGGTGTACCCATATTCAGCTGAGTTTTGCGAATACGTTTGCTAGTTTCAATACCATCCATTGTAGGCATTTGAATATCCATCAGGATAAGATCGTACTCTACTTGTTCGCATTTTTTGATAGCACTGTGTCCGTCGTACGCCAAATCTAGGGTAATGGGAGAGCGTTTTAACCAAGTTTCGAGCAAACGTAGATTAAGCTCCATATCATCTACCGCAAGCATTCTCACTGTAGGTAAATTCATGATTTGGCGTTCGCTTATAGAGGGCTGAGCTTGTTGCACGGTATTTTCTATTGCGTCTATTTTGCGGGACGTAAGTGGCAACCTAACCACACGAGTCGACACTGGGAGAGCACTTATTAGTAAATTTGGCGGGGGAGGCCCAGAAAATAAAATAACCGTATTTGGTGGTGCATACTCGCTAATGGTGTTTAGAATAATATCGCGTTGTGCAGTTTGTTTGTGCGCAAGGGTCAAAAACAAATAGGCATCGTTTGTAAGCTTTAGCTCTTTACTAACAAGCTCTAAGGTTTCAAAACTAGCCACCTCAAAGCCCGACAATTGCAATTGATGAGCAAGCGCGCGCCGCGACTCTCCCCAAGTGTCGTATAAAACCGCTTTACGTCCGGCAAACGCTTTAATTTCAGTACCAGTATTAAGCAGCGCCTGTACTTTAAATGGAATAACCGCCTCAAAAATACTGCCTTCAGAGGGCTTACTTCTTACCGTCAATTCGCCATGCATTAAATAGACTAATTCTTGGCAAATCACCAAACCAAGTCCTGTTCCTTGATATGAGCGGTTGAGTTCATCATCGAGCTGGTGAAATGCGGTAAAGATAGTTTGCATGTCTTTATCGCTCATGCCAATTCCGGAATCTTCAACGGTTATTGATAGCACGCAATCTCGACTTGTGAGTGAGATTACTTTTGCGCGCAATGCAACGTGGCCATAGTTGGTAAATTTTAATGCGTTGCTTACTAAATTTGTCAATAATTGCTTAACTCTAAAAATATCCCCAACTAAATATTTGGGCATATCGTCTACATCATATAAAAATTCAAGTTGCTTGAGATGTGCTGTCTTTGACATGGTTGCGGCGATATCTTCAAACAGCTCTTTCGGCTGGAAGGGTTTTGCGTTAAGTGATAAATGCCCCGCTTCCATTTTAGAGAAGTCTAAAATATCGTTGACTAGCGTCAGCAGATCGGTCGCAGCGGAGTTAATTATTTTTATATGTTCATCGCGCTCGGCAACATTCACTTTAGATTCTAGCTCTTTACTAAACCCGATAATGGCATTTAGGGGCGTGCGAATTTCGTGCGACATGTTGGCTAAAAACTGTGATTTTACCTCACTAGCTTTAACCGCATCACGCCTCGCCATTTCTAAATGCACGTTCTGCTCTTCTACAAGAATAAAGTTATTTTCAGCATCTGCCCGCGCTTGCACTAATTCTGTCTCAAGTTCGTTTTGGGTTTTACTGACAATCGATAATAAAAACGCACCCGCTTGAATGTTCAGCGCTAGCTGGAATAGCTGTGTGTTAAAGGTATTGGTAGATAAATAGCCGAAGATATATAAGGTGCTCAAAATAGCGCCAATGAACATTACCGCCCAACCAATCATTATTGGTCGTGCTGGGACATACTGTTGGTTAAAAGCATGTAGTGTTGTAAGAAAATTAACGCCTAAACATGAGAAGCCCACTGCGTAAGTAACGATGAAGCGCCATTCGATCGACAGCAATGGCAAATGCATAACTACTAAGCTAAGCGTGGCTAAACCAATGAAAGAGATAAGGGCGAAGTATATTTGTTTCGGATAAAAATTATTCGGTAGTAAATACAGGGTAAATGCTGAACTTGACATGCACAGCAATATTACCAGTTCTTCAGGTTTTAAAAGTGAAAAGAAGCCCACATACTCCTTACCCAAAAGGTGACTATGACCACTCCAATTAAGTTGCCAAACTAATAGCAACGCAATGTGCGTAAAAAAGAGTAGATTGTTAATGCTGGGGTAATTAAATGAAAAAGTGATGGCATACATAGCGAGTATGAGAATTGCGCCATAAAAACCACCCCACAGCAGAAAGTCTATTTGGTTGGTACGGTCATGCACAGACTCAGGCTGCAAATAAATAGGGGCCAGAAGCGACATGCTTGAGGAGGATGCGTACAAAAAGATGTCGATGGTTTCGCCTTTCGGTAGCGAAAATTCAAAGGTGGGATTAGCAAAACTCGAGCTTTTGTTTTTAATGCCATCGGTACCTTGGTAAATGACATCACCGCGGTACATTAAATATAATTGTGCATCTTGTAGCTGGGCAAAACGAACTGACAGCACCCAGTTACTTAAATCCGTTTGATTGTTTACTCGTGCGTGAAACCATAAACCATCTCGAACAAAACCAAAGTTAGATTGTTCGGAAAACTGGTAGGCCATCGTATCTTTGTTCGCTCTAAATTTATCGAAACTTAAAGGCTTACCATCTTGCCAATAGACCGCAAATTTGGGCGTGACCAATTCTGCTTTTTCAGTTTGTGTCAGCACAATATCGTTTTGCGCCCACGCATCAGGCGGACAAAAAAGTGCGGTAACACAAAAGGTCCAAACAATTAGAGCAAGCTTGAAGATGAGTTTATTCAATGAGAAGTTATGCTTTTATAAAAAATGCGATACCATGAGGTACAATATAAAGTTTCCTGTCGAAAAAGTATACACGGCAATATGATGAGTATTGAGCGGCAAATTCTCGATATTATTTCTATTAATGTCACTTATTTATGACAACTATTAATGATTTTCACGTTATGACACTCTGCTATGAATAATGAAATAACAATAAACAGCGACGGCATTGAACAGTTATCGTTAGGCCGCTTTACTGAAGACGCCTACTTAAATTACTCAATGTACGTGATTATGGACCGCGCGCTACCTCATATTGGGGACGGATTAAAGCCAGTACAGCGCCGCATCATTTATGCAATGTCAGACCTTGGTTTGAGCAACAATGCGAAACATAAAAAGTCTGCGCGCACGGTGGGTGATGTACTAGGTAAATTCCACCCCCATGGTGACTCAGCGTGCTACGAAGCAATGGTGTTGATGGCTCAGCCTTTTTCATATCGCTACCCCTTAGTAGATGGCCAAGGTAACTGGGGAGCACCAGATGACCCTAAATCCTTCGCGGCGATGCGCTATACCGAAGCAAGGCTCTCAAAATTTTCTGAGGTGTTACTTACCGAGCTTGGGCAAGGTACTGTAGATTGGGCGCCAAATTTTGATGGCACCCTACAAGAGCCTAGAGTACTGCCGGCACGTTTACCGCACATTTTGCTCAACGGTATTACCGGTATTGCGGTAGGTATGGCCACCGATATTCCGCCTCACAATGCCAGAGAGCTTGCCAATGCCTGTGCCGTGTTACTCGATAATGCAAAGGCTGAGTTACCTGATTTACTAGAGCATGTACAAGGGCCAGACTACCCGACTTCCGCTGAAATTATTACGCCTAAAGCCGATATTAAAAAGATTTACGAAAGTGGTCGCGGCAGCATAAAAATGCGAGCGGTGTATCACGAAGAAAACGGCGAGGTGGTTATTACCGCGCTGCCGCATCAAGCTTCTGGTGGTAAAATTTTAGAGCAAATTGCGGCGCAAATGCAGTCTAAAAAGCTACCTTTTGTAAGTGACTTACGCGATGAATCGGATCATGAAAACCCTACGCGTTTGGTAGTTACCCCTCGCTCTAACCGCGTGGATGTTGAGCAGGTTATGCAACATTTATTTGCGACCACCGATTTAGAAAAAAGCTATCGCGTTAATATTAATATGATTGGTTTAGATGGCCGCCCGCAGGTTAAAGACTTAAAAACAATTTTAAGCGAATGGCTACAGTTTAGAAGAGATACGGTGACACGTCGCTTGCAATATCGACTCGATAAAGTGTTGGCGCGTTTGCATATTTTAGAAGGTTTGTTGATAGCCTTTTTAAATATTGATGAAGTTATCGCCATTATTCGCAACGAAGATAAGCCAAAGCCGGTATTAATGGAGCGCTTTGGTATATCGGATACCCAAGCTGAGGCGATTTTAGAGTTAAAACTTCGTCATTTAGCGAAATTAGAAGAAGTAAAAATAACTGGTGAGCAAGATGAGTTAAGCAAAGAGCGTGACTCATTAGAGCTACTACTTGGTTCAGATCGCCGTTTAAAAACCTTGATCAAAAAGGAAATTTTAGAAGCGGCTGAGACCTATGGCGATGACCGACGCTCTCCTATTATTGAACGCGGCGATGCAAAAGCCCTTTCTGAAAAAGAGTTAGTTCCTTCTGAGCCTGTCACGGTAGTGTTATCTGAAAAAGGCTGGGCGCGTTGTGCAAAAGGCCACGATATTGATGCGGTGAACTTAAGTTATAAATCTGGAGATGCGTACTTACATAGTGCTAAAGGGCGTAGTAATCAGCCTGCTGTATTTTTAGACTCCTCCGGTCGCAGTTTCTCTTGTGATGCTCATGCTTTACCATCTGCTCGTAGTCAAGGAGAGCCTTTAACTGGTCGCTTTAATATTGTTGGCGGTGAGCAAGCGCAATATGTGCTGATGGCACAAGATAAACAAGCTTACTTAGTCGGCTCTGATGCCGGCTATGGTTTTGTGGGTCATTTTGAAGATATGCTCACAAAAAACAAAGCAGGGAAGGCCTTTGTGTCATTACCTGTTGGCGCAAAAATTCTCTGCCCACAACGACTAGTAGAGCTAGAAAGCGACTGGTGTTTATGTATTTCTAATCAAGGTCGTATGTTGCTGTTCCCGTTAAAAGACTTACCTGTATTGGGTAAAGGGAAGGGCAATAAGCTGATGAATATTCCATCGGCAAAGGCAAAAACACGCGAAGAGTACCTGACGCACTTGGTAGTGGTGCCAAATGACGCTAGCGTAAAAGTGGTTGCAGGTAAGCGCATCATGACACTTTCACAAAATGATCTACAACATTATCAGGGTGAACGTGGCCGCAGAGGGAATAAACTCCCCCGTGGTTTACAGCGAGTCGATGAAGTTGAAGTGCTTAGCAAAACGGTGACCGATATGGCCACTGAGGATGTAAGCGCGGGCGACGGCAGCCAAGGCATAGAAAAAATGCCGCCTAGTCAAGATACGCCAGAATAGGCGCCGTGATTTGAGTGATGCATTTTATTGGCAGTGCCCCGTTTGTAGCGAGGCACTCAACCTAACCCAGCGAACTTGGCGCTGTGTGAATGGACATTGTTTTGATTGTGCCAAAGAAGGCTACGTAAACCTATTGTTGGCGCAGCATAAAAATAGCAAAGCGCCAGGCGACAACAAAGACATGGTGCAGGCACGACAAGATTTTTTAGCCACGCATGCATATCAGCCTCTTGCCATGAAAATAGCTGAGTTGGTGGGTAAACATCTAAGTGAAAATATTGAGTCCTCAGAAGGTAATGAGCCCCTGTTGTTTGATGTAGGATGCTCAGAGGGTTACTATTCGGCGCAGATCCAACAAGTGCTTAAGACTTCAGATATAAGCTTGCATGTGGCTGGTTTAGATATTGCTAAACCGGCGGTTCAAAAGGCCGCAAAAGTGCATAAACACAATCATTATTGTGTGGCCAGTAGCTATAACATCCCCCTCGCTGACATTAGTGTTGATATTGCCCTTCAAGTATTTGCGCCTGCCAGCAGTGACGAAATAAAGCGGGTGCTAAAACACAACGGAATGTGGTTTTTAATAGAGCCTGCGCCTGAGCATTTACATGAATTAAAAGCCTTTGTTTACGATATTGTGCAGCATCATGAAGTAAGCGCAGAGTTAGCGCCAGGCTTTGCTCTAGAAGAACTTGTTGAACTAAGCTTCGAGTGCCGATTAGACAGCCCTGAGCAGCGTTTAAACTTACTCAAAATGACGCCTTATTACTGGCGCATATCCCCTGAAAATAAAGAGAAGCTGCTGTTAGAGTTAGATAAAGTGAATGCGGCGTTTGTGATTAAGTGTATACGTTTACAATAATACGTTAGGTTAATTCAAACGCCGTCACTCCCAAACACCGTCATACCGGC
>CAZUON010000003.1:74170-88132 GCA_964621345.1 uncultured Glaciecola sp. | reverse complement strand
CAGGCCGGTACCTCCCGCAAGCTACATCACATGCATTAGTTCGCAGGAGAGACGGGGTGGGTGGTGTTGGTTGCGTTCTCAGCTTACATTCGTACTTTCAAATATCTTATCTGCATTCGCAGCAACAAAGCCTTGATATAATTCGCCGCTAGATAATGGATAGCGCTGGGCAAATTCATAAAAGCAGCTAGGGATAGACACGCTCTTGTCGGTAAATTTGACTTGTACTTTGTCTGCCATAGTTGAGGATTGGGCTAAGCAGACTTCCTTTGAGCCTTTAATTTCGCCGCCAACGGTGTTTAAGGCAAAACCATTTTGCTTCAAGATTTCATTGACTTCACTGAGCTCATTTATATGGCTTAAATGATTTACGCTTACAGTAAAGTGATTTGCGCGATAGCCCCATGCCGACATCCACGCGGCATATTCAGATTCAGCAAGCAGGATTTGATACTCGTCGCTGCTTACTTGCCAATGCGTACCGGAATATAAAAAATTATCCGAGGTAACGGCATCTTCTGCTACCTGATCAACCATTTTATGGATGATATCTTGTGCACTTTGGCTTAGTTCTTCTACCCTCAGCTCACTGATAAACACCTTAGGTTGTGTCTCATCAGGGTGTTGAAAATGCATTGCACTTAGTTTTTTCTCAGCAAAATCGTAATCTCCGCCTTTGCTATACCCTAGCGCTTTAAAATGAGCAGCTAACACGTCTAGATTCACTTTTTTAAGATTAAAGGTGCGCAGGGCAATATGGTCATTGACGATATCGCTGTGATTGCTGTTACCGCCTGCCATGCCTTTTGTGACGTTGCCAAGCAAGTCGTGAATTTTTTTAGCCGAAGGCGTAATTTGCAAGTAGTCTTGCCAGAGTCCGTTAAATAGCGCGTTTACATCAGTATGCATAATATTTTCTCGTTCACTTTTTAGGGCTTACAGGTCCAAGTTTAGACCAGGGTTTAGCGTAGCCGGTAAGGTAACTTTATCTAGTTCGACAGAGGCAACTGGGTATGCACAATAGTCAGCAGCGTAGTAAGCGCTTGCTCTATGATTTCCACTTTCACCTATACCACCAAAAGGTGCGGCGCTTGATGCCCCGGTAATAGGTCGGTTCCAGTTCACAATACCTGCTCGAATGCGCGGTAAAAAGTAGTCATAATCGCTTTGTTCATCAGCCAATAAACCGGCTGATAATCCAAACTTGGTATTGTTTGCCAGGGCAATGGCGTCATCAATATTGCTGTAGCGAATGACTTTCAATAGTGGGCCAAAGTGCTCTTCGTCTGGCATATCTTTGGCAATAGTCGTTACGTCGATTATCCCCGGGCTTACAAAGCCGGTGTCACTGTATTGATGCTCAAGCGCTAGCAAGGCGGTGGCGCCCATATCTAGCAATTGCTTTTGTGCGGCTGCCATAGAGGCCGCTGCGCGAGCAGAAATCATAGCGCCCATGAAGGGTTGCTGCTCATCATCGTAATGCCCTACACGGATTTTTTTCGTAGCGCTTAGCAAGGCATTAATCAACGCGTCTCCTTCTTTGCCTTGTGGGACAAATAATTTACGGGCACAGGTGCAGCGTTGGCCTGAGGTTACAAAGGCCGACTGGATAATGTCGTGCACGGCAGCCTTTGTGTCTGCTACAGAGGTCACAATTAATGGGTTATTTCCGCCCATTTCAAGGGCAAGGATTTTGCCGGGGCTTCCGGCAAATTGTTCATGCAATAGTTTACCGGTGTTTGAGCTACCAGTAAAAAAGAGCCCATCAATTTGACTGTGACTGGCAAGCGCTTTACCCGTATCAACCTGGCCTTGTATCAAATTAAGTACGCCCTTTGGTAAACCTGCTTGCTGCCATAGCTGCACGGTAAACTCTGCTACAAATGGCGTTAAGTCACTGGGTTTAAATACAACGGTATTACCCGCTAATAGTGCTGGAATAATATGCCCATTAGGCAAATGTCCCGGGAAATTATAAGGACCGAAAACCGCTACTACACCATGTGGACGATGGCGGAGCATTGCGCGTCCAGCGGGCATAGGATTCTCTACAGTGCCGGTGCGCTCATGATAGGCCTTTTCGGAAATCGCGGCCTTGCCTATCATAGCTCCTACTTCGGTAGCTGTCTCCCATTGTGGCTTGCCGGTTTCTTTAGCAATGATGTGAGCTAATTCTGTTTTGTTATCTTCAAGCAAAGTAGCGAAGCGTTTCACAATCGCCAAACGTGATGCAAATTCGCTTAAAGACCATTCTACAAAAGCGCCACGTGCAGCCATGACGGCTTGTTCAACTTGCTCAGCGCTCGCCGCATTGCCTCGCCAAACACTTTGGTTCTTGGCTGGATCTATGGAATCAAATGAAGGGCCTTGGCCTTCTAACCAGTCGCCGTTAATAAAATGTGTACCATGTGTCATAGGGCTACTCCCTTGTAAAGAAACCTACTGATTCTTATTTGAACCGAATAGGATAATGTTGTGATAAAGCCTTAGCGGGCCGAATTGGTGCAAGGAGATACTCGAATAGTACTGCCGTTTTCAAGCAGCAAAGCCTCAGCGGTTTTCTGATCAATAACCGCATCGCCATTTGTATCTATTTGCAAGGTCGCAATACAGGCTCTGAAATCATCAATTTTGTCGTTAATGACAAAATAGTTATCGGCATCTTGTTCTGCGAGCTCATCATTTATAATAACCTTTCGCTCGCTGCTGCTGCGCACGGTTGTGATATTGGCAACATCTGCCTCGATGGTAGGGCCTGCATCAAAAATATCGACATAGCCTCGATTCTTAAAGCCTTCTTGTTGCAGGAGCCTCAATGCAGGTTTAGTTTGCTCGTGAACATGACCAATACTAGCTTGCGCGTCCTTCGATAACAGGTTCACGTAAATTGGATACTTCGGCATTAATTCGGCTATAAAAACCTTATTGCCAATACCCGTTAAGTAATCTGCGGTGGGGAAATCTACCGAGAAAAAGTGCTTTTCTAGCCACTCCCAAAATGGGCTCTTTCCGTTTTCATCAGAAATACCGCGCATCTCAGCAAATACGGTTTCAGAGAATCTATGCGGGTGTTGCGCCATAAACAAAAAGCGAAATTTAGACAAGAGTCTTCCACTTAATCCTTTGCGTGCTTTTTCACGCAAAAATAGTGTACATATTTCGCTTACGCCGGTGTAGTCATTACAAAAGGTAAGTATATCAACAGTGTTATGTACGCCTAGCTCGCGAGACGCATGAGTAACTTTACTTACATGGTAATGATAAAACGCGTCATTTAAGCCAACCGTTGCCTCGATACCCGATGTACCTACTACTTCGCCTGTTTCGGTATCTTCCATCACAAATAGGTAACTTTGGGCGCCGGGCTTCTCTGGTTGACTTGCAAAACCTTTTTGCGCATCAGCAATTTTTTTCTTTAGCAGTGCTTCATTTACCGGCAATGAGGTAAAACCAATGCCGGACTCTTTCGATATTTCGTAAAGCGCAGCATAGTCGCGCTCTTCAATAGGACGAATAATCATCATAAGACAGTTCGCCTTTTAGTCGTTTGCGATAAGCTGAGCAATTGCACGGTCAAAGCGTGCTAGACCTTCGATAATGTCTTCGTCTGAAATAATCAAAGAAGGAGCAAAACGTACAACATCCATACCAGCAATAAGGCACATCAAACCTTCATTGCTCGCGGCTGTCATGACGTCTTTTGCGCGTCCTTTGTACTTTTCATTTAACGCGCAACCAAGGAGCATGCCTTTGCCACGAATTTCGGCAAAAATACCGTGTTTGCTATTAATCTCTTCAAGCTTTTCGCGAAACAATGCTTCTTTGTGCTGAACGCCGTTAAGGACGTCAGGCTGATTGACCACGTCAAATACGGTCTCTGCAATCGCACACGCAAGCGGATTACCGCCATACGTACTGCCGTGAGTACCGGGTTTTAGACTGGCTGAGATTTTATCGGTAGTGAGCATTGCGCCAACCGGGAAGCCGCCGCCAAGAGACTTGGCAGAAGTCAAAATATCGGGGGTAACGTCAAGGTTCATGTACTCAAAAAGTTTACCCGTTCGGCCCATGCCTGATTGTACTTCATCAAAAATTAGCAGTGCGTTGTGCTCATCACATAGGGCTCTTACGCTTTTTACAAACTCAGGGTCTGGCACAATAATGCCGCCTTCGCCTTGCATAGGTTCCATCATTACCGCACAGGTACGCTCAGACATAAGTGCCTTAAGTGCGTCTAGGTTGTTGTATTCGCAATGCACGATTGCTCCAGGCTTTGGCCCAAAACCGTCGGAGTAGGCGGGTTGGCCGCCCACCGTTACCGTAAAGAAGGTGCGACCATGAAAACCTTTTGCAAAGGCAATAATTTGGTCTTTTTCTTCGCCGTAATGGTCAAGGGCAAAACGTCTTGCGAGTTTTAGCGCAGCTTCGTTTGCTTCTGCACCTGAATTAGCAAAGTAGGCCTTATCAGCAAAGGTAGCATCAGTTAGTTTTTTCGCTAAACGCAAGGCAGGCTCATTGGTAAACACATTACTTAAATGCCATAACTTAGCGCCTTGCTCGGCAAGGGTTTTAACCAAAGCTGGATGACAATGCCCTAATACGTTTACTGCAATTCCACCGGCAAAATCAATATACTCAGTACCGTCTTGATCCCACACACGAGAACCTTCGCCTCGCACCGGCACCATGGCCGCAGGATTATAATTGGGTACCATTACTTGATTAAATGTCTCTCTGGTAACTTGCATGTAAAACCTCTACTGAATCAATAAAACAGGCGTTAATAACAACAAACTTTCTCTTTGTATCACGCGCATTGCTTACAAAATGGTCGCTTAGTATGCCAGAAACTTTTTGTTTAGTCGCTAGTAGTAAAGGGCTGAAAGGCTTGTTTTTATTGCGGTATGCAGAATATTGCAAGGGATATGCATAATTATATTTATGCAAATTTATGAAAGCCTGAGCATTCGCCTTGGCGAGAAATTTAAACGGTGTGCGGGATCTTTTGTTTGGCCTTTGTTTCTGTATTATGCCGGCATGCGCACCTCAATAATGACTATCACAAACCCGTTAAACGCATATTCATGCAAAAATAAATTTAAATATATGCCTGATTTACGTACTTTTTAAGACTCTTGTGGCACCGTTTCGCTAATTTTTAGCTCAATACCGGTCAAATTGATTTTAGTGACGACTGCTACATCGTCTGACTTTATCCCAAAATTACGTAAATAAAGCATCGACGCTTCTTTATCCATGAGCTTGTGTGTTTGCATCATTTTAAATTGCATATAACCTTGGGCATTAAATAAAAGTTTGGTTAACGGATGCAGATTATGCTCCTCTAGAAACTTAAAGCTAATAGAGCGTATGGCCGTGTAATCCTCAAAGCCCATGCCAATTAATAGCCATTTACACTTCATGAAATTAAATATTCCGGCATTGATATCGGCAGAGTGTTTGCTCCATAGCGACAATATATACTTGTGCGAGGGCTTAAGTGACGCCAGCGCTTTCGCTTGATTTGGATTATTACGTTTGCGAGCATCGATAATGCGTTCGCGAAGTTTATCGTCGAAAGAACGCAAATATACATTAGCGATGACAGAGCGACCAAGAGTCGATAGCAAACCTAAGTTAAAACCAAAATGTGGTCTTATTCCGCGTTTTTCTGCCAGCGCTTTGGCAATATTGCCCGTACCAATGGTGTATAACCAGAGGTTTTTTTGTAGGTCAGGGGTAAAATCAGAATGCATTGGCATACAGTTTTTGGCAACAAGCACTGGGATAAGGGAGCGAAGGCTCTCAACACCAATAAAGCTTAAGGCGCTGTGTAGGGTCTTAAGTACAATGGGATGCCCTTGAGAGTCGACACGGCGGTATTTAGGTTGACGTACAAATTTGATTAGGTTTTTTTCAAGCCATTCGATTTTTTCGATACAAGAAACTAAACGAGAAATTGAGCAGGCTTCGGTGTATAGGATGTCAAATAGTTTGCCCAGGGCTAGGTCAAAATCAAGAACATTGTAAAAAAGGTCTTCAATATCATTAAAGCGCTTTTCTAAGTCGGGAATTAGAGTGCGATGAAAGTCTGCCTCTATTTCGTGCATGAAGTTGTTTTCTGCGGTTGCCGCAATTTCGCGTTGTTTGTTCGCTAATTCTTCCACCATGAGTAATTTACGGCGCGACTCTGCCTGTTCAGAATCTTCCATCATTTTCATGGTTTCAGTTTTTTGTCCGGCTAAAATAATAGCATCATCTATGCACAACAACATTTGTTCAAAACGGTCGTTATAGATTCGGGCTAACTGCGAAACGCTCTTCTTCATTCACTATCCAAGTGTTAAAAAGTTCTGCAGTATTTGGTGTCCACATTCGGTGAGTAAAGACTCAGGGTGAAATTGCACGCCATATAATCTTTGCTCTGGATTTTCGATTGCCATGATTTCGCTATCTACAAAATCATTACACCAAGCACTTACATAAAACTGTTTAGGTAAACTTCCGTTTTCTACTATTAACGAATGATAGCGCGTAGCAAGAAACGAAGGTTTACAGTTACGAAACAATCTAGATTGCTTGTCACAATCAACATTTGACGTTTTACCATGGCGAATATGCTTGGCTCTTGTCACATTTGCACCAGCAGCTTGGGCTATAGCTTGATGACCTAAGCACACGCCCAATATTGGAATATGTCCTGTAAAGGCGTTTATTGCCTCTAACGAAATACCCGCTTCATTTGGCGTGCAAGGTCCCGGTGATATGACCAAATAATCAAATGTTTGCTTGTGCAGTTCGGCTATCGAAATTGCATCATTTTTTACAACAGTGACCTTTTGCCCGAGTTCTTCAAAATAGCGCGCTAAGTTGTATGTAAATGAATCGTAGTTATCGATTATTAAAAGCACTTAGCTTACCTTTGAACAAACCCTAAGGTTTGGTACACCTTGCTTAATGTATCGGACGCAATTGCCTGAGCTTTAGCGCTGCCTTGTTGCATGACTTGATGTAGGTATTCATTATCACCACGAATACGATGATATTCGTCTTGGATAGGAGTGAGCATGTTAACTACAGCTTCAGCAACATCACCTTTGAGGTGCCCATACATTTTATCTTCATATTCGGGAACTAAAGACTCTACTGAACGACCTGTAGCGCAGGACAACAAAGATAAAAGGTTAGAAACACCTGGCTTTTCAGCAATATCAAAGTAAATGCGAGCCTGCTCGTCGCTGTCAGTGACAGCACGTTTGATTTTCTTTGTCAGGACTTTGGGGTCTTCTAATAAACCAATGACGTTGTTTGGATTGTCATCAGATTTTGACATCTTTTTGTTAGGGTCTTGCAAACTCATGACACGCGCGCCCGATTTCGGAATAAAGGGCTCAGGCATAGTGAACGTTTCGCCATAGGTGTTGTTGAAACGCGTTGCAATATCTCGCGTTAATTCTAAATGCTGCTTTTGGTCTTCTCCAATAGGTACCTCATTGGCCTGATATAATAATATATCAGCGGCCTGCAAGACCGGGTAGGCATATAGGCCAACGTTAATGTTATTAACGTTCTTTTGTGATTTATCTTTAAACTGCGTCATGCGGTTAAGTTCACCCATTTGGGTAAAGCAATTAAGAACCCAGCCCAGTTGAGCGTGTTCGGGTACATGAGACTGCATAAAAATAGTGCTTTTATTTGGGTCAATTCCGCATGCTAGGTAAAGCGCTAGGCCGTCTAAACAAGCCTGTTGTAGTAGCTTCGGTTCTTGTCTTACTGTAATGGCATGCAAATCAACAATCATATATAAGCAATCATGGCTTGATTGCATATCTACCCACTGGCGCAAAGCGCCCATGTAGTTGCCCATGGTAAGCTGGCCCGAGGGCTGGCACCCGCTTAGTACTACTGGTCTGGCTGTTGTTGTCACAGAAGCTTCCTACTTAATAAGTTGTTTGAGTTTACTGATGGTTTTTTCATAGTTATCGGTATTAAAGATGGCTGAGCCAGCAACAAACATATCTGCACCCGCTGCTCGTGCTTGTGCAATATTATGCTCATTAATGCCGCCATCTACTTCTATACGTACCTTTAGGTCCGCGTCGTCGATGCGCGATTTTAACGCCTTAATCTTGTCAATGCTATGTTCGATGAACGCTTGGCCTCCAAAACCAGGATTAACCGACATGATCAGCACATAATCGAGCTTATGTAGAACATGATCAAGAACATGCAAAGGGGTGCCGGGGTTAAGTGCCAGCCCAGCTTTACATCCATGACTTTTGACTAGCTCTATGCTGCGGTCAATATGCTGAGAAGCTTCTGGATGAAAACTGATCATACTTGCGCCTGCCTCGGCAAATCGCTCAATAAGATCATCAACAGGCGATACCATGAGATGTACATCGATGTCAGCGCTAATACCATATTTGCGTAAAGCACTGCAGATCATCGGTCCAAAGCTCAAATTAGGCACGTAATGGTTATCCATCACATCGAAATGAACAATATCAGCTCCCGCTGCAAGCACGTTCTCTACATCCTCACCGAGTTTTGCAAAGTCTGCAGACAAAATAGAGGGGGCAATAAGGGGGGATGGCATCTTTACTCCAAACAATAGTCAATTTATTCAAGGCAAAAGTGTAACTAACTTATCTTATTTGGCAAAGGACAAAGATTGCCCCTTATTGGGGATAATGTGCCAATTTGGTGCGAAATGTGCTGTTAATTTGTATGTGGGCTTCTGAATTATTTAGCTGTAAACGTTATTTCCACAAAAAATTAAAAAATTAAATCAATAAAAACATATGCTTAAATTATTTTTCAATTTTTATTCAGAGTGGGCACTGCTTTTGCTAAATAGACCTCAAGAGTCAGTTGTAAGCGACTTTGACAATAATAATAAAAACGACGTTGAACGATTTACACATTTTTGAAACTACGGAGAATACACATGATAAATATGAAAAAAACACTCATCGCAACGTCGTTGTTGGCTTGCACCCTAGTAAGTACGAGCGCAATGGCTGAGGTGGAATGGTCTGCAAATGTTGGTTTATTAAGTGAATACCACTTCCGCGGCATCGTACAAAACTCTACAGCGACTGCTAATGGTGGTGTTGACTTAAGTGCGGGTGGGTTTTACGCAGGTGTTTGGGCTGCCGATGTAGAAGATGGCCTCGAAATTGACGTGTACGGCGGATATGGTTTCGAGTTTGAAAATGGTTTGTCCCTTGGAGCTGGCCTGACAACTTATCAGTATACTGGTGACTTTGATACTGCTTACAACGAAATAAACTTGTCTGCAGGTTTTAGTTTCTTAAGCTTAGAATACACTATTGGTGAACGCGATGGTGAAGATGATCCAGATGATTCATATACCTTTGTTGGTGTTACCGCTGAGCATGAAGGGTTTTCTGCAACCGTGGGTACCTTCGGTGGCGATTATGAAGGAACATACGGAGAATTGGGTTATAGCACTACGTATGAAGGTTTCGATCTTGGTATCGCGCTGGTCTTAAGTGATAGCGACTTAGACGACGACGAGTCTGTCTACTTTTCAATTGCCAAATCTTTCAGCTTGTAAGTATATGTCCTAACTTAAGTTAGTGAACATCGAGCGCAGGTTATAACAACAAAACGCCACTTTTTAAGTTGGCGTTTTTTTATAATTCGACTAAACTATAGACGTTTTTCTGCGAGGGTCGTCATGCAAGAATCAAAAAGAAAGCACCTAAAGCCTCTACTTGTCACCGTTGCCACCTCTGGTTTCGCTGTGTTCGCGACGGTGTATTTGATGCTGTCCTCAGCAAACGCACCTTGTCATAATACGGCTTCAGATTTCACATTGACCGAAGCGGTATCTACTCATCAGTTTCAGCGTGGAAACGCCGATGTAAGCGCGCTATGTAATCGTAATAATCAACAAATCAATTGGGTTACGTGGTTGTTCAAACAACCTGAGTCAGCTCAGTTTCATTTTGTAGACTTATTAGAATTGCTCGATCGGCTGCGCTAGCTTGTGAGTTTATTTTTTTCTGTTGGTGAGCTATCACTTTGGCAAGTTGTTAAAAGTGTATTGGCGAGCTTCTTAGGTGTACAAACCCATCAGAACTATCAAGAAGATTTTACGCAAGCAAACAGTATTGTTCCGTTTGTCTTAGTGGGTATTGTGATGGTCATACTTTTGATATTTTCTATTTTAGGTGTGGTTTATTTGGTGGTGTAAATCGCTGATTTTCTTTTTTCTAGCCTAGCTTAGGCATCTCTTTTTGTGCCTTATTCTCGTTTAAAAAATGCGTTAATGCTTCGTGGCCTATGGGGCGGGAAATAAGATAACCTTGTATGTAGTCGCAGCCGAGTAATCGCAATTGCTCAAAGTGCTCTTCTGTTTCTGCGCCTTCGGCCACAATTGGAACCGACAGGCCATGGAGCATTTGCGTCAGAGACCCAACTATCCGCTGTTGGCGTTTGTCTTTATCGATGTTGTTGAGTAACGACCGATCTAATTTAACGGTGTCGTACGGGAAGGCGGTTAAATACGATAGAGACGAATAACCTGCCCCGAAGTCATCTATTGCAATCTTAAAGCCTATCGCGGTTGCTTGGTCAATCCAAACTTTTGCTTGCTCAAAACTCGTAATCAATGACGTTTCAGTAAGCTCTAACTCTATGCGAGATGCACAGATGTTTCGCTGCTCAATCATGGTGCTTAAAATAGAAATTGCGGTGTCGTTAACTAGTTGCGATGGGCTCAAGTTAATCGATATGACAACATGATCAAGGCCAATGCTATCTAAATAATGAATTTCCTCGAGTACGTTACCTACAATCCATTCGAACAAGGTATTCATATTCTCGCTTTCTTCAACGACATCGATAAAAATCGGGGGGGGAATATGTCCAAGCTCAGGGTGGTGCCAACGGCATAAGGCTTCAAGTTTGATGACTTCGCGAGTGTCTGCGCTGACAACTGGTTGAAAGACAACCGATAATTGATCGTGTGCCAAAGATGAGACAAAATCGTTCTTAATGGTAAAGCGACGTTGTGCGCTTTTACGCATCTGATCATTGAAAAAACTGTAGCCGTTTTTACCATCTTCTTTTGCTTGATACATTGCGATGTCGGCATAGCGTAAAATACGGTCGGGTTCTATTCCCTTTGCTTCTTGAAAGGCGATCCCAATACTGGCGCTTATCGCAATACTAGTATCGTAAATATGGAAGGGCGCAGAGAACAGCTCAACAACCGAATCAGCCATATTTTTTAACGCGTCTTGTGACGCATAATTAGAATAAGAAATAACAAATTCGTCGCCGCCGATGCGGTACACGCGAATAAACTTGTTCACTACACCCTTTAAACGATAACCAATTTTTTTAAGCATGATGTCGCCGGCCTCGTGACCTAAATTATCGTTGACAGGTTTAAAACCGTCCAAATCTAAAAAGAATATGGCGACATTCGCAATATGTTCTTCCCGGTTCATATTACCTAGGTCTTCCACCAGTACGTTACGCGTAAACAGACCGGTAATACTGTCGATAGTAGCTTGACGTACCAAACGCTTTTGAGAGTTGCTGAGCTCTTGCTCATAAGATTCTAATACGTCGATTGCATGTCTAAATTCGTCTTCAAGGTCGTCTAATTCGTCGGGTAAGACGGGTTTTCCTCTTTTTCCTAAGCGATACCTAGCGATATTATATTGTTTTGCACCAATAAGTTTAATTGCCCGCTTAAGCTGATTGATGCGTGATATAGGAATAATGGAGAACAAGATCAAGAATAATAATATGCCAAAGGTAAGCGTTACAAAAATAATGATAACCTGTTCTTTTTGTGCTTCTTGCTGTGCTAAAAGATTACTCGACAGGTCTTTTATAAACATCAGCTTCATACTCTCATTGACACCACTAACCTGCTCAAACCATACAAAATAATCCATAGAAGCAATGCTGATGAGTAAGCCCTCATCCTCAAGTTGTGTAATTTGTTCGTCGCTAAGGGGGGTCTCACGGAGCAAGCGATTTCTTTCAACACCGGTTATGACTTCTGAAATATAACGGGTGATGGTTTGGTTATTGCTCAAAGGTAAGGTGTGAGGCGATAGAATTCCGATATCGCTACCAATGACCTGATTGAGCAAAATAATAGTCGGATCTAAGCTTGAGACTAAAGACAGTGTCCATGTCTCATTTTGAAAATTTAATGGAAGTACAGCGGCTAACTCACAACTGCTATGGCATAAAATGCCAGATTGTGGACGTAAATTTGTACTTGCCAGCGCTTGCATATTAGCCATTGCTTGGCTTGGAAATGTTCCGTAGTTATATTCTTGGGTACCATTTGTAAATGACATGGACGAGAGCGATAAGCTTAGTTGTATACGTGGCCAAATATTGCCTAAAAATGCTTGAGCTTGTTCAGGTGTTTTACCTGTTAAATCGCTCAACATAACGACTTCTTCAGCCGATAAGACTTGCTCGTTCATTTGGTTGTCTAGAAGTAAGTATGTGGTACTAAGATGGGAGAGTTTGAGAGCTTGTAAATTTTCTTGTAGATTCTTGTCTTGTTGAATAGACACAAAGGTATACGAGGCGGCCAGTGACATTACTGCCACAATCACCACTAAAATCAACATCTTTGATAACAAACCGTGCAAAATATTCATAGCAAGCTTTGCATCGTCTCCTTGAGCTTTTTGGGCAGCATATTCAGAAATCCTTCAGTAGTACTAGTGTATCCTACGTTGCTGATTTATTCACGAGTAGAACACTGGATAATGCTTAAACTATCGGCAGTTAAAACAAACTATTGAGTTTACGCCGGTATATCTTAGAACCGATTGAGGCATTATCGGACAATGAGAGTGACAAGAAAGAGTAAGTTTGCAAAAAAACCTGTATTATTCATTACGCGTGTAATTACTCCGATTGGCGTATTACAAAAGTTATGTGCGCGGCGTGCTTAATAAGAGTTTGTAGGTAGGTTCTCTCAACTGAAAACGAAGTTACATCGCCACAAATATATGAGTTATCAAGAGAGCCCTATGGACGCAAAGCCAGCCCTAAGTAAAGCAGATAGCCGAAAGCTTGGTTATATAGGCGCAGTGCCCACGAGCGGAGAACAAAGCAACAGAGATTCAGACTCATGGTTCACGCCGAAAAAATATGTTGATTTAGTAAGAAAGAGCTTAGGCACTATCGACCTAGACCCGTTTTCAAGCGAACAGGCCAATGAAGTCATTCAAGCAACGCGTTTTTTTGATGAAAAAAAGAATGCGTTTAAGCAAACCTGGTTTTCGCAGCCGGGTACGGTATTCATGAACCCTCCTTACAGTCGTCAATTAATTAATCCGTCGGTAGATTTATTTGTAAGTAACTGGCGAGCGGGCAACATAACCCAAGCCATTGTATTGGTAAATAACGCCACCGAAACCCGATGGTTTCAGAATTTGCTGTTGGAATCGAGTACGATTTGTTTGGTAAGTAAACGAATAGCATTCGAAAACAGAGATGGTAAACATGTGTCGGGGAATACTCGTGGGCAAGTATTTCTGTATTTCGGCAATAAAAATACAGCGTTTAAAAGAACGTTTAAAGATATTGGCGCAATTTTGAAATCTAAAGCTTAAAGTCCCCTAATTTCTTGCTGAACCTGTGTTACGCGTTTTGCAAATGGTCCTGCTTGCTGAATCGCTTGTGGCAATTGTGTAATTGCACCACTTGCATCTTCAATGCTGCTAAATGAGCGATTGAGTAATACCACAAACCATGGGCCGCCGTAGCGCTGAGTCTGGTAAATCCATACGCTCTCACGTAATGCATTTTCATTTATATAGCTTGCTAAGACGCTCGCGTTTTGAATACCTGCAAGTTGCAGTACGAATTCAGTTTGTGGTAAATCAAGAATAAGCGCCTCATCAAATAAATATCTAGCCGCATCATCATTTGATGCAGATGCAG
>CAZUON010000003.1:0-74070 GCA_964621345.1 uncultured Glaciecola sp. | reverse complement strand
GATGCAGATGCAGGTGCTGATGGTCTCTGAGTATTTTGCAATGATTGCTGAGCAAGTTGACGATTAAGTTGCTGAACGCTGACAATATCGGGTACTGCAAAGTCAGGGCTGTCATTGGCACCTACATTTGCTTGTTGCGTCGATATGCTGCTTTGCTCTGAATCAGCAGCGCTGCTCTCTGGTGTATCGTTATTGAACTCTTCATTCACCCCAATGTTGGAGCTTTCACTTGTGATACTAGCATCTATGTTGTCTTCCAATTGCTCAGGTTGAGGTGACCCATTTTTCTGAGATGGCCAATTGCTGACTAATAAATCGTCGGTAAGTTTAGGGTCGACTACTTCTAGTTGTGTAACATATTCGTCTTGCGCCATGGGTTTTGCTGTTTGCTCGAAATCAGTTTTATCTTCATTAAGCAAAGAGGCAATCGCGTCTGAGTCATTGTTGAGCGAGTCGTTCGATGAGCTATCTGATGTGCTAGATACTATCTCAACGCTATTAGGTATAGTACCACTTGCTAAGAAAGCCTTAACTTGAGCGGGATATTGAAAGCTCATCAATGCAACAAAGATGACCATAAACAACGCGAGAACCGCTGCAATAAACCAATTTTTACGTACTATTGAACGTGCATCATCGTTGGCAAAGAATGCGCGTTTTTGCGCCATTAGGTTCTCAAGTGCAGACACGTCAAAGCCAACCGCATCAACTGACTGAGATGACAACAACACAGGTTTATTTGTATGGTGAGAAGGTAACCAACGCTGCGCTTCTTCTGTCCACTTAGGATCAGCAAATAGGATAATATTGATATGTAGCTCTGCATTATGCAGACGGGAGGAGGTTACCCATTCCCAAAGCTCATTTAAAAAGTCCATATCCATGCATTGCGCCTGAGAGATGCATACCAAATAGTGGCCTTTGCTAGCATCTAAATCACTGAGAAGTTCACTCAAAGGGCGAACAAAACTGCCAACGGTATGATCAGCTAATTGGCGGCATATAGTGCGCCGGTAATCGTTTGCAGTTTCGTATTCTTGGGCTGAAAAGAATGAAACTTCAGTGCTTTCGTGTTGTAACGCTAAAAATTCAGATAGGTTTCGCTGTTGTATAGCGACTGAATCGCTGCTAACAAAAATTAGCTGCGATGAATAATTCACTAAGTGCTCTAAGCGTTCATGCAGTTGTGACACCTGACCATCCCGACGCGACGAAAATGAGAGCAGCTAGCTAAGCTACTCACTCATGATTTATCTAGGAGCTGTACCAGCTCTTGTTTACTTACATCGCTGACCACATGTGCTTGGCCGATGCCAATAGGTAACACAAAGCGCATATTATTATTGAGGACCTTTTTATCTCTAAGCATATGTTGGATATAAGTGTTAGCGTGCATATCATCAGGCCCTTGTATTGGCAGTGCAAAAGCCGTTAACAAATGACGAATTCGTTGAAGTTCTGACGAATCTAAGTCATCACGCATATTAGCTAACTCTGCAGCAAGTACCATGCCAGCGCTAACTGCTTCACCATGCAGCCAATTACCATACCCTTGCTCTGCTTCTATTGCATGTCCAAAAGTGTGCCCTAAATTCAGTAGCGCGCGCACGTTCTGCTCACGCTCGTCTAAGGCAACTATAGTCGCTTTTATTTCACAACAACGTGCAATCATATACTGTAGTGTAGCGCTGTCTTTGTGATTGATGGCTTCAACATTTTCTTCAAGCCATTGAAAAAAAGCGTCATCGTAAATAATGCCGTATTTTATGACTTCCGCCATTCCTGCAGAAAACTCTCGCTCGGCTAGGGTACCTAAGGTATCGGTATCAATATACACTGATTTAGGTTGATAAAATGCGCCAATCATATTTTTACCAAGAGGATGGTTGACCGCTGTTTTCCCCCCAACCGACGAATCAACTTGCGATAACAAAGTTGTAGGCACTTGTACAAAGTCAACGCCGCGCTGATAACAGGCGCTGACGAAGCCGCTTAAATCGCCGATGACGCCACCACCTAATGCAACGATACACGCATCTCTAGATGCTGGCATTGCCAATAACTTAGACAATATATATTCAAAGTTACTCAGGTTCTTTTCTTGTTCTCCGTCTTCAATAACGATGCTATCTACCCGTTTTCCGAGTTGAGTTAAACGCTCGACGAGGGCGTCAAGATAGATTGGTGCAACTACGCTGTTACTAATAACAATAAGATGATTTGCGCTTATCTCAGAAAACAAAAAGCCGGGATCAGTTAAGATTCCGGCTTTTATATGGATGGGATAACTGCGCTCTCCTAAATCAACATTCAAGGTAGGCATCGTTAACGTCCTTTTGTAAGAGCTTTAAAGCCCTATTTTGTTGATAATTTGATTCGCAACTGCACGAGCACTTTGTTCGTCGGTTTCAACAACATAGTCAGCGACTTCTTCGTACAGCGGGTTGCGCTCTTCTGCTAGATTTCTTAATACGGTTTCAGGATCATCATTTTGTAGTAATGGGCGGCGCTTATCACGCTGTGTGCGAGCAACTTGTTTGTCGATAGTGGTTTGTAAATAAACGACTATCCCACGAGCAGACAAGCGGTTTCGGACTACCTTAGAAACAATAGAGCCACCACCAGTTGCAAGTACAATACCTTGCTTATCGGTCAAATCATGAATGACGGTTTCTTCACGCTTTCGAAAACCTTCTTCGCCTTCCAAATCAAAAATCCAAGCGATGTCGGCGCCGGTGCGACGTTCGATTTCTTGGTCTGAGTCAAAAAACTCTAAGTGAAGTTCATCTGCAAGATGACGGCCAATTGTGCTTTTACCTGCACCCATCGGTCCGACTAAGAATACATTACGTTTTTCAGCCATATTTTGCTAATTCACATCTTTAATTAATGGTTAATGTTGGCCAGTATCGCGTCAGTAGGCGACCAACTATAAGCATAACAAGCGGCCTTGTTATGAGCGAATTTTGTCCTCGGGTAAAATCGAGAGGCCGGATTATCTCAATGATTGGCTTACCTTTGCAAGCCCAGATGTAAAAATGCCGGTAATTTCTAACGAGATTACCGGCATACTTAAGCTAAGTTATTGAATTTAAAAACCTTCGGTGATAATTTTTGGTGTAACAAAAATTAACAGTTCACGTTTTTCTTCAATCTTTTGAGAAGTTTTGAACAAATTGCCTACAAGAGGTAGGTCACCGAACAACGGTACTTTTGATACATCATCGGTGCTTGTTTGTTGGAAAATCCCACCGAGTACAATTGTCTCGCCGTTTTCAACCAAAACCTGAGTGCTGATTTCTTGCGTATCGATAGCAACTGCAGGGCCTGTTGACGTTGAAACGGTCTCGCCGCGCGTATCTTGAGTCACAACTAAGTTCAAGATAATACGATTGTCTGGTGTTATTTGCGGTGTTACGCGTAAACTCAATACTGCTTTTTTGAATTCAACCGATGTTGCGCCCGAGGAAGTTGCTTGTACAAAAGGAATCTCTGTACCTTGTTCGATGTAAGCTTCTTGTTGGTTTGCAACGGTGATACGCGGACTAGCAATAATTTCGCCCTTGTTCTCTGACTCTAGGGCACTGAGTTCTAAATCAAGGATATTACCGTCTACTAAATTTGCGATTTGAAAACCAATTCGTCCGGCTGGGTTAGCAACGGGTAAGTTAACGTTTAGGCGGTCGGTAATAGCCGGTAAAACTCCTGCACCTGCTGAATTTGCACCTTCAAGTGAGCCTGACACGCTGCTGTCGCTACCAGTACCTGTAAAGCCCCAGCGCACGCCTAACTGCTCATCTGCATTTTCGCGTACGGTAACCATACGAGATTCAATCAGTACTTGTTTAACCGGAATATCTAAGGTTTCTATTACATTACGTGCTTCATCAATGGATTCTTGAGTATCACGGATGAGCAAAGTGTTAGTACGTTCATCGACACTTACTGTTCCGCGGTCCGATAATATTCCACCTTCTTGAGATTTTAGGATCTCAGCTAATGCAGCAGCTGTTGCGTAATTAATCGAAATGTTAGCCGACTTTAGCTCAGCCAGTGCTTGAACTTGCTGTTTAGATTGTAAGTCCTGGGTTTCTCTTGCGGTAAGCTCATCACTGGGTGCGATCAGCAAAATGTTTCCGTCTAAGCGCTTATCTAGGCCTCTGATTTTAAGGATCATGTCTAAAGCTTGATCCCAAGGTACAGCCGTTAGGCTAATGGTGACATTACCGTTTACAGTGTCTGTTGTTACTAAGTTGAATCCGTTTACCTGTGCGATAATTTGTAGGACTTGACGCACGGGGACATCTTGAAAATCTAGAGAGATTGGCGCACCGGTGTAGGCTTGCTGCTCGCTTTTTGCAATTTGTTCTGGCGTAATTTCAACGATGCTAAATACATAACCGTTATCGGTTTGTTGTTTGTTAACTCTTACTTTACCGTCATAGCGTATTTCAACCCTAGAGGTTAAATCCCGTTGAAATGTTTCAATAGTGGAGACAACGGTACCAAATTGGCTGACATCTATCTCGACATACTGCTCTTCGTGTAATTCGCTGTCGTCGAAGCTCAATGTGATGTTGCCACGCGCTTCTACCATTGCAACGTCAGGAACCCCATTTTCAAATGAGATAGCGACCTTGGCAGTGTTGCCTTCGCGGTTAAATTCGATATCACTGAGTGTCACTTCTTCAGCTGCTAGCTCTTCACCTACTGGATCGATAAGTACTACCGGCTCCTCTTGGGCAAAAACACCGAAAGTGACTATCCCTAGCACTAGTGCACCCACCCACAACCACATTGGTTTGCGTCGGTTTAATTTTTTGTTGAATATGAATTGCTCAGCCATTATCTGTTTTCCCCTGTCGCAGACGACATGCTTATAGTGGCGGTTTTCGACTGCCAACAACCTGCTCCATCAGGGAGCATCTCTTGTATTTCTACTTGATTATCAGTAATTTGTGTAACTTTACCATGAAATAACCCAACATAGTTACCAGTACTTACTCGGTGTAAACTATTGTCGTTTGCTTTTATCAATGCAAAACGCTTGCCGTTTATACTGATTACGCCCGACATTTGCAACGCATCCAATCCAAAACGTTCGAGTTTTTCTTTTGTTCGCCGCCTGTCAGGTTGCGAGCAATTGGGTGTGGTTTCGATTGCAGCCACGGGTAGTTCTCCTACAGCCCGCATAAAGGGGCTGCGCTGTCCTTGCGCTTTATAGTCAACGCTTTCAAATTCGTTAAACTCTGGATAAGGTTCAATACTTACTTGAGTATTCGATTTAACTTGCTGCGTGTATGTCACCAAATCGTCGATGCTTGCACCACAACCTGAAAGCATTACTACGCCGCTGATACTTAGTAAAACCCGCTTCATTGCATCCCCTCCGTTTGTTCAGAGCGGTAAGTTTTTGCCTGCATACGCAGTGATAACTCGCCGTTGGTTCGGGTAATGTCAAAATCATGAAGCGTTACGATGCGAGGAAGATTCGCTACGTTAGAGGTAAATTGACCAAATTCATGATAACCCCCAACAACTTCTATTTGTATGGGAAGCTCAGTGTAGAACTCTTTAGGGATTTCCTGCTGCCAATTTAACAATTTAAATGACAATCCAGCATCGGTTCCTACAAAGGTCACGTCATCTAAAAGGCCTGGGGTTTCATTTGACGTCGGTAGCGACTTCAACATTGAAGAAAAGTCATCTTCGATGCGAGCTAATTGTTCTTTGTATGCTTGAAGATTAACTGCGATACGATACTTTGCTTCAAATTCACCACGTAACTTTTCTTCTTGAGCTTGCACTGACTCCAGTTGAGGTAATTTATTGCTCACGATAAAATGATAGCTCGCTGCACCTACAATGATACTGCAGATAATCGCCACTAGTATTTTGACCTCATTTGGCCAAATCGCAACTTGCTCAAAATCTAAGTCGTTAACTTCTTTTAGTTTATTAAAATCAAAGGCCATGATTATCGACCTCCTGCATTTGCATCGGTAGAGGCTTCTTCGGGTGCATATTTTCTACTTAGTGACATAGTCAGTTCAAAATCACTTATTGCGTTGGAGGTAGAGGCGTCAGCAACAATCGACGACAATACAGGGTTAAGAAAGACCTCTGATTCCTCTAATCCGCGCATAAAGGCAGACAAGCGATTATTTGATTCACTGATACCAATTAGTTTTAATTGGTTGTCAGTGCGCGTTAAGCTATTAAATGAAACGCCTGCAGGCACTAATTTAGTGAGCTCTTCAAACAAGATCGGGGTGACGTTGCGGCTGACCTGAAGCTGTTCTATTAAGGCCATGCGAACAACGATTTCTTCTTTTGCCTCTTTTATGCGTTTAATTTCGTCGATTTGCGCATCTAAAACTTGTATTTCTTGCTGCAAATAATCGTTACGTGCACTTTGATTTCTGATTTGCTGTTCAATTACCTCACCGGCTAACCAAAATACGGCAAAAACAATTACCGCAAGCAAACCAAGCGAACTCAAATATTGTTTCTTTTGCGACTGGCGTAACGATTCACGCCAAGGCAACAGGTTTATTTTTGCCATGCGCTGAGACTCCTCGTTGCAAGTCCTGCAGCTATGCTAAGCTGTGGTGCCATTGTCATTAGTTTCTCTTTATTAACTTTGTCGTCAAAGCTCATTCCTTGAAAAGGATTAAACAACTTAACGTCCATTGCCATATCTCTACTAAGCTCTTCGCATATGTTGGGTAAATTTGCACCACCACCACTTAAAGAAAAGCCATTTGGCATCGGTTTATGGGTGGTTGCAACGAACATCTGTAATGCACGTTGAATTTGCTGTTGTAGGCTAGATAAAAAGGTAGGCAAATTATCGGTGAACCAACTGTCGGGTGCAGTATTACTCGCAAGTTGTGATTCTACTTCCACCGGATCGATATTGTAAAGCATCGCAAGGTCTTGAATAAAGCTATTAACCCCGAAGCTATGCTCCTTATTGTAAATAACGCGACCATCTTCAATCACGCTAAGTTGCATAAGCGATGCTCCGACGTTTATACATACACTCTGATCACCTTTTTGTTTGGGCGCGAACTGAATAAAACTGTCAGCTAAAACATTGGACTCAATGTCAACAATAACCGGTTCGAAGTTTGCTTCTCTAACCAGCGTGATCCTACTGTCTATTAAATCACGGTGTGCAGCACTGAGCAGAACCTCTACCTTACCAACATGAGTTTTAGAGCTGGCGATTTCTTGAAAGTCTAAGTAAACCTCGTCTAAAGGATAGGGGATTAAGCTGTCTGCTTCTAGCTCTATTTGCGTTTCGAGTTCAAAGTCGCTTTGGTCAGGTTCCATGTATACCATCTTGCTTATTACTGACGAACCAGCAACCGCGATGGCGCATTCCTTACTTTTTGATTTGATACCCATTTGCACTTTTTTGAGGGCTTTACTGATGGCGTCAAAATCTTTGATTTCTCGTTCAGAGAAAGCTAATCCAACAATAGGTTCGCACGCGAACGCAAGGACTTTGCATTGTGTGCCAGACACGTCTAGACTGCAGGCCTTAACGAATTTGGTCCCTATGTCTAAACCGATTATTGTCTTAGCTTTTTTTTGAAAAAGCGATTTCATTCAATGGCGGCCTGTAGTTAGTTGCAGTATCATACGCTCGCATCATACTGAATTTTGTAAAAATGTATGTATTTGTTAACGACACATACGTATAAAATTTGAGAGTTAATTTTAAAATAATTGAGTAGCTAAGCTATTGTGAAGTATATAAAAGTCTTTCTTATCCTTATTTTGCTTGTATTTTTTATCGGCGTTTCGTCCGTGTTAGGGATGTATTTTTATCTCAAAAACGACCTTCCTAGTGTAGACGTTTTAAAAGACGTTGAGCTTCAAACACCGATGCGAATATTTACACAAGACGGGAAATTGATTTCTCAATATGGCGTTAAACGCAGAATTCCCGTGTCCTTGAGCGAAGTTCCTGACTCGCTAATTAATGCAATAATTGCTACCGAAGATAGCCGCTTTTACGACCATATGGGGGTTGATCCCATCGGCGTTATGCGTGCAGCTGTTAATCTTGCCGTGACTGGCGAGAAAAAACAAGGTGCAAGTACGCTAACTATGCAATTAGCAAGAGGTTTTTTTCTAAATAGACGAAAAGAGTTCTCTCGAAAAATCAAAGAAGTCTTCATTGCATACCATATGGAACAAGAGTTGAGCAAAGATGAGATCCTAGAATTATACCTAAATAAAGTTGAACTTGGGCATCGTTCATTTGGTGTTGGGGCGGCTGCACAAGTTTATTACGGAAAAACGCTTAACGAACTAACCCTTGCGCAAGTTGCCACTTTGGCGGGTTTGCCACAAGCGCCCTCCGCGCTAAATCCAATTAGCCGACCTGAGCGTTCAAAAGAGCGCCGACGCATTGTATTGTTACGAATGCTTGACGAAGGTTATATCACCAAAGAAGAGTTTGATGAGGCATCGCAAGCCCCTGTTACGGCAAAACGACACGGTGCCGAGATAGAGTTAGATGCACCTTATTTGGCCGATTTAATATACAACGAAGTCATTGCTATTTACGGTAAAGAAATAGCCGAAACGAGTGGTTTTAATGTGTATGCTGCGGCTCACTCAAAATATCAACAAGCGGCACAACGCGCAGTAATACAAAATCTACATGATTATGATGAGCGCCATGGCTACCGTGGTCCTTTGGACATTTTATATCAGCCTCTGACTGAAGATACATTACAATCCTTTGGTTTTGAGTCACCCTTGAGTCCACAAGAGGCTGCACAAATAAGATCTGAGCGCGGTGAGTTTACGCCCCTAACAAAGCAACAATTATTACTTGCGCTAAACAATTACAAGGCCATTGGCGCACTTAAACCCGCAGCCGTTATTGCAGTCGAAGGGCAAACTGCAACGATGCTAATGCAAGACGGAAACGAAATTGAGCTAACATGGGACGGTTTAGATTGGGCACGAGCGTATATTAATGATAGCGCGCAGGGAAATGAACCTGAGCTAGCGGCGGATATTCTTCATGAAGGCATGGTGGTGTATGTCCGTCAGCGCGAAAATGACGATATTTGGCAACTATCACAGCTACCTGACGCATCTGGCGCATTTGTCGCATTAAACCCCTTTGATGGTGCCGTCGAAGCGGTTGTTGGAGGTTATGACTTTTATCATACGCAGTTTAATCGTGCGACTCAGGCAAAACGTCAAGTGGGGTCAAATATTAAGCCTTTCATATATGCTAGCGCTCTTGATAACGGTTACACCATAGCCTCAATTATTAATGACGCCCCAATTAATCAGTGGGATGCAGCATCCGGCGTTGCGTGGCGGCCTCAGAATTCGCCAGCCGTTTATGACGGGCCAATCCGTATGCGTAAAGCTCTTGGTAAATCTAAAAATGTGGTATCGGTCAGATTACTTCGTGGTGTCGGTTTGGACAGAACTAGAGAATACATTACAAAGTTTGGCTTTTTACGTGATGAAGTGCCCAGAGATGAGACTCTTTCACTAGGCTCGGGCTCACATACCCCGTTAGAGGTCGCGACCGCGATGGCCATTGTTGCAAATGGCGGTTTTGGTGTCCGTCCTTATTTCATTGAACGTATTGAAACTCCAGATGGCACCATTCAATGGCAAGCTGACCCATTGCTAGCTTGCGACCCTTGCGACTTAGATTCTGTGCAAAAACTAGAGTCTGAAATATCCGATGACGCGACACAAAACGAGTTAGCTCAAGCTAATAGTATGCAAGATTTAGAAGAGCAGCTAGCCCGTGAGTTTCAATTTTCTAGTGAACTATCTCAAGACGAGGATTCAGCATCTGAGACGATAAATACTGCAAAGTCAGCGCCGCGCGTTATTAGTGAACAAACTGCATTTTTGGTATCAGAGATGCTACGCACTGCGGTCAGAGCAAACGGCAGTTGGAATACCCGTACGTATTGGATGGGGACAGGTTGGCGAGCACGCAATATGTTGCAGCGTGAAGACATAGGCGGGAAAACAGGTACTACCAACGATGCACGTGATACTTGGTTTACTGGATTTGCGCCAGGCTTAGTCGCCGCCGCCTGGACTGGCTTTGATGATCCGGCAAGGGAACTTGGCCGTGCTACGCGTAACCAGAATTTGATCAACAAAAATCCAGAGCGTTTCAACTGGATGGGGAATGCTTTAATTGGCGCAGAAGATGGCGCTAAAGCTGCCCAACCAACGTGGATTCGTTTCATGCAAACCGCTCTGGCAGACACGCCCGAACAGACTAAAATGATTCCAGAGGGAATCGTACGAGTACGGATTGATCGGGCTACGGGCAAGCTGAGCAATAGAACAGATTCCTCTTCGATGTTTGAGTATTTTGCTGCTGGCACTGAGCCGACCAGTTTTGCTCAAGACGCTGATTTGTCATTACCAGTTGAAAATGAAGCGTCAGAGGAAGAAGATACCGCCCTTGATGATATATTTTAGTTCGCTACATAACTTTATTAGGTGATTACTGACAATGTCGACAGCAGACAACAACGATTTTTTATATATTCCTTATGCTGGGCCCGCCTTGCTCGAAACTCCTTTACTGAATAAAGGGAGCGCATTTACCGAGCGCGAGCGCAAATCATTTAATTTGTTAGGTTTGCTGCCACCGCGTTATGAGTCCATAGAAGAGCAGGTAGAGCGAGCTTACATGCAGTACAGCAGCTTTTCAGAGCCCCTGAATAAGCACATTTATTTACGCGCCATACAAGATAATAACGAAACCCTGTTTTATCGTTTAGTGCAAGCCCACATCGAAGAAATGATGCCCATCATTTATACCCCCACGGTAGGGGAGGCTTGCGAGCAGTTTTCTGAAATTTATCGCTCCTCTCGCGGCTTATTTATCAGCTATGAAGAGCGGCATATGTTGCAAGACATATTGCGTAACGCAACCAAACGCAAAGTAAAAGTGATTGTGGTGACCGACGGTGAACGTATTTTGGGCTTGGGTGACCAAGGTATTGGCGGAATGGGGATCCCGATTGGAAAGCTATCATTGTATACCGCATGCGGAGGCATCAGCCCAGCTTACACCTTACCGGTAATGTTAGACGTTGGTACGAACAACCAAAAACTACTAGACGATCCTATGTATATGGGGGCGCGCCATCCCCGGATATCGCAAGATCAGTATGATGAGTTTTTAGATATATTCATCAATGAAGTAAAACGCAGGTGGCCAGAGGCAATGATTCAGTTTGAGGATTTTGCTCAACCTAATGCAATGCCGTTATTGCAGCGCTATCGTCACAAAGTATGTTGTTTTAACGATGATGTACAAGGCACTGCTGCAGTTGCCCTTGGGACGATCTTAGCAGCGTGTAAAGCCCGCGGTGCAAAGTTGTCAGATAAAAAAGTGGTGTTTGTTGGCGCAGGTTCAGCCGGTTGTGGTATTGCTGAAATGCTCGTGCAGCAGATGCAATTTGAAGGATTAACTGAGGCCGCTGCCCGCGCTCAAGTGTTTATGGTAGACCGCTATGGTTTGCTAACGGAGGGCATGGAAGGCTTAAGAGATTTTCAGGCAATATTGCAACAGCCTTTAGCGAATTTAGACGATTGGCAATATAGTGGCGATTACCCCTCGCTGCTGGACGTGGTCAACTGTGCCAAACCTGATTTATTGATTGGTGTTTCAGGGCAACCAGGCCTTTTTACCGAGCAAGTTATTCGTGCGATGCAGCAGCATTGCGAAATCCCCATCATTTTTCCGTTGAGCAACCCTTCACGGCAGGTTGAAGCAAGACCAGAGCAGGTCATTGAATGGACCGACGGTAAAGTTGTTATTGCGACCGGAAGTCCTTTTGCGCCAGTTCAATATAAAGGTCATACGTATCCGATTGCCCAATGTAACAATAGCTATATTTTCCCGGGCATTGGTTTAGGTGTGGTAGCTTCAAAGGCACAGTTGATTTCAGACGAAATGTTGATGGCGGCAAGTAATGCACTGGCCGATGCATCTCCCTTAGCAAGGGGTGATTCAGCCGATTTATTACCACCTCTTACGCAAATAAGGCAGCTGAGTAAAGATATTGCTTTTGCGGTAGCAAAGGTAGCGATGGAGCAGAACTTAGCGCTAACGTTGTCGGACGAGGTGTTGCGCAACAAGATTGAAAGTAACTTTTGGAAAGCCGAATATCGCGCCTTTAAGCGAGTCAGTCTGTAATGGTTATGGTGTGAGTATGCACTGGGTAAAGTTTGCGTGTTGTTGCTTGATTCTTCTGGGCGCAGCAACCCAGTTTACTTTTGCTCAATCGATAATGGCGCCTGGCGCTGGTATTGAGTATTGCCAAATTGCACAGGTGCAAGAAGGGGCTGAAGCGGATTATATCGACCTAGAAAAAGACGAGCCGCTTAGCTTTGCCTTAAATAAAGGGATAAACGAGCTGACTATTAAATGTCAGTTGACCCATCAAAGTGTGTTAAATTTTGAACGCTACGAATTAATCGATATTCAGTGGGAAAAAGCCGGAGCTCCCCTCGAAACTCTTAAAGCCACCTCGCCAACCTTTTTGTTACCTTCCGGCGAGTTAACAGTTCGTTTTACACTATTAATGCATAACCGCGATATCACCATCGTAAGTTGGACTAGTGTTGAAGAGTTTTTTAATAAAAGCTTAGTCAACAATATAGTCATGGGTGCTTTTTATGGCTTGTGCATAGTGCTCATATTATATGTTTGGTTTATGGGCAGAATATTAGGCGACCAGCTATTAACTCTATACAGCCTGTATGTGTTTTGTGCATCTACGTTTTTTCTTCTACAAGAAGGTCAGTTACATATATTTTTACCGCAACAATTTTTTATTCTTGGTCACTTCTTTTATATTTTGTTTGCAGGTTTAACCGTTGTCGCCGCTACGGTGTTTATAACTCGCGTTACCGAAATAAACAGCACATGGCCTAAATTGACACATTATGTCTTAAATCCAGCAGCATTAATTGTGCTACTTTTATCCGTATTTATTGCCTTAGGCGAACACAATCTAGCTTCATCGGTCGCCGGAATCATTATGGCGTATCTAACCCTACTTATTATGGTTAGCATATTGATCTTAGTAATTTGGCAAACTATTCGAAAAGTTGAGATGGCGTGGTTGGTGTGCTTTAGTTTAATAACCATGGTTGCAGCAATGGCTATGCGCATTTTACCTATCGATGTGGGTGATTTTATGACCCGCTATGGCCTTATTATGGCATTCGCATTGGAGGCTTTTATTTTTGCCATTGTCGTTTCATCTCGCATTGAAAGTATCAAAATCGCGAAACAGCGCGCGGAGGCGCAAGCAAATACAGACGTGCTTTGTAATATCCTCAATCGAAGAGGTTGGGTAACAAAAACGGAAGAACTATTAAGCATGCAACGAAAAAGCGGTGGCTTACTGAGTATATTTTATATCGACTTGGACAACTTTAAGGCGATTAACGATACACATGGCCATGACTGCGGTGACAAAGTACTGAGCATTATTGCTAAAATCCTTGCGAATCAATCTCGGACTAATGATGTAGTTGGGCGTGTGGGCGGTGATGAGTTTGTGGTAGCGGGCCTGTTTGATCTTGATTACGAGGCCGAAGGCATTGCAATCCGCTTGACCGAACGTTTGAGCAATCTGCCATTACAAATCAACGATGAACTTAGTATTACCGTTTGCGCCAGTGTAGGTCACGTTATGTTTGAGACTCCGCAAGAAAGCGTCAACCATATGTTAAGCCAAGCAGATAAATCCATGTATAAAAAGAAGCGCGGAAACCTCACAGTTGATGGCTTTCCTTTGGTAACCTAGCTGCTAATAATTTATAAACTCCTTTGAGCACGCAACAATAAGCTACTGGCCATCAATCGTAAGTGCGTAGACCTTTGAATTGCGAGTAAAGTTATACATTTCTTGTTTTCTAGATGGCAATGTCTCTACAGCTTCCTCGACAAACCCTTGTTCTAAAAACCAGTGACCGGTTACGGTGGTTAGCACAAAAATCTTATTTAGGTGATATAGAATCGCTTTGTCTTTGAGTGCAGCTAGTAAGCGCTCACCTCTGTTTTGTCCTCTGTATTCTCGATGTGTCGCAACGCAGGCAATTTCACCGCTGCCATCTTCACTAAACATATACAGCGCCGCACAGGCGATGATCATACCGTCGCGCTCAATGACCATAAACTGTTCGATTTCATTTTCTAGGCGTTCTCGCGAGCGTTTTACTAAAGCGCCACTATCTTCAAGTGGGCGGATAAGCTTAAGAATGCCCCCAACATCGTCAATCACCGCAGTGCGTAATTGTTCGTAATGGTTTTGCATGATCAATGTGCCATCGCCATCACGAGTAAAAAGCTCTTTGAGCAGGGTACCGTTGTCTTTATAACTTACGCAATGAGCGCGCTCTATGCCTGCCGATACAGCAGCCATCATGGCATCAACACAGGTGCTTTCAGCAACAATTTTGTTGGTGTCTAGCAAGGCTTGTAGGGCATTTAACTCAATAGTGCGTACAAACGTATCCCCTTCACCTTGATCATTTCGATAAATACCGTCGAATTCAGACAAGGTGATAATTTTATTTGCACCAACGGCAATGGCAGCTTGAGTCGCTACATCCTCATGTGACAAATTAAACACTTCACCCGTGGGTGAGTAGCCCATAGGAGATAATAAAACAATAGAGCCATCTTCTAATTGGTCTTTAATGCCTTCAACATCGATACGGCGAACCAGACCGGTATGCTCAAAATCAATACCATTACGCACGCCGATAGGCTTGGCAATAACGAGGTTACCTGAACATACTCGAATACGGGCCCCGTGCATAGGTGAGTTAGGTAAACCTAAGGTTAGCAACGCTTCAATTTGACTGCGCAGAGAGCCCGCGGCATCTTTTACACACTCTAATGTGGCTTTATCGGTGACTCGTAGACCATCTACAAAGCGCCCCTTCACTCCTCGAAGTTGCAGCCTTTCATCAATTTGTGGCCGAGCACCATGGGTAATAATGATACGCATGCCTAGGCTATGTAACAGGGCGATGTCTTGAATTAAACGAGGGAAGTTTGGGTCAAGCACCGCTTCTCCCCCAAACATGATCACAAATGTTTTGCCGCGGTGAGCATTTATGTATGGTGCAGAGTTTCTAAATAGTCGTACACTGTCATCGTGAGATAAACTCATACTTCACCACTTAAACCGTGACCTAATTGGGTATCAAGACTCGCTTTTAACTTATCTACATTTTCATACTCTACATATAAGGCCTGCATCACCATTTTATGATTAGTACCCCCTAATTGCCCGCGTTTATCGAGCACTGCATCAAGGGCTAGCCACGGATATATATCATCCTCAATGCTTGGATGTAATGCTTGTAGTTCGGTTACGCTTAAGTCCTCTAATGGCAGGCCCTTCTCTATTGCTTTTACTACCGCTTGTCCTGAAATATCATGGGCAGTTCTGAAAGGAATGCCTTTATCAACCAAGTAATCGGCAAGTTCTGTGGCATTCGCATAGCCTTGCTGTGCAGCTTTTTTAGTGACCTCTTGATTCACGCGCAATCCATCGAGAACCTCTACGCCGATGCACAAGCATATATGATATTGGTCAACGGCATCCATCGCGCCTTCTTTGTCTTCTTGCATGTCTTTGTTATAGGCAAGAGGCAAGCCTTTCATGGTCACCAATAAACCTTGCAAATGACCAAACACTCGGCCACATTTACCGCGCATTAGCTCTAATGCATCAGGGTTTTTCTTTTGTGGCATTAATGACGAGCCAGAGGTAACTGCATCGCTTAATTGCAAAAAGCCAGCTTCTCCTGAGTTGTAAAAAATTAAGTCTTCGGCCATTCGTGATAAGTGCATCATGCCGGTACTTACAGTGAACAACAGCTCCAATACAAAATCACGATCAGACACTGCATCTAAGCTATTTAAGCAAGGGCTGTCAAAGCCAAGCTCTTGAGCAAGCTGATGCCTGTCCACAGCAAAAGTAGTGCCCGCTAGTGCACCACAGCCTAATGGGGATTGATTCAAGCGTGCAACACAATCGTCAATTCGGCTTATGTCGCGTTTTAGCATTTCGACATATGCCAGGCACCAATGGGCAAAGTATACTGGCTGGGCACGTTGTAAATGCGTATAACCGGGCATAATAGCTTGGTCATGGCGCGAGGCGCATTTTAATAAGGCGTTCAGAAGATTAACCAAATCTAGTTTGAGGCCAGCAAGATGGCGCTTTGTCCATAGTCTAAAGTCGGTAGCAACTTGATCGTTACGACTGCGCCCGGTATGCAACTTGCGGCCTAAGTCACCAAGTTCACGGGTTAAGTGCGCTTCTACAAAACTATGGATATCTTCCTCACCCGAGCTGGCAAAATCTACTTGCCCCGCTTCAACCGCTGCTTGTAAACTTTTGAGGCTTTGTTCAAGTTGAGCTTGTTCTTGCTCAGTCAGCACGCCTGCACGCACTAAGCCTTTAGACCAAGCGATGGAGCCGATAATATCTTCAACTGCCATTACGTAATCGAATGGCAGTGAATCGTTGACCTGCTTAAACATTGCACTGGCATCACCAGCAAACCTTCCGCCCCATAGCGCCATTGTATGTACTCCTTAAAACTACCTTGTTTAAGCCCTGCAAAGGGCTTAATTTAAAATTACTGACGTTTAGTTAGCGCCGCCTTGCGCTTTTAATGCCTTAATTCGGCTTGATAAGCTAAACAAGCGAATAAAGCCTTCAGCATGAGATTGGTCATACACATCATCGGCACCAAAGGTGGCAAAATCTTCTGAATATAAGCTGTTAGGTGATTTACGCTGCACAACGGTGGCGTTACCTTTGTAGAGTTTTACCACGATGTCACCGGTGACAAGCTGTGCAAAGCTTGCCGCGCCCGCAAGTAATGCGTCGTTCAGTGCCGTAAACCAACGCCCGTCGTACATAACATGGGCAAATTCAAGCCCTATTTGCTCGCGGTATTTAAGCGCAGACTTGTCGAGTACTAATGCTTCTAAGCCCTTATACGCTTTCATTAATACCGTGCCGCCAGGAGTTTCATAACACCCTCGAGATTTCATTCCAACTAGACGGTTTTCAACGATATCAATACGGCCAACACCGTGTGCAGCTGCAATGGTATTGAGTTTCACTAACGCATTGTAAGGCGATAAGGCCTCATCATTAACATGGGTGAGTTTGCCTTCTAAAAAACGCAGAGTGACTTTTTCTGGCGTGTCCGGTGCATCAACTGGGTCAACGGTCATTGTCCATACGGGTTTAGTCGGTTCACACCAAGGGTCTTCAAGCTCCCCACCTTCGTGAGATATATGCCATGCATTTGCATCGCGGCTATAGATTTTGGTGGCCGAGGCAGTGGTTTTGATATTGCGCGAGGCCAAGTAGGCTAACAAATCTTCTCTTGATACCATGTCCCATTCACGCCAAGGGGCAATGACTTTTAACTCTGGTGCAAGTGCAGCAAAGGCACCTTCAAAGCGGACTTGATCATTTCCTTTGCCAGTACAACCGTGGCATAAGGCGTCAGCCCCTACTTTGCGAGCAACGTCTACCTGAGCTTTTGCAATAACAGGGCGGGCCATAGAAGTACCCAGTAAGTATTCACCCTCGTATACCGCACCTGTTGTAAGCGTAGGATAAATAAAGTCTTTTACAAACTCTTCTTTTAAATCAACGATGTGGCATTCACTTGCGCCACTTGCAAGTGCCTTAGCTTCTAGTCCTTCGAGTTCTTCATCGCCTTGACCTACATCGGCGGCAAAGGCAATAACCTCGCAACCATAGTTTTCAATTAGCCAAGGTACAATGGCTGAGGTATCTAATCCGCCTGAGTAAGCGAGTACGACTTTTTTGATGTCAGACATGGGTCTTCCTTAAATAATATTATTGCGGTATTCGCCAATTAAAGCGCAATATCCGTCATTAAATAACTAAGTATTGCATTTTGTGCATGCATACGATTATTCGCTTGTGCCATTAGCAAAGACTTACCGGAGTCCATCAACTCACCTGTAATTTCTAAATCACGATGAGCAGGCTGACAATGCATAACATGGCTTGCTTTCGTGTTCTGTACTAATTGTTCATTCACTTGATATGGCATAAACGCCTGTTTGATATCTGCAAGTGGCGTATCATCACCCATCGACAACCATGTGTCGGTATAGATAATATCGCATTGCTTGATGTCGTCGATATTATTGCTATAGCGCACATCTACTTTGTGGTTTGCGGCAAGTTGTTCCACGCTATCTTGTATACCCGAGTCAATTTCGTAACCGGGCGGCGTTATCACTACCTGATGACATCCAAGTAATACACCAAGTATGAGTAATGAATGTGTGACGTTATTTCCATCTCCTACGTAAGCCATAGTTTTACCTGCTACTGAGCCTAAGTGTTCATGCATACTAATATAGTCGGCGAGCGCTTGGCAGGGATGGTAGCGGTCACACAGTGCATTGACTACCGGGATATCCGCGCCGCCGGCCAAAGCTTCGAGGGTTTCATGTTGATATACTCGCGCTACAATGGCGTCTGCCCATTGCGCCAAGTTTGCACCTACGTCTTTGGGATCTTCACGCTTTTTTAATTCACTACCTTGGCTATCAACATATACCATATGACCACCGAGTTTATTTATCCCAATATCAAAACTCACACGGGTCCGCAACGAAGGTTTTTCAAAAATTGCGACAATGGATTTGCCAGCTAAGGTCTTACCATATTTTTCAGGATTCTGTTTTAAATCCAATGCGAACTTAAGTAAGTTGTTCGCTTGCTCGCTTGTCCAATGACTAAAGCTTAATAAATCCTGATGCATATTCTGTCCTATGATTTAACTCTTTTTTTGCCGGCAATCATTTTGGGTCGGCAATTGATTAATTGTTTATTAACGTGGCGAGATTTGTGTACCAAACGCTTTGTTTAAGTCTGCACTTTGCTCTATATCGCTAACAAATGCAGATACATCATTCCAGCTACCAATAGTCACATTACGGCCAAGCGTATCAGCGGCCTCTTGTGCGGCTCTAACTTTTACTATCATACCGTCGGTAATGACCTTATTTACAACAAGCGTTTTCGCCTGTTCTGCGCTGAGCGTGTCTAGTTTAGATTTCTCCGCATTTAAAACACCCTTTACATCCGATAATAACAATAGTTGTCCGTCTACAAGCTTTGCGATACATGTGGCTGCATGGTCTGCATTTACATTATATAAGTTACCCTTTTCATCGCAGCCTACCGAAGCAATAATTGGCATTATATGATTATCTAACAAGGCGTTAATTAACGTAACGTCGCCGGCGTGAGGTGCGCCGACAGCTCCTAATTCAGGGTTAATAGGCAGACAGCTAGCAATATTCCCATCACTTAAACTAATGCCAACGGTATTTAAACCAACAGCACGGCTTTGTGCGACCAAACTTTTATTCAAATAGCCCGCTAAAACACCGGTGACCACGGGCATGTGCGAAAAGGGTGTTACGCGCAGTCCATCTAATTTCTCACTTGGCATACTAAGAGCTCGCAATTGCGCTTGTACTTGGTCACCACCGCCGTGCACTAAAATGGCTTTTCTGCCTACCTTTTGCAGGGCAACAAGGGCATGCAATAAAGGATGGCCATCGGTTGTAGCGTCTAGTAGCTCATCAAAGAAGCGACCACCTACTTTTACTATAATAATTGCTTGTTGCGTTGTCATTGCGCTTGTCATGTCCTGAAGTGTTATCTTTGAAAATATTAAGCGGGTATGAGGCCTAAGCTTTCATTTAACCCAAAGCGAATATTGGCACACTGCAGCGCTTGACTCGCAGCGCCTTTCAATAGGTTGTCGATGGCGCAGGTTACCACTACACATTTTTTTTGTGCATCAAAAGCCCAGTGAATGTCGCAAAATGGAGTATGAGCAACTTGGTCTACCTTGGGCCAAGTCTCACATAGCCTTATCATTGGTTTGTGGGCGTAGGCTTGTTCAAAGGCATGGTCGATATCTGCTTTTGTTACTGCCTCTTGGGTAAAGGCGGTAATGGTGGCTAATATCCCGCGTTTGAAAGCGCCTAGGTGAGGCGTAAAAATAACCGATGATTTAGCAAACTCTTCAATTTCGGGCGTATGTCTGTGCTGCAATACGCCATAAGCTTGTAAGCTGACCTCGTAAAAGCTAGAGGTCATTGAGGCCTTTCTCCCAGCACCACTAACACCACTTACTGCAGAAATAACTGGCAATTGTTGGGGACTGAGTAAGGCGTTATGAATTAAGGGTTTGAGGCCTAACAGTGAAGCAGTAGGGTAGCATCCCGGCACTGCAATTATAGAACCAGCACTGGCAATTTCTTCTTCATGCCACTCTGCAAGCCCATACACTCGCTCCTTTAATAACTTGGGGTAGTTATGCTTAAAACCATAGTATTGCTCAAAGATTTCTTCATTACTTAAGCGAAACGCACCCGACAAATCAAAGACTACGGCGTCGCTTTGTTTTAATAAATGCGCCCAACGATGACTCACCTCATGGGGTAAGGCCATAAAAATTGCGTCGTACTGTTGTCCAATTAAGCTGACTTGCTCATCGTTTAACGCTTGCATACAAAGGTTAGACACATGAGCTAATGCAGGATGTACTTGACCTACAGTTTTACCTGAATCTGCGCTATTTGCAGATACAAAACAGGCGTCGACTGAAAATTGTGGGTGCGAGGCTAACAATTTTATTAACTCTGCACCTGTATAGCCGCTGGCTCCCATCACACAGGATTTTATTGAAGTTGTCATCATTATTGTCTTTAGCAAAATAAAAAAAGGGCCTAATAACACACGACAATCTCTCGGCGTGCGCTATTAAACCTTCTAGGTGTTACTCAGGGTAAGCGTAAGTTATGACACTGTAACCTAGTAACAAGTTCTGGGAGAGAACCGTGACATAAAACCATTTATAAAGCACATATTCTTTATTCCCAAGATTGCACTCAAACGCCAGTTGGCGAGGCGAAACACACTTTAAAAGTACAATCTGGTACATATTAAAGCCTATACTATCACTTAAATATAAATATGCAATTAAAATATATAATTATTCAAAATATAAGCTTGTATTGCTAATTTCTTTGAATTCGATGGATTTTTATACAACTGTAGATGCTTAATGTAAATTAAACCTTAACATGCTCGCAGTTGCGCCGATAACCTGATTATTAAATAAACTATGCTCGATAGGGGAAGGTTGTGGCAAACAATACTTTGCTGAATGAATATCTACGCACTCACGCCGTATTTCGTTACGTACTGATTATCCAATTACTAATGAGTATCGGTATTGGGTACGTCACTGGCAGCATGGCATTAGGCCTAGGTCTGGGACTGGTAATTTGTATACCGGCGATAGTAGTAGGGCTGCGTTCACCGCTTAGCTCAATGTCGCGCCATATGGTAGCTATGGCAACACAGCTTATGGCGGCCTTACATATACAACAAACTATGGGTATGACCGAAATGCACTTCCAGGTCTTTGTGATCCTTGCATTTTTATCCTTCTTCAGAGACTGGAAAGTTATTATCACTGGCACTCTAGTGGTGGCTATTCACCATATTGGTGGCTTTATCATGCAGCATACCGGTGGCGCAGTAATTGTATTTGAGGATAGCTCACCGAGTTTTATCATTTTAGTTATTCATGCAGCCTTTGCGATTGTTGAGTGTGCGGTATTGGCGTTTGTTGCTCATAAATCCCGTAAAGAAGCTGACGCGGCATTAGATTTAAGTGCGTCCATCGAACGAATCGTTGGAACAAAAGGGCAGATAAATTTGCGTGACAGTGACTTAGTCGAAATTGAACATCTTGTTCAATTTAAGCAAATGATGATCGCGGTTAAAACTTTAGTAAGTAAAGCGCATCATATCGGACAAGAGTTGTTAGCGTTTGCTGATAAGGTGCAATCTTCTTCCAGTGCGTTAGACAATAAAGTGGATGAGCAATATGCCCAAGTCAGCTCGATATCCTCATCGATGCGCAATATGACCAAAAGTATTCAAGATGTTGCTGACTTATCGCAAGATGCCAATCAGTATGCGAGTAATGCAACAGGTAAGACGGAAGAAACGCGAGCCGCTATAGTCGATAGCCGCAATAATATTGGACAGCTAAAATCAACCCTACAAACAACTTCTGTCGCGATTAGTGATTTAAGCAGTAAGTGTCAGAATATTTCTGAGGTAATGCAGTCGATTAAAACTGTTGCTGAGCAAACTAATTTACTGGCACTCAATGCCGCTATTGAGTCAGCTAGAGCAGGAGAGCACGGTCGTGGTTTTGCTGTGGTAGCAGACGAAGTGCGAAACCTCGCCATCAAATCAAAAGAGAGTGCAGAAGAGATTGAGAAAATCACTAGCGTGCTAACCGACAGCGCTAACCATTCTGTGGACAATATGCAAAACTGCGTTGAAATGGTAAATGTGGCGGTAGAATCATCTGAACTTGCTACAAATAACATGCAACAAGTGCTAGACGGCATTGCTTTGGTTAACACAAACGTAACCAATGTTGCTGGCTCCGCAACCGAGCAAGCGAGTACTTCGGCGACAATTAGTCAATCAGCTGAACATTTGAATAGTTTATTTGCAGAAGAAAAGTCTCAAGTTGAAGGCCTAAAACATGAGGTGGAAGCGCTCAATCGATTAACTGAAGAATTAGGTGAGCAGCTTAATAAATTCCATATTCAGTGATGCGCTAAGGTGTTTTGAATAAGTGAGCAAGACGGTGAGTCAGGGCAAGTTCAAACGGGTTGTTAAGTGGAGCGCACTTATGCTCTGGTTTGCCCTTGCTTCTGGCTTTGTTATTGCGATGAACCAAAGTACGATGCAGCCCTTTGATCATGACAATCGTCTCGCTATGCAATTGATGTCTTTAGGCTTTGAGTCGCAATTAGTCAGCACTTTAAGCAACACCGAACCAATGGAAGGTGCGCGTGTGGTGCATTTAAGTTCAGGAGATGGCTGTTTTTGCCAGACTCTGGTAACAAGACACGTATCAAAAATAAATACCTTATTGCAAAATTCTCAAGCAAAAGCCTTTTATATCGACATTGACAACTATCCTGAGTTGCAAAAAAAGATTCCATCCACTCCTGCGATTGCAGTTATAAATCAACATGAAAAGTTACTTTACTTTGGTCCTTATTCACAAGGCAGTGGCTGCTTTAGTGCTGCGGGCGCGGTTGATGCCGTAATAGAGAGAGCCTTTACTCAGGCAGAACCAAATAACTTATCAACACAATCTGTGATAGTGGCAGAGGCAAACGGTTGCTACTGCAATCAAGCTTAGTCTTTGTATCCCCAGGGAGCACTAGGGGCATCTATTTCTTTGCTCAAATCAAAATCCACTCTAAAGTCTCGCCCTTCTCGTGTTAGGCGATAGGTAAATTTGTTGTCATAGATAAACATTTGCCACGTATTGCCGATTGACTGCGGAATAGCGCTGGCAACAAAGAGTTCTTTAGAATATTGATCGGCCGGAAAGGACTGTGCGCTTGCAAAGCCAGCGTCAACGGTATGTCCACCGTACATCGTGAGTTCGTCGTGGCTACCATTGGCTTTACGATGGTCATGCTTGAGGCTTAAACCACTACCTGTCTTAGTAATTATCCATGTGCGAGATGCGTCATCTCCCACATGAAAGGGAACGTGTAACACAGAGTCGCTACACTGCCTAACATGCATCACTAAGTCTTGTTCAAATACTGGACTAGGGTCGTTATCAAACACAACCTTACCTGAAAAGGCTTTTCCACAATGCTGAGCGATATTATCGAAAAATGCATCTTGAGAGGCAATAGACACTAAAGGCGCATCTTGATAAATCATCTCGCTTGAATCCGATTGCTCTGCGGCGTGCATAAGGGGACTAAAACCAGCAGATAGGCTGATGACGAAGAAGAAAAAACGATATGGCATAATTGAAGCTTTTGTGGGGAATTGATTTAATAGAGTAACCTTGCTGATAGCTATTGGCAATAATTTGAAAAAGCTTTCAGTTTACTATGTCAATAAAAAAGCTCGTTGTATAAACGAGCTTTTTTTATTTTAACTACCAAAGTATATCGATACCGTAATTTAACTGACCGCAAAGGTGCAATGTAAATAGCCTAACGCTTGTGGCGTCGTGCTGCTGCGCTCAGACCTAGCGCACCTAACAACAGAAGGCCCAAAGTAACAGGTGCTGACACTGGCTCTGCAGATGCACCACAGTTAGCTAAGTCCGCTGACAAACAAAAGTTACCTGTAAACGTACCGTCTACTCCACCCGTATCTGAGAGATTTGTGAAGGCAAACTGAATAAGTGTGTTGCTGGCATTGTTGTTGTATTCACCCAAAAACTCAAGCGCGGTGAAAGCCGAACTAACGTTGAGTGTGAAAAACGGATTATCGGGAGTACCTACGCCATTAGTACCAAAACTAACGGATTGTGAATCTCGATTTAAAATCATATCTACAAAGCCGCCGGGCAACAAGGGAACGAAATTAGTTGCTGGCTCGAACAAGAAACCACCAGTATCGCCTGTTACATCCCATGTACCTTCAAGTAATGAATCGGTGTCAGTAGTTAAAATGATGTTTGCTTGCGCTGAGAACGCAAATGCAAATAAACTGACTGCCGTTGTTAGAATTTTAGTTAGAGATTTCATTGTTGCTTCTCGCTGTTTTGGTGTGATTAAATTTAAACTAAGCAACTTATGCGCCATGTCGTTAAATTATTGTTTTAAATAGATTTATGTATTTTTTTAACATGTGTTTTTGCAAAACTGTAAAAGTTCTCGACATATCAAAGTTGCGTCATTGCTCAATATTCTTTATCACCTAATTTCTGAATCATTAGTCTGCATCAATGGCATTTTCAGTCGTCCAAAAGAGATCCCACATCGAGTGTGGGATGACTTTTTTTGGGAATAGTAATGTTCGCTGCAATAAGGTTTACAAGCGTAGATTATCCTAATCGCATTAGGACTCAGACCTATTTTTCCGTTTTCCTTTCCCCTTTTTATTCTTTTTGTTTTTCATTATACGCTCAAATTTGGCACGTTGTTGCTCATCTAACACTTGCAACATTTGATAGCGCGTATCGGCTTTGCTTACGTCGTACGCAATTCGCGTAGGTAGAATGTCAGTTTGTAAATCCGACCATGCTTCTTCATCAAAGCTTTGGGTAAACACAAGTACCTTTTCTGCTTGTCGATGCGCTTTAAGTTTCGCCTTTAAATCGCTTGTTGCCTCGCTACTTGCGTCTTGGATTTGCGCGAGTGATTCAACTTGTGCTTCACTGAGATTAAGGCGCTCTTGTAGTCGAGAGAAGTCTATCGATTTTTGCTTAGCTTCGCGTTCAGAACGCTTAGCTTGGCGCTCTAGAAATTGAGTTTGCTGCTCCGCGTCTAATACTAAGAATGCTTCGTTATATGCTTTTGCAATATTAAGCTGGATAGGGTCGCTTAAGCTTGCGCGCTGCGTAGCTAAGTCAGTAGCGAGAACTTCATCCCATACATTTGCGTTCATCATGTCTTGCATTTGGCTGCGTAGGGCAATTTTTTCGCCTTGAAACACAGAATTATCTTGTGCAGTTTGACGTAAAATTTCGCCAATATCTTGCTTTTGTTCTTCGCTTAATCCTAAACCTCTGAATAACTGTTTAGCGTGTTTTTGTGCATGGCCTTTTGAGCCCGCACTGTATGTAACGCCTTGATAAGTTTCATTCGGCATTTGAAAAGCGTGAGCGTGTGAAACGCTTGTGCCAGCAAGTGTCAGGCCGACAAGTGTTGTGAGTAAAAATGAGGGTATCTTCGTTTTCATAATATTTCCTTCCACGTTAGATTCACGTTGGGTTCATGTTATGTTCATGTATGTTATGTTGCTTTGTTCAACGTTGACCATCTTATCGTTTTGAATGCAAAGAAGGGTCTAGGCTAAGTAAAGTGAACGTAAAGCTTGTGTAAAGAGAGTGTCGGTGTAGTATTTACTAGGTAAAATAATGCTTAAGTGTTGTTAACTTACGCTAAAGGGTCTGCCAAATGCATAAAATTTTGCTCATTGATGATGATCTTGCATTAACTGAACTACTTGCTGATTATTTAACTGAGCAGTCCTATCAAGTCACCGTGGCTAATTCCCCCATGCAAGGCTTAAAAAATCTTAAACAGGACGAATTCAGTTTAGTTTTGCTCGATGTCATGATGCCACAGATGGATGGTTTTGAAACACTTCGTCAACTCCGTCAGTTTTCGGCTGTGGCGGTGATCATGTTGACCGCCAAAGGGGATGATTATGACAAGATATTAGGCTTAGAGCTTGGCGCCGACGATTACTTGCCAAAACCATTTAATCATCGAGAGTTATTAGCCCGCATGAAGGCCCTTTTAAGGCGATTAGACACGCAATCTCATTTTTTTGATGGGCATACTAAAGCCAGTAAGATTAGCTTACACGGTATTGAACTAGACGAATCTAGCCACAGCGTAAGCGTTAATAATAAGGAACTTGCATTTACCGCGACCGAATTTTTAATGTTACTTCATTTAGCAAGGCATCCTGGGCAGCTCATTAGCAAAGAGCAATTGAGCGAAGCGGTACTCTCCCGTAAGCTTGCGCCTTACGACAGGAGCCTCGACATGCATGTAAGTAATATTCGCAAAAAACTTGCTCAGCAAGGCGTCGAAGACCTTATAAAAACAGTACGCGGCAACGGATACATGGTGGCATCGCTTTGACGCTCAATACGCTTCGGGCACGTGTGAGTAAACTTAATCCCGCGAATAGTTTATTCGGAAAGATTTTTATTTGGTTCTGGTTGTCGGTCACCACCTTACTGATATGTGCCTTTATTTTTGCTCGCTTGATAAGAGGCGGAATCGATGTTGCAGAACCTTCACAAAATGAACTCACACAAGGCCAGAAAGTCGCGAATTTTGTGCAAGTCGCTATGACTCGAGGTTTTGCGCCTCAGAGGGCTTTACGGCGAGTCGCGAGTCGTGGCAAATGGCAGTTGATGTTGGTCGATGCTCAGACCCAGGCACTTACCTTGGGCTTTCCAGAGCTTATGCTCCCTGCAAAACAACCCATGATTGCATTAGCCAGCCAAAATCAGATTGTGCATGCCAGTACGCCTAGTATCGATTTTGTTGGGCCCTTCACCATTAGTACGCAAAGCGGTGAATATAAACTTTTTGTTGGGCGTTTACTGCGCCGTGAAGAGCGCCGTCCAGAATCATGGGGCCTCGGTCTTATTATTATTTTGGGTATAGGCTCTTTGCTATGTGTGCTTTTAGCATGGCGCTTGAGCAAACCCTTAAGAGAACTTGGCCAAGCCAGTAAAGCATTTGCAGATGGTGATAGACAACTAACACTTAAAAAAGCGCTTAAGCGGCACGATGAAATTGGTCAGTTAGCGAATGATTTTAATACGATGGCGACAAAAATTAACGCCAGTATGCAGCAACAAAAGATGCTCTTAGCAAATGTATCCCATGAGTTGCGCACCCCTCTAACACGGCTTCAGCTTGCAAGTGCAATGTTGCAAGAAAAGTACGTGGGTGATGATTATCTGAGCAGATATCTCAATCGAATTGAAGCCGAAATAGTGACCATGGATACTTTAATTGGCCAGATTTTAAAGTTGAGCCGCATGCAAAATGCTAAACATGGCTTAGGCGGTGTCCATGAGCATGCTTTTAGCTCTTTGTCGCTCAATGATGCATTGGGCCAAACCATTGATAATTTGCGCTTTGAAGCGAGCGCTAATCATAAAGAACTGCAATGTAAAGTTATGCCGCAGTGCGCGTTAAGGCTCAATAAAGATGCATTAGCTAGCGCCTTTGAGAATATTACTCGTAACGCGATTGTATATGCAAAAACATGCGTATGGGTGAGCACGGAGCAAACGGATTCACATGTTCATATTTATATAGAGGATGACGGGGAAGGGCTACAAGAGGAGGCACTCGCGCACTTATTTGAAGCTTTTTATCAGGCCAATAACAAGCGAGAGAACATTACAAAAGGCAGTGGCTTAGGATTAGCCATAGCGAAAGCGGGGGTGGCATTGAATCATGGTGAGCTTTTGGTTGCCAAATCAAGCAAGGGCGGTCTGCGTTTTACGATTAGTCTAGAAATCCCACCCCCACAGACAGACCCATTCTCAAAATAAGGCGATACAATTGATAGCAGATTTGTTTAAATGTGTGCTCTCATATCACCAGAGCCGCTTTTTATTCAAACGCGTTAAAGGAAGCATAGCGCCGTGTACATCAGTAAAGAAGATAAACTCCCGCAATATTACCAAGATGAATTACCGCAGTTTATTAGTGAAAAGCTTATCGTAGGTTACTGGCAGAGAAGTGACAGCGCAACATTGCACTATCGTTATGTTGTAAATGCAGAAGCCAAAGCGTGGGTGGTGATTATGCAGGGGCGTGCAGAATCGGTAGTCAAGTATGCGGAGCTTATCGACGAGCTCTATCGTAATGGCTTTTCGGTATTTGCCTTTGATCATATTGGACAGGGTCTATCTGGTCGTAAAACCGCCAATCCTTTGCACGGCTTTGTTAGCAACTTTGATGAGTATGTTGAAGATGCTACCCACCTAATTGAAGAAGTGATGTTTGGGTTAAAAGAAAGCCATGCACAAGCGTCTCTATCGCAGTATCTACTGTGTCATTCTATGGGCAGTGCAATTGGAACTTTACTGTTGGCAAAAGCTCCCCAGCTATTTGAAAAAGCGGTTTTGTGTGCGCCGATGTATGGCATAAAAGCCCCGTTTCCTGCTGTTATTGCTAAATGCTTAGTTACCTTGGGCGCGAGTATCCATCGACTTTTAGGTATTGAGTCTGGGTATTTTCTGGGGCAGGGTGATTATAAAAGTGTTGTCTTTAGCGAGAACAAGCTCACCAGCTCAAGACTTCGCTACGAGTGGTTTAAACAATATTATCACGACAACGTTGATGCGCAATTAGGCGGTGTTACGTTCCAGTGGTTGGCGGCGGCTCTGCAAGCTATGGATAAAATACATAATGAGGCGGATAATATACATCTACCCATTTTGATGTTGCAAGCTGGGGATGATCAAATTGTCGATAATAAAGCCATTACCCGCATATTTGCACAATTACCTAACGCAGAATTAATCCCCATTGCCGGTGCAAAGCACGAGCTCCTTTTTGAACAAGATTGCTATCGAGTGCCCGCGCTAACAAACATATTAGCCTTCCTTTTAGCCTGAGCTCTGCTAAAATCCACGCTCATTTTGAACTGTTAAAAGAGAAAGCATATGCTAGATGTTGTACTTTACGAGCCTGAAATACCGCCAAATACGGGCAACATCATTCGCTTATGCGCAAACACCGGTTTTACACTCCATTTAATTGAGCCGCTAGGCTTTGATTGGGAAGAAAAAAAGTTAAGGCGAGCCGGGCTTGATTATCATGAATTTGCTCAAATTAATCGCCACCCAAATTTGCAAAGCTACTTAGATAAACATGCACCTAAACGTATATTTGCTTGCACAACAAAAGGCCAAACCTTTCACTCTGACGTGCAATATGAAGCTGGGGATGCTTTGCTATTCGGGCCAGAAACGAGAGGCCTACCAGAAGACGTGATTTTTGCCCTACCACCCCAGTGTCGGGTGAGAATACCGATGTCACCTGAGAGCCGAAGCATGAATTTATCGAACGCGGTAGCGGTGTTTGTTTATGAAAGCTGGCGTCAGTTAGGCTATCCAAACGCTCGATAGCCTGAGTTACTATTCTGTTGTTTGCTCTCGACTTAGTAGAGCGATTGCCGCCTCTTTTGCTGGTTTATCGTGATAGAGCACTTGATAAATTTGTTCACAAATAGGCATCTCAACACCCTGTTTTTGTGCCAATATGTGTACCTCGTCGGTATTCCTATACCCTTCAACCACTTGACCAATACTGGCAATGGCATCTTCCACATTTAAGCCCTGCCCTAGGGCTAGACCAAACCGTCGATTACGTGATTGATTATCGGTACAGGTTAACACTAAATCTCCTAAACCCGCCATCCCCATAAACGATTCTGCACTTGCGCCTAAAGAACGGCCAAGTCGCGTCATTTCTGCTAAACCTCTGGTGATAAGCGCTGTACGTGCATTTGCGCCAAAACCTAAACCGTCGGCTAGGCCTGCACCTATGGCGATCACGTTTTTCACTGCACCGCCCAGTTGCACACCAATTAAATCTTCATTGAGGTATACCCTGAAACTTTTTGGATTATGCAGCATTTGACTAAATGTCTGCGCCAGCTCCAAGTTGCAGCTCGACAAGGTAATTGCGGTGGGTAAACCTGCGGCCATTTCCTTAGCGAAGGTCGGCCCAGACAATACCGCTTTTGGAATGTCTTCACCTAAAGTGTCGTTTACAACCTCTTGTAATAATCTGCCAGTTTCGGGCTCTAGTCCTTTTGATGCCCAAATAATTTTATGATGAGGCTGAATATATGGCGCCATTGCACGCAGCATGCCAGCAAATGCGTGGCTCGGTACCACGACTAATAAGTACTCACTTTTTTTAAGTGCTAAGGCTAAGTCGTTAGTTGGGTGCAGGGATTCGGGAAAGCTAAAGCCATCGAGGTATTTTGCATTGCTTCTATCTTGCTGCATGAGGCTAATGTCAGCGGCATTACGGCCCCATAAATAGCAGGGGTGATGATTACGGCTTAAACAAAATGCGAGGGCCGTACCATAAGAGCCCGCACCGAAAACACTAACGTTAGCTTTTGTGTCTGACATAGTTTGCCTTGCAAAGATGAATCAAAGTTCTATTAAGCACTCTATTTTCGTGACAGTCAACGCGACCTGCATACACCGATGACTGGCGTGCTTACAGCTATTTGGGAGAGGAGATAAAGGTGAGCCGGCAGATAAACCGAGCTCACTTATATGGTATGACGACGAAAAGTTAAGCGTCTAGCTTTGGTGCTTCGCCAGCACTACCTTCCTGTTCACGGCGCTTTTGAACATAGGCTGCGAAAATAGCATCAAAGTTTACAGGCTGTAAATTAAGTGCAGGGAAGGTGCCTCGGTTGACCAAGTTTGATACGGTTTCACGAGCATACGGGAACAACATATTAGGACAGAACGAGCCTAGCATGTGTGCTTTGTTTGCATCAGGCATGTCACCAATCGCAAAAATACCTGCTTGCTGTACTTCACACAAAAAGCCTACTTCGCCTTCAACGGTTGCAGTTACCGTAACAGACAGCACAACTTCATACAGGTTTTTGTCTAACTCAGTAGTGCGAGTATCAATGTCTAACTTTACTTCTGGCTTCCATTCTTTTTGAAATATAGCCGGAGAGTTTGGCGTTTCAAAAGAGATATCTCTGGTGTAAATACGTTGTAAGTTAAACTGTACTTCTTGTTGTTTTGTTTCTGCTGGGTTGTTGATTGCTTCATCCGCCATGGCTGATACCTGTTGTGTTAAATATGATTAAAAAAACGCCATACTCTTTAGTTAAGGTTAACCGCGAAGTGACGAACTAATTTTAGCTGACTGCGCATATATGGCAGACAAATTTTGTGACAGCGGATCATTGAAAGTCGCTGCACGTTTTTCTTTTTTGCTTTTGCCGCGTAGTGGCCGTTATTGCTGAAGCAAGCTATCGAGTTTATTTGCCGATTCCATTGCAAATAAATCGTCACACCCGCCGATATGAGTTTCGCCAATAAAGATTTGCGGAACCGTTGTACTTCCGTTCGCGCGCTGCACCATTTCTTGTTTAAGATCAGGTTGCTTCATCAAGTCAAACTCTTGGTATTGAACCCCTTTTTGGTCAAGCAGCATTTTAGCGCGCTGGCAATAAGGACAATAGGCTTTGCTGTATATCACTACGTTTTGCATGTGTTTACCTTTATATGTGAACGCTTCGGGTTACTTTTCTACCGGAAGCCCTGCAGATTGCCACGCATTCATGCCACCACTTAAGACATTTACATCAGTAAAGCCTTGTTTTGACATCTTACTTGCTGTGCCCGCTGCGAGGTTGCCCATTGCACAGACCACAATAATGGGTGTGTTTTTAAACTTTTCAAGCTTCGAGAAGTTCGCTTCTCGCACTTCTTCCGCTTTTATTTGACGCGCACCTACAATATGACCGGCTTTGAAGTCTTTAACCGGACGAATATCGAGCAAAACGGCATCCTTTTTATTGATTAGGAGTGTGGCGCCATGGTTGTCGACCCGTTTTGTTTTTGACAACAGCGGGCCAATAAAGGAATAAACCAACATAATAACTAGGGCAATCCATAGTACGGATAAGATGAGATTATCTTTGGCAAATTCAATGATTTGGTCCATGTGGGTATTTTCCTGCTCAGTGCGGCTAAAATTTAAGAACGCGAATTATATAGAAATCAGCCATAAAAAACACGTGCTAACTAACATTGCAGGCACAATTACTAAAAAGAGCAGGGGCGTGAGTACGGTTGTGGTTTATACCCAGTGAAATTACTGATAAATTAACAGGATGAATCTTGTGTATACAGTTAACGCAAACTAAGGAAATAGATGACTTCTCCAAAAACGCCACTTGCCCTTATTATTCTTGATGGCTGGGGCTATCGAAAAGACAGTAAAAACAACGCAATTGCCGCCGCAAACACGCCGAACATGGACCGCTTAGCACAAGACTACACCAGCACGCTGATTTCAGGCTCAGGTTTAGATGTTGGCTTACCTGATGGACAAATGGGAAATTCAGAAGTTGGGCATGTTAATCTTGGCGCGGGTAGAGTGGTGTATCAAGACTTTACAAAAATTACTAAATCTATAAAAGATGGTGAGTTCGCAACAAACAAGGCAATTGCCGAAGGTATTGAAAAAGCTGTCGCCGCCAATAAAGCTGTTCATATCTTAGGTTTGCTGTCGGATGGAGGCGTGCACTCTCACCAAGATCATATTTTTGCGGCCATGCGTTTAGCCAAGCAAAAAGGCGCAAAAAAAGTATATCTACATGCCTTTTTGGATGGCCGTGATACTCCGCCTCAGAGCGCTCAAGCATATTTAGAAAATGCACAGGCGCTTTGCGATAGTTTAGATGACGTCGAAATTGCCTCGGTGGTGGGGCGCTATTTTGCTATGGACAGAGATAACCGTTGGGAGCGCATTGAAAAAGCTTATGATGTAATTGTTGATGCCACTGCAAGCTACCAAGCATCCGATGCGCTAAGCGCATTACAAGATGCTTACGGACGTGACGAAAACGACGAATTTGTAAAAGCGACTAAAATTGCTGATTACCCAGGACTCGAAGATGGCGATACGATTTTATTTATGAATTTTAGAGCCGACCGTGCACGGGCGATGTCCCACGCATTAGTCGACACGGACTTTGATGGTTTTACCCGCAAACGTTTTGCCGATACTCACTTTGTAATGCTCACCGAGTACGAAAGTACACTACACGTGCCTTGCGCCTTTCCTAAAGAAGAGCTTGTGAATGTCATGGGTGAGTGGCTAGCGAAGAACAATAAAACCCAGTTGCGTATTTCAGAAACTGAAAAATTTGCTCACGTGACGTTTTTCTACAGCGGTGGAAAGGAAGACGAATATGAGGGTGAACAACGTATATTAATAAAATCACCAGATGTAGCGACGTATGACTTGCAACCTGAAATGAACTCTGGCGAACTGACCGATAAATTAGTCGCAGCGATATTATCGCGTGACTTCGATGCCATTATTTGTAACTTCCCCAATGGCGATATGGTTGGGCATACTGGGAATTTTGATGCGGCAGTAAAAGCATGTGAAGCCGTTGATGCCTGCATTGGGCGTATAGTCGAAGCGCTTGAGAAAGTGGGGGGGGAATGCTTGATTACCGCAGACCATGGCAATGCAGAGCAAATGGTGGATGCGTCTACAGGTGTTGCCCATACTGCACATACAAGCGAGCCAGTACCTTTTATTTACGTTGGTCGCAGTGCTAGCGCCAGAGACAATGGCACGCTCAGCGATGTTGCTCCAACCATGCTGCATTTAATGGGAATGGAGCAACCCGCAGAAATGACAGGTAAACCGATTGTTACGCTTAGCTAACTGCGTACGTGCCTCGCTAAAGGCGTTTTGTAAATTCTCTCTACTGGGCCTGAGCATTTTGTTTGGGTGCACCAGTGTCAGTGTATTTGGACAAGACCAGCAGGCTGATTTACAAAATATCCAGTCGTTGATTGAACGCACCAAAGCACAATTAGATGACAAGCTAGAGGATTCAGAGCGCTTACAGCAAGAGCTTAAGTTAGCGGAGCTACAAATTGCCGAAGCGGCAACAGTGCTTAATCAAACCGATAAGGCACTTAACACCACGCGCAAAGAGATTATTAATCTGGGTACCGAGAAAAAGCTTACTGAGAGTAAAATCAATAATCAGCAGGCGTTTTTATCTAATCAAATCCGTTCCGCTTTTATGGCGGGCAATTATGATTTTGCAAAGATGGTATTTAATCAAGATGAAGCGGGTAAGTTTGAACGTATTCTTACTTATTATCAGTATTTGAATGCAGCTCGCCTTGATCAAATCACTCAGTTTAGAAGCTTAATTGCCACACTAGAGAATGTGGAGTCTGAGTTAACAGAAAAAGAAAATGAGCAGATTATGCTCGTTGCGCAGCAGCGCGAACAAGCTGAAAGTTTGCGTCAGCGCCAAGTTGGGCGTCAGCGGACACTACAAGCTCTAGATGCAGAAATTAAAACCGACCAAGCAAGAGTGGCTCAACTGTCGCAGCAAGAACGCAGTTTAATGCAGGCGATAGAGCAAGCTGAAATTGCAGCACGGCGAGCCGCATCGCAAAATTCGCAAAGTGCGATTGAAATGGCTGGGCTAACGAAGCTAAAGGGAAATTTATTACTACCTACTTCCGGTAATATCAATCGCCTCTTTGGTAAACGTAGGCAAGGGCAGGTGCGGTGGCAGGGGATTATTATAAACTCACCCAGTGGCACTCCAGTTAATTCCGTTGCAGATGGTAAGGTGCTATATGCCGATTGGCTCAAAGGCTTTGGTTTGGTGACGATTGTAGATCATGGCGAGGGCTACATGAGCGTGTATGGGCGCAATCAGGCCCTACTTAAAAATGTCGGTGATAGTGTAATAGCGGGCGATACTATTAGCCTGGTTGGAAATAGTGGTGGCCAAGCACAGCCCGGTTTATATTTTGAGATCCGCCATAAAGGAAAGGCCTTAAACCCCAGCCAGTGGTTAGGGAGAAGTTAAGGGAGAATCTCGGTTAGTCAATTTAACGTAAAAACCGGTAGTAGCCGAAAACCCCTGCGATGCCCCATGCAAAGATAAGCAAAAACACATTCGCAAAAAGTGAACCTGAGTGCTCGAGTACTGCATCATCAGGCTGTGCGGGGTCGTAATATATGGTGACAACGTGCCCTACAGGATACTTATTCAAATAATATGGGATATCGTAAAACCACTGCCCAAAGTCAATTTGATCGCCAACATAATCGCGCCCATTGACCCGGTATCGATATTCTATCCATGGCGAATCAGGCCCGCCGCGATGCCCTTTGTTAATTTTTGATACTACAATAACCGCTTCGCTACTCAACCAATAATTACCGCTGAGCTGTTGGCTCATATTTTTGGCACTGTAAGCGCCTAAAAATAGCATCGTAATGATGACGATTAGGCTGTTGGTTCGCGCTCTAGCAGACCAAGTATTGGCGGCTTGTATATTATAACGAAGCATACACGGAAAATAATTTATACATAGCAAGTAGCAAGACCGTTAAAATGACGAGTATCGCGGCTACATTATTCATCATTGTGTTTTTAGCGTCTTGCATCATCTGAGTATTGTTACACACCAATAGCAGCAAAATTGCTGATACAGGCAGTAAAATTGCGTTGGCACTTTGCGCCAGTACGATGATTGCAAATGGCTTAGCACCCGATACAGAAACTAAAACCCCAATGCCTATTATGGCTAAGCTAACGCCTTTAAAACGCCAATCGTTTAATTCACAGCGCCAGTTAAATAGCCCTGCAATGGCATAACTGGCGGCGAGGGGCGCAGTGATTGCGCTAGTTAAGCCCGCAGCAAATAATCCCAGAGCAAAAAACAAACTGGCATATTGCCCGAGCAGAGGCTCTAGTTGCGAGGCAATATTGCCTTTGTCCATGACTATGCCAGTCGCAAAAAAAGCGGTCGCCGCTGATGACATTACTGCGAATGTGACGAGTCCACCTAAGCCAATAGATGCAAATAACCCGCGTTTGCTGTTGTGTGTTGAGTCTAGTTTATGGCTATTATTTACCTGTTGTTTGTCTCTGGCGCTCATGCCTGCATGCAAAAACAAATTGTAGGGTACAATCGTGGTACCAATAATGGCAAGTAAGAGTGTAAAGTCGCTAAATAACCCTTGTTGCAAACTTAGCCCCGCAAGTAAACCTGTTGTATCGACTCCGGCAACTAGCATTAGGCTAATAAACACGACGCTCATTATTGCCACTAGCGAAATTAACACCCATTCCACAGTGCGGTACTGATTACTTAACAATAGCAAAGCTGCCAATGCGCCCAAGGCGAATGACCACATTGCGATACTGCCTCCAAAACTCGCGCTGAGTCCAAGCCCTGCGCCGGTTAAGTTACCACCTTCGTATGCCGCATTACCCACACCAATGGCAGTACAAATCAATAAGGTAGCTATGAACTTCCAAGTTTTGTTTGGGTACTGCGCCAAAATAGCTTCAGATAGACCTAACCCGCTTACACTTCCGACTCTAGACGCCATCTCTTGTAAAACACAGGTCGCAAAAAGAGCAAATACTAAGGCCCATACCAATTGATAGCCGAGTTGCGCGCCCACCAAAGAAGCTGTCGTAACCGTACCCGGGCCGATAAAAGCGGCAGTAACAATCATGCCTTTAATCGCTGAGCGCAATGTAACTCTCCTTTGTTGATTCACTATCTATGCGTTATGATGACACGCCTCTGTTGTCCTTTATAGCCTTTATGTCCATGAATTTACAAGCATTGTATGAGCAAACACAGTACACGCAGTTTTTACGTTCTCGCTATTTTGTAGAAGGGGTAATTACCGGGGCATGCGCGAGCCCTGAAATTCCTTTACCCGATACATGGTTACCATGGACAATTGGCAGCCGCCCGCAGTCGAGTCAACAAGCACAAAGTGCAGAAGATACCGAGCATATTTTTGAGCAACTTTTCGCGTACTTTAAACACACCTTAGCTAACATGAAGGATGACGAACTCTGTTTGCCGACTTACGCCACTTTTAAAGATGTAGCGCATTCAAAGCCATTAGCCGAGTATTGCTCTGGTTTGATGTTGGCGCATCAATCTCTTGAGAATCTCTGGGGAGATGCCTGGCAGCATATGCAAGATGCCGAACCTGGCATAGCGCCAGCCTTAGCAAAGGATCTTAAGCATTGTTTGTTAGTATTCTCGACCTTTGCTGACCCAGACGCTGCAGTTGCACAGGCTAATCCACGCGCAGACACTGAATTATTAGATAAACTCCCGATTATTGCGCAGTCTCTAGAGTCGACGTTGAGGCAATATGTGGGTATTTCTGGTAAGTTAGCGGAGTATTTACCTAATCAGTTTGAAACTTTTAAGCAGTAGGACTGCATACTAAAGTACCACCTGCCCAAGCGGTCTATAAGTCGAAGGGACATTGCTGATGGCTCAACCCTAACGCTCTCGGCCTTATCTAAATTATTAAGAATATTCTCAAAAGGGCTTAAGGATTGCTAACAGTACAATGGCAAGTAAAGCCAATACCGGAGCTTCGTTTAAAAAGCGAAAGAATAAAGGGCTGTGGGTGTTTTTATCTTGTGCAAATACCTTTACTAGGTGCCACAAATACATATGGTAAACGTAAAAAAGCGCAACGATTGTGAGTTTAGCATGAAGCCAGCCGCTGGCTCTGAGCCAGTCTGCACCATAAAGGTACATGATAATAAGCCCCAAAATAAGTGTTAATATGGCAAAAGGCGTGATAAATAACCAAAGCCTGCGTTCCATCACTTTGAATTGGTCTCTCACCGCTTGGTTCTGTGTATCTGCGTGATATACGAATAATCGGGGCAAGTAGAATATGCCTGCCATCCAAGCCACCATAAAAAATACGTGAAAGGCTTTAAGCCATAAAATAGTCAATGTATTGTCCTTTTAAAAAGCCTGTTGTCAAAATGATGAACCTTAGTGTTGCTGCCTGAGCATATAGTTATGCACCATATTCCAGGTGATTAAACCCATTATGTTATCGCCTTTTATGTCAGTAATAACTACGGCACCTTGGCGTTTAGTTTGCAGCACATCGTATACATCTGCGAGAGTGTGTTGTTGGCTTAGCACCTCAGTTTCTTGCATCGACAGGGGCCGTTCATTTTCTTGTAAACTCACATTGAGCTCAACAATTTGGCACGAAGCGATATTATTATTATGCTGATTGATGACCGTTTGTTCTGGATGCGCTTGCAGATGCTCATACAACGCTTTATCTGATGCTAATTTAAATAGCTTTATGTCAGTTTTCATCATCGCCATGACACCGGTTTGTTGCAGTACGTCTCTGATAATTGATGTTGTATAAGGCAAGTCTTGGTATTCAAGTTGTTGAATGAATATCGATTTATTATTACATAATTGTTTTGCCGTTACGTAGGCACTTACGATCACAATCATCGAGGGTAGTACCGCCTGTGGGCTTGCTGCAAGCTCCATTGCCGCAGATAGTGCCGCCATTGGTGCATGCAGCACGGCTGCTAAAAAGCCTGCTAAACCAAGTAATGCATAAGTCGTTGTCATATCTTCATCAAGCCATGGCAGGATGGGTTGCATTAATCCTGCGCCTAGTAGCATTCCAATTACCATGACTGCCCCAATTATACCGCCGGGTACGCCCAGTGAAATAGCAACAATAGCTAAGAAAAACTTTGCTGCAAACAGCGTCAGTAACATCTTAAAATGCGGTTCATTGGCAAAAAGCTTCTCCACATTCATAAATTCTGCCCCCATCGCTTCTGGCATAAAATAGCCAAAACTAGCGGTAATTAATGCTGCGATGAACAATCGTCCCATCATGTTAACAGGCCTAAATAAACGCATAGTCCACATAACCTGTTTATTAAAGACAGACGCGGCAATACCAATCACTATTCCCATTAATATTAAATACGGCAACTGACTAACGGGAACAGGGGTAAAGTATAAAAAGGTGAGTTCGTTAATATCGCCAAACACGGCGCGGGTTAGCACTGAGCCACAAGCCGCCGATAGCATGATTGGAATAAAAATGTGGACTTTGTATTCTCGTAATACGACTTCCATAACAAAAATTACCGCAGCAAAAGGGGTATTAAATGCCGCTGAGATACCGGCTGCAATGCCACAGCCAGCAAGTATGCGTAAACTGTTAAATGGTGCATTCAGCCATCGGCCTACTAGGTGGCTCGCCCATGCTGCAAGGTGTACGGTAGGTCCTTCTTTTCCCACTACAAAGCCACTCGCTAATGCGCATAATCCGCCAAAAAATTGATTAATTGTTGCGCGAAAAGGAATTTGACCATAAAAAACTTTTACCCGATGAATAACGAAAGGGATCCCCATGCGATAATGTTTAAAGCCAGTAAGCTTAGCTATCGCGATAATAAAAGTAACCGCGACGAGTGGCAGTGCAAAGCGGTAATGTGGCGGGAGCTGTTGATAATTGCCAATTCCGTCGAGCATCATCACGTGCGATAATCCTAGTAAGAATCGAAATAATATAATGATTAGCGCAGCCATTACGCCGCCGGCAAGACCAACTAGACACAACTGTAGCGATGTGCTCGGGCGTGACAATGCTAGCCTAAGAGATTGTAATGACATGGCAAAACTCTTTTAAAACATGTAAATAGCCTATCATAATCGCAATGCAAAGGAGAGATTTTTGAACTTAGCTGAATATAAGGACCGTTTAGGTTTTGTGAAATACTACGGCCTTGTGATTGCGGTACTTGGCCTTACTTTTTACTTAGGATATGCCGCTGCAACTTGGTATGACAGTGGCTTGCGAAAAGAAGTACAGATGTCACGCCAATCTCAGGCAAACCTGAGTATAAAAAACCAAGAACTACAGTCTAAAATCAATACCTTACAAATCGAGGTTGACCTCGCAAATTTGGTTAATCAGCAACACTTAAAAACCTTACAAGAAGCACACGCAACCGAAACTGCTTTAAAAGAACAGCTTGGTTTTTATCAAAGAGTGATGGCACCGGAGCTTACCCAAGACGGTTTTGTGGTTGAAAGGGTAGAAGTTGCGGCTACCGCCAGTGCTAACAATTACCGTTTAAGCCTTATTTTATTGCAACATGAAAATATAAAAGAAAGTGTGGAGGGAGAGTTAGATATTAGCATAGAGGGTAGCTTAGATAACAAACCTAAGTCCTATAAAATAAAGGATTTGCTTGATGAGGCTGAGCATGAGCTTAATTATAATTTTAAGTATTTTCAGGTGCTCACGAGCAATATCACTCTGCCCGACAACTTTATTCCTCAAACGTTTGAAATAAGCACTGATGTTTATAAATATAAACGTCGTCAAGGTCGATACAATACAACAATAAATTGGAGTGATGCTTACAGTGAGTGAATACTTGATTAAATTACTCAAGTACTAGATAATCGCGGCAATATTACAGATAAACAAAGAATATGGCGGGTGGAGGATCTTTATAAATTACCTCGCGCTATCGAAATTGGAGAGTTTGCATGTCAGTTGAAACGGCAATGCCCATAGAGTTTTCAGATGCAGCGGCAAGTAAAGTTGCAAGTTTAGTGGCAGAGGAAGAAAACCCCAACCTTAAACTAAGAGTGTACGTAACAGGCGGAGGTTGCTCTGGGTTTCAATATGGCTTTACTTTTGATGAAAAAGTGAACGAGGGTGACATGACCATAGAGAAGCAAAGCGTAACATTGGTTGTTGACCCTATGAGCTTACAATATTTAGTAGGTGGAATTGTTGATTACACTGAAGGTCTCGAAGGTTCGCGCTTTTTGGTAAATAATCCTAATGCGTCAACAACCTGTGGTTGTGGTGCATCGTTTAGTATTTAAAAATACTAAACGATGCTATCTAGGCGGGTCAGCATAGGTCCGCTTATTTAAGTTGAAAAGTGTATCTCTGCCCGCAAAGCAATACCGTAAGATGTCCGAAAATTTTCTTCTCTAAGCCAAAGTATAAATGGCTCTATTTCCAAATATAACCATTCTCTAAATACTCTTTGCTTATAGCGAGCACTAACTAATATACTTTCTTTTCGAAAATTGGGCTCGCTAAACCCATCGATGCTAGCGGTAAATAGATAGCTTTTATCGTCCTCATCCAGAATTAGGTATCGAGCCTCATGACGCCAATACCAGTCTTTACGATTGTCGCGATACTGGAAACTGTTGCTAAACTCAAACGCCGAATTATTGGTTATTTGACTACTAAAAACACCATCCACTTCAAAGCCAAATTTATCACCAGAATAATAGTTCGCTTCGGCGTAATAATAAAATTTCGTGTCTTTATTTAGATCTAACTCATCGTCAAATCGAACTCGAGTATAAATTTGACTACCACGACCAATACCTAGTCGATATGCAAGGTGGTCATCTTCGTTCTTTTTAAATTGTAATGCTACATTGGCGCGATCATCAGCGGCTAAGTCGCGGTTTTGTGCCGCTTTTATGTCTTGCTGATTGACGCCGTCTTCTTCGTCAGACAAGAGGAGTTCGTAACGGTCTTTTAAACTTGGGAATTTTGCGCGTATGCGAAAGCGAACATCAAACTGGTTTAGCGCGCCGCTGCGTGGCTCCCAACCAAGTCTTAAACGTCCTTTGGTAGTCGCAATGGAGGGATCCATACTCTCGTGCAAGAACCAACTGTTGATGCTGTTAGCTGTAGAATCGACACCGTAATTTAAATAACAATAGGCATCGTCGAGCCACGCGTTTTCACTGCAATATTTATATCGAGATTCGAAGGTACTGGGCTCAGACGGTCTCTCCTCTTGGGAGTAAGCAGGAGGGGAAATAGCGTACAACACTACAACGCTTAGGAAGTAGCTTTTAATAAGAGCATTGACCGATGCATCATTACGCATAAAGCTTTACTAAATCCCTGAAATTTTTGTGATGCCCAACACTAAGCGGTGATATACTTAAACGAATATTACAATACCATCATAAAAACAGCATATTTACAATTTTTTGATATTTATATCATGCAGATAAGTAAAAGGGGTACGGGACAATGGGAATCAGTATTTGGCAAATAGGCATCATCCTTTTGATTGTAGTGTTGCTATTTGGAACAAAAAAACTGCGTAATGTTGGCGGCGATTTAGGTTCTGCCTTGAAAGGCTTTAAGAATGCCATGAACGACGATGCAGAGAAAAAAGAAAACGAAACGAAAGATGCAGATTTTCAAGCGGTTGAAAATAAGAGCGAAAATACAAGTGCTGAATCGCTAGATAAAAGCAACGAAAAAACTGCTAGCAAAGACTAAGCGATATGTTTGATATTGGCTTTTGGGAACTCTTAGTCATTGGGATCATTGCGCTTTTGGTAATTGGGCCAGAACGCTTACCCTCGTTTATTCGCTCGTGTGCCGATACGATTAAGTCAATAAAAGGCGTGGCGAATGGTTTCAAAGAAGAAATGTCGCAACAACTAAAAGCGCATGAGTTACATGAAAATTTAAAGAAAGCCGAACAAATGGGTCTAGATAATATCGGTGGCGATATTAAAAAAAGCGTAGATGAATTGCGCGCCGCTGCGGCATCGGTGCAAAAACCTTATGAGAGTACATCAGGCGGCACCGTTGACCCTACAAATTCTAAAGCGCAGTCTGAAAACGATAATCAGACCAATGCTAATCAAGACAAGCGTGCTCAAGTTGAGAATGCTGATGTGAACAAGCAACATGCTGAGACTGATAACAAGGCGCACGATGCGTCAGTAAAAGACTAATAATATGAGCGAGCAGAGCAGTTTCATCTCCCACTTAATTGAACTTAGGACTCGTATATTACGAGCCCTACTAGCGGTGTTAATCGTTTTTTTATGTCTGTTTTATTTTGCCCAAGACTTATATGCCTATTTGGCTGAGCCATTGGTGGCAACCATGCCCGTAGGCGCGAGTATGATTGCAACCGACGTTGCATCTCCGTTCTTAGCGCCGTTTAAGCTTACTTTGGTCTTATCCTTCTTTATTGCAATTCCCGTGGTGTTATATCAAGTATGGGGCTTTGTGGCGCCGGGATTATATAAAAACGAAAAGAAGATGGTTGCGCCTTTATTAGTCAGTAGCACCTTGTTATTTTATGCAGGAATGGCTTTTGCGTATTACGTTGTATTCCCCCTAGCGTTTATGTTTTTCAATAGTGTCGCGCCAGATGGTGTACTCATCAGTACCGATATATCGAGCTATTTGAATTTTGTACTCAAACTGTTTTTTGCTTTTGGCGTGGCTTTTGAGATTCCAGTGGCCATTATTTTGATGTGCTGGACTGGCGTAACTACGCCAGACAATCTTCGCAAAAAACGTCCCTATGTGATTGTTGGCGTCTTTGTTTTAGGAATGTTACTGACGCCTCCCGATGTTATATCACAGACTTTACTGGCACTGCCCATGTGGCTTTTGTTCGAAATAGGGGTAATCATAGGCGGCTTTTATACGAATAAAAGAGCATCTACAGAAGAACAAATAGGAACAAAAGAATGAAAATATTAATCGGTGTTGCCTTGCTTAGTGTTTCAGCCTTGGGTTTTGCACAAAACCAAATAGACGTTGAAAAGTGCACCATGATTGAGAGTGATTCGGTGAGACTGGCCTGTTATGACAACTTTTTTAAAGTGAAGAGTAATGTTAAGCAAGCACAAGTGGAAGCAAAGCGAACCGAGCCTCAAGTTAAGGATGCACCCGCGGTGGTCGCTCCGCCGAAACTGATTAATGAACAACACGCTGCAAGCGCAGTGGCCGCAACAAGCACGCCTATAAATGCAATGCCTCCTGCTGATGCTGCGATTGAAGCACCCACAAAGGCTGAATCCACAAAAGATGCGATGATCGCAGACTTTGGCGCTGAAGATCTAGAAAGAAACGATGAAGATGCTGACGAAACCTTAACTCGAATAGAAAGTGTAATTGAGGATGTGAGTGAGAATCGTCGAGAAATAAGGACCTTTACTCTAACAAATGGTCAAATGTGGCGTGAGACCGAAACTAGCCGTTTGAGATTAAGAGAAGGAATGGAGATATACATTGAAAAAGGACTTATGTCTGCCCATTACTTAGGCAAGCCTAGCAGTAACCGCCGTGTAAGAGTAAAAAGAGTTAAGTAAGTGCAATGGTTCGATACCGGCGTTAACCTTTTAGATCCCCGCTTTGATCTTGAAATGGTTACGCAAGAGTCCGTCGATGCAAAAGTGACGGATGTATTGGTAATTTCTAGCGATATTGATGAATCGCAGCGCGCTATTTCTCTTATGCAAAAATCGCCCCTGAATAACTTACGCCTCCACGCAACCGCAGGGGTTCATCCTCACTATGCTGACAATATCAAACCGGAATCTTGGACTAAACTTCGGGCGCTTTTGGCCGATAATAAAATTGCTGCTGTGGGGGAATGTGGCTTAGATTTTAATCGTAATTTTTCGACCCAAAATAATCAAATTAATGCTTTTGATACACAACTTAAGATAGCGGTTGAATATCAAAAAGGCGTGTATTTGCACGAGCGAGATGCCTTTGATACACAGTATGCCATGTTGCAAAAAGTGCATCACAAGCTTCCCTTTTTGGTCGCACATTGTTTTACAGGAACGTCGCCGCAGATGCATAAATACTTGGATTTGGGATGCTATATCGGCATAACGGCTTGGGTATGTGATGATAAACGCGGACAAGATTTACAAGCTGCGGTAGCATCATTGCCCTTAGACAAGTTGCTGCTAGAGACGGATGCTCCTTATTTATTCCCAAAAACGGTGCGACCTAGAGCAAAGCAAAATGCTCCAAAATATATCTATGCCATTGCTGAAAAAATAGCACAGATAAAGCAAGTTTCGGTAGAAGAAATTGCGCATGCGGCATATCAAAATGCCAACTATTTATTCAACAATTGAGGACCCCGATGCCGTCAACGACCGTCATCCCATCAGACAGAAGCTATTGGATTGCTGCCTTAGTATCTGTGTTCGTGTTGGGTTTGTTGGCTTTGACAATCGCATTAACCTCCAAAATAGAAGAAAAAAGTTTAGCGCTCGACGCTGAATACTTAGTAGACACTAATCTCATTAGCCAGCAAACCTCGATTGACGAACAAAAAATTTGGCAACTTGACCCCAGCCACTGGAAAGATTTTACTACTGAAAACTTAGGCCTCTCTGATTATGTCCATTGGTTAAAGGTTAAGCCACAAGAGCTGGTTCAGGGCGAACAGTACTTATTTGAAATCAATTACGGCTTATTAGACCATGTCGATGTGTGGGTGTTCGATAGTAGCAGCCTAACTAATCAGAAAGGCGCTATCGATGAGAAAAGTTACCCAGTTGCTATTTCTGCTTTTGTAGCAGGTGACGATCGACCTTTTTCTTACCGTCCGATTCAACACGAACAATTCCTTTTTCCCGTAAGAGCTGAAAGTAGCGACATTACGATTTTGTTGCGGGTAAAAAGCGAAGGGCCGATTAAGGTGCCACTGCGAATGTGGGAGAAGGGCGATTTTATTGAGTATAGCGGCGCACATAAGCTCTTTATGGGCTTGTTTTTTGGTTACATGATAGCGATGGCCTTGAGCAACCTATTTATTTACGCCACAACTCGCAACATCACATTTGCCGTTTACACCGCTTATGTATTAAGTATTGCTATGGTTACAGCGACTTTACATGGTGTCGGTTTTCGCTACTTGTGGTCAAATAGCGTATGGTTTCAAGAGCGCTCAATTGCATTTTTTGCTTGTGCAACGTTGATACTAATAATTACTTTTTCTATCCAAGTATTAGACTTAAAAAATACAAGTACCCGAGCATACCGCTTGCTCAGGGCGGTTCGCTATGTATTTTTTGTCCTGTTTGCTTTGACCTTTGTTTTGTCCTACCCGGTGTTGCTACAAAGCATTTTGATTATGATTGCATTGACGACGCCTGTAATCCTCATTGCAAGTTTTAGATTGGCGGTTCAAGGTAATTTGATTGCGCGCTATTTCTCAGGTGCATGGGCGGTCTTGCTGATTTCAGGTATTGCGTTAACACTCGAAAATCTAGGCGTTTACGAACTGCCGATGGATTCGAGTTATTTACTTATGGTGGGAGCGATTGCTGAAACACTCTTGCTTGCTTTGGCGTTGGCCATAAGCTTCAGTACGCAATACACAGAAGCAGAAAATGCAAAAGCGCTTGCGATGAAAAACGAGCGCGATGCAGTGGCGGTAAAAGATGAGCTGTTAGCATTACAGGAAAAAACAAAAGAAGCGCTGGAATATAGTGTGGGTGAGCGCACGCTAGAGCTCGAAATCGCAATGCGAGAGTTGTCAGAAGCTAACCGAGAGTTAGAACGCTTAAGTGCTATCGACCCACTCACTGGTTTAATGAACCGCCGTTATTTTGATAAACGCTTGTTGGGGGAGTTTAGGCGAAGCCGGCGTGAGCGGCGGGCGATGAGCTTAGCTATGCTCGACATCGACTATTTTAAGAAAATCAATGATAACTATGGCCATTTAGCAGGAGACGAGTGCCTCAAAGTTTTTGCAGGTCTGCTACAAAAGCATATACAACGTCCCGCGGACGTAATTTGCCGTTACGGTGGCGAAGAGTTTGTGGTTATTTTGCCTAATACCGACTTACAAGGCGCAAGCGATTTAATGGAGAAAGTACGCGAGGTTGTGCACAATACCCCAGTAAACTTTGACAATGAGAGCATTCATTTGACGGTGAGCATTGGGCTAACCTCATGTGTAAGCGGACCAGATGAACAACAGGCATTGGTAATCGCTCATGCAGACAAGCTACTGTATGAAGCTAAAAATAATGGCCGTAATCAAGTGATTGCGAGTGCCTTTGTTGCCCCAGAATGAACGATTTTAAAACGCTCCCCGTCCATAACTCTGACGCCACACGCTCTTTTGGCATTTTTTCGACAATGAAATCTCAGCCTATTATTTCGCTATTTTTATTCGCGTCGATATTTATGTTGGTATATGTTTCGATGCATCTAAGCCGACCAGACTATGCAGGAAATGCTGTTGCCTCACAAGCTTACATAGTCGATACGAAGCGCGGAATGGATATCGAGGATATGATTGCAACTCCCGATTCAGAATGGAAAAGCACAAATAGCTTAAACTTCGGCAATAGTCGCGAAGCGTACTGGGTTAAGGTTACACTCTCTAATAATGATAGTGTTACGCGGCGGGTATTGGTATTTAACGATGCATTGATTGATGATGTTCAGCTTTGGTTTGTTAAAGATAATGAGACCATAGTTTCAAAGCACTCGCTAGGAGACACACAAGCCTTTGATTTGAGACCCATTGCCAGCGAAAACTTTGTTGTAGAAGTGCCGATGGTTAGCGCTCAATTGAGTATCATCGTAAAAGCGAGCAGCACAATCGCAGTTAACCTTAATTTACGCGTATGGGATACCCCCTCATATCTCGAATATATGAGTGATATCTCGATGTTTCATGGTGTGGTGTATGGATATATCTTTGCCTTGCTATGTTACTCATTAATGATGTTCGCTACCTCTAACAATACTGAATACGGCTTTTATGCTGGCTATCTGCTCGCATTTGCGATGCATTTGGCTGCGGTAAGTGGTCATGGTTATCAATATATATGGTCTGATTCGCCTTATATTCAGCAAACTGCTGGTAGTTTAAGTATCAATATTACGATGTTGTTTCTTTTACTGTTTACGCAAAAAGTACTTGAGCTCAAACACCTTAATTTTACAGCAAGTCATATTATTAAATGGCAAATAAGGCTGTACGTGCTGTTGATTTTACTTGGGGTATTTTATTCAAGCCCAACATTGACACAAGTAAGTATCGTCTCGCTTGGCGCTAACAGCGTAATCACTTTAATCGTTTGTTTAATCAGTAAGGGGACAGGAAGGGCACGAGCTAAATTTTTCACCTACGTTTGGTTGATATTGAATGCATCAGTTTTACTGTCGGCGCTTGAGCGTTTTGATGTGTTGCCGATCAATCTAGATCCTATGTTCATAAACGTGACAGGGTTTGCTGTTGAAACCTTACTCATTGGGACTGGTTTGATTAATATGTATCGCAAAAATCGGCAACAAGCATTACAAGACCGAGAAATTGCCTTACGTAAAGAGCAAGAAATGTTGCGCAACAAAGATGTTCTTATTGAAGCGCAACAGCAAACACAAGAAAAGCTTGAACAACAGGTACAAGCGCAAACCTCGCAACTTGAACATGCGCTTAACGAATTATCTCAGGCAAGTTTAGAATTGAAGCATACGCGTAATGTAGATGGGTTAACAGGTTTGCCAAATCGCTACCTATTTGATGAGCACATCATTGTCGTCAGCGAGAATTGTATTAAAAGAGCCCAGTCTCTCTCGGTAGCGATATTAGACTTAGACCATTTTAAGCGTATAAATGATACTTACGGACACCTTTGTGGCGACTATATTTTGAAGTGCTTTGCTGATTTACTGCGCACAAAATTGAATGCGTCAGAGCTGTTTGCTTGTCGCTTTGGAGGGGAAGAGTTTGTGGTTGTTGGTCAAAACAAGTCGGCAAAACAAATGACCCAAATAATGGAAGATGTTAGAGTATCTCTTTATAATTCTTTGTTTTCATTTGAAGGTAATCAGGTCAAATGCTCTGTAAGTATTGGCGTGGTGTCGCAACTACTTGTTAGTACACAAGACTATAAGACCATGCTAGCCAAAGCCGATACCTTGCTTTACAAAGCTAAGCAGGATGGCCGTAATCGGACCGTAAGCTAAGCAGATATAATCGCTTTACTCAGGTCAATGCAGTACAACACTAATATTAAATAAGGATGCCCATGTTTCCTCATACTCGTCTTCGCCGCCTGCGTCGCAGCGCAGCATTACGCGGTCTTGTTTCAGAACACCAGTTAGCGGTAAATGATTTAATCTTTCCGATGTTTGTACTACCCGGGCACAGTCAACGCCAGCAAATAGAATCGATGCCGGGCATAGAGCGCTTGAGTATTGATCTTTTACTTAAAGAAGTTGAGCAGTGTTTGGCCTTAGGGATTTGTACTTACGCGATATTTCCAGTGACGCCACAAGACCAGAAAAACTTAAGTGCAAACGAAGCTTTCAATCCAAACGGGATTGCACAACAGGCAACCATGGCCTTAAAGGATAAATTTGGTGACGCTATTGTGGTCATTACTGACGTTGCGCTTGACCCTTTCACTATTCATGGCCAAGACGGAATTATTAATGAGCAAGGCTATGTTATCAACGACCAAACGACTGAAGTGCTAGTGCGCCAAGCCTTATCGCATGCAGAGGCGGGTGCAGACATAGTAGCACCCTCCGATATGATGGATGGACGTATAGGAGCGATTCGCTTTGCGCTCGAGAACGAAGGTTGGGAAGATACTTGTATCATGGCTTATGCGGCTAAATATGCATCCAATTACTACGGTCCATTTAGAGATGCGGTCGGTTCTGCGGCTAATATTAAAGGTGGCGACAAAAAGACCTACCAAATGGATCCCGCTAATACCGATGAAGCTATTCACGAAATTACCCTCGATTTAGAAGAGGGTGCCGACATGGTTATGGTAAAACCGGGTATGCCTTATTTAGACATTGTACAGCGCTGTAAATCAGAGCTAAAAGTGCCTACATTTGCGTATCAGGTAAGTGGTGAATACGCCATGCATGAGGCGGCTTTTGAAAAGGGCTATCTCGACCGCAACTCGGTTATTTTAGAGTCTCTGCTTGGATTTAAACGAGCCGGTGCCGACGGCATTTTAACTTATTTCGCCAAGCAAGCAGCGCAGCTTTTACAGAACAGGTGAATGGATTAGTATGGGCTTTTATAAAAGCCCATGGCATCGGACTCAATGCGATGCGCCTTCATGATGGCGCGTCTAAATCGCTACTTGAATATTATCAATCAAGCGCGTCTTACCTAAAAAGGCGGCGGCTAAAATCACCAACTCTTTATCTTCATGACCCACTTGCAACAAGCTATTACTTGAGCGCACTTCAATATAGTCAGTTTTAAGACCAGCCTCATTAATGGCTGTCTTTGCCTCGCTGATCATTACTGAAAAATCTCGACGCCCTGCTTTAATTTGGGAAGCCATATCCGATATGATTGCATAGAGATTAGGTGCAATGGCGCGCTGAGCTTCATTTAAGTAATGGTTGCGAGAACTCATTGCCAGACCATCGGGTTCACGCATAGTGGCCACGCCATGAATACTCAGGTTCATCGACAAATCAGTCACCATGGCCTTGATGACTTGTAACTGCTGAAAATCCTTTTCACCAAAATACGCTTGATTCGGCTGCACCATATTAAATAACTTACACACAATCGTTGCCACGCCTCGAAAATGACCCGGGCGGCTGGCACCGCAAATCATATAAGAAAAACCAGGGACCTCAACAAAGGTTTGTTGCTCTAGGCCTCTGGAGTATATATCGTTTGCGGTGGGCATAAATAAAAGGTCTACGTCTAAGTCTTGTAGTGCCTTTTTGTCTTGTTCAAGGGTGCGTGGATAGGCGTCTAAATCTTCGTCAGGACCAAATTGTAGAGGGTTAACAAAGATAGATACCACGACTTTAGTCGCTGATTTTTTCGCTTCTTTTACTAGTTGCAAATGCCCTTGATGTAAATTACCCATAGTTGGTACAAAGGCAATGACTTCTTTGGCCGATTGCCAAGTACGGCGTACTTCACGTAAATCAGTAATACTGCTAATGACTTGCATAAATAATAAACCAGTTTTTATTAGTTAAACGAATGTTCACTGCTCGGGAAGGCAGCTTCTTTAACATCTTTGATGTAGCAGGTAACCGCACTTGCTATATCCCCAGTTTGCTCCAGATAATTCTTACTAAATTTGGGCATGTAATTGGCGCTAATGCCTAACATATCGTGCATCACCAAAATTTGACCGTCGGTGTCAACGCCGGCACCAATACCAATCACAGGAATACTAAGCTGCTCTGAAATGCGCTTAGCGAGGGCCGAGGGAACACATTCTAGAACCAATAGTTGTACGCCGGCATTTTCCAATGCGAGGGCTGATGCCAATAAAGCTTCTGCTTGTTCGTCACTGCGCCCCTGCACTTTAAAGCCGCCCAATACATTGACCGATTGCGGCGTTAGGCCTAAGTGTCCGCATACCGGTACAGAACGCTCTACCAGTCCGCTTATAGTATCGAGCAACCATTCACCGCCCTCTACTTTGACCATGCTCGCACCGGCTCGCATTAGCGTTGCCGCATTCTCAAAGGCTTGTTGGGCAGACGCGTAGCTCATAAAGGGCATATCAGCGATAACAAATGCGCGCGACGCGCCGTTACGCACACATTGGGTGTGGTAGGCGAGCTCATCAATACTTACGCCGAGTGTACTTTCTTCACCCTTTAGAACCATGCCTAAGGAGTCCCCGATTAGTAATACATCAATGTTTTGTTCATCGAACAACTTTGCAAAACTCGCATCATATGCGGTAAGCGCTGCAATTTTTTGCTTTTCGGCCTTCATTTTTAACAAGCTCGAAACGGTTACTTTTTTCATGTTCAGCCCTTTTCCGGAACGATACTACGATTGATATTTTAGAAGTTAAATTACGCCGGCATACTAAGCCGCAATGCTTGAAAAGTCGATTTTATCTGGTATGCGTTTAAGACCATTCAGACTGCATTTACTGACCCAAGACGCTAAACTTTTGCCATCTTGCATCACTAAGTCTGGCGCAATTTCAAACAAAGGCACTAACACAAACTCACGGTGCGCCATGCCGTAGTGAGGAAGCGTTAAACGTTCAGAATTCAAGCGTAGATCATTAAACGTTAACATATCTAAATCAAGTGTACGGGGCCCCCACTTTTCGCCCTTGCGCTCGCGCCCATGATCTTGCTCTATGCCTTGTAATACATCCAATAAAGCTAAGGGCGCAAGAGAGGTGGTTAAACAACATACCGCGTTTACATAATCGGGTTGGTCTTTCGGTCCCATCGGTGCACTTTGATACAAGTGAGAGCAGCTTTGTAAGGATATCTGCTCATGTTGATGCAGAGCTTGCAATGCGCTTTTTAACTGTTGTGCAGGGGCCGCTAAATTACTGCCTAGCCCAATATAGGCTTTGTCTGACATCATGCGCGAGGTTTCTTGCGTTTTTTACGACGAGGCGCACCATTATTGTTCCCTAATGATTTAACCATTTGCAAGCGCTGTTCATTATTGACCTCTTGAAACTCTGTCCACCACTGGGCAAGCTCTAATAAATCACCGCCCTCTACTTGACCTCTAATTAACAAAAAGTCATAAGCTGCTCTAAACCTGGGGTGAGTCAATAACTGGAAAGGCTTTTTACCGAAGCGGCGTCGTAGACGATGTTGTAAGGTCCATATTTCGCGTACCGGAATGGTAAATCTCTTTGGTACCATAATACGCTGAACCTGACGATGTATGACTTCCGCTGCCGCTATATTAGAGGCGTCGAAGGGCGATATTTGGGTGTCAAATATTAGCTGCTGAGCACGCTCCTCCATGGGGTACCATAGCACTGTCGCGTATAAAAATGCCGGAGTGATGCGTAAATCGTTGGCGAGTCGTTCATCAGTATTTTTTAGCATCTTGCTAATAAGTTGCTGTTCTTTGCCTCGAGTATCATGAAGCATGCCGTCGATAGCAGGAAACAAAATACTGAAAATACCTAGCTCTTGCAGCAGTACAAAGGTTTTAAGCCCTCTGCCTGAGAGTAAGAGCTTGCTAACTTCCTCAAATAATCGAGCAGGCGGAATATTTGCCAGTAAGTGCGCATGACTGCGAATAATGCTGTGCATTTCTGCATCGATAGTCATGCCAAGCTTTACGCTAAAACGCGCAGCACGTAGCATGCGTACAGGGTCTTCTTTAAAGCGCGTAATAGGGTCGCCAATCATCTCTATGTTGAGGGTTTTAATGGCGTGCATGCCGTCGGCAAAGTCTAAAATATTTTCGTTGCTAGCATCAAAGTACATCGCATTAAAACTAAAGTCACGACGTGCAGCGTCTTCTTCAATGCTGCCAAAGATATTATCGCGAACTAATTGCCCATCTTTATTTTGTTTGGCTAGTGAGTCCTTTGCATCATCAACGTGATGTCCTCTGAAGGTTGCGACTTCGATGATTTCTCGGCCAAAGGTGATGTGCGCAAGGCGAAAGCGTCTGCCAATTAGGCGACAATTTCGAAAACAGGCCTTAATTTGCTCAGGCGTCGCATCGGTAACTACATCAAAATCTTTTGGCTCTAAACCGAGCAGTTTATCTCTCACGCACCCACCTACCGCATAGGCATGGTAGTTATTATCAGTAAGCGTACGTAGCACTTTTTGCGTGTTAGGGCTCAAGTCGCTTAAGCGCATTTGGTGATCATTGCGTTTAATCACTTGTGCTTCGAGTCGCAAGGGTTTGTCTTTAGTGCTACTTACCATGGATGGGATATTACCTTTATTCACTGCTTTGCGCTGACTTTTTGACGCAGTATACGCCATTTGTGCGTAAAACCAGAATTTCTGTTTGTGATGACAGCAATTGCGGATGCCAATGGGCGATTGCCCATTCCAAAAGAGTATCTATTTGAGTGATATGGGAATAATCTTTTTGCTGCATTCCTAAAAATGCCAAAGAACTCTTTAGGTTGTCTAGAGCCTTTGTATTATCGATGGCAGGCGCTAAGTTTTGTTTTGATAATTTTTGTCCCGGCTCATGGGATGCTACGGGAATATGAAAGTAATCAGGTGCTTGCGCCCCAAGGGCTTCAAATAAACTGATTTGTATAGGGCTAGTGTCGATTAAGTCAGAGCCCCTCACAATATGCGTAACCCCCTGTTCAATATCGTCTGCGACGACGGCTAAATGGTAGGCATACATGCCATCAGCTCGTTTCAGCACTGGGTCTTCTTTTGTCATGCGCTCGTTGACGTATTGGGTACCTACATGCAGATCATCAAAACTTCCACGGGCAAGATCATTTTTCCAACGTATCGCATACTCTTTGAAGGGAAGGTTTAAACCACGACAGTGGCGGTCGTAATAGGGCGCGCGTGCGCCTATTTCTTTGCGGCTGCACTTGCAGGCATAAATACTGTTGCTTGCTTGTAACTGTGCTAATTTGGCTTCGTAAAGGCCATAGCGCTGGCTTTGGAAGCTCAGGCCGGGATAGTCCGTTCTGATATCTTCATCGATAGCGCGAACCAGTTGGCTATTGTCGCTACGGAGCATAAATGTATCTTGCTCAATGTTAGAATCCCATTGCATACCATGCGCCTTAAGTGAGGCAGCAATAGCACGAATCATCTCGTTGCTGGTGCGCTGAACGTCTATATCTTCGATTCTAACTAGCCATTTCCCCCGTGCTTGCTTTGCATGTAAGTAGCTGGCAAGGGCGCACACTAGGGAGCCAAAATGCAGCGGGCCGGATGGCGAAGGCGCAAAGCGACCTACATATGGGCGATGATTGTTATTGGAAGCAGATTGTGAAGAGGTTTGACGCAGCATAGGATGTCTGATGTGCCAATGGTTTTCAGTTCAAGGATGCACGCTTTGTATTTTATAAAAGCGTGCATTATGAATAAAGCAAATTACGCTTAGCCTTGTAATTGCTTTTCTTTAATTTCAGCCATAGTTTTGCAGTCAATACACATGTCGGCTGTTGGGCGAGCTTCTAAACGCTTAATACCTATTTCGATGCCGCAAGAATCGCAAAAACCAAAGTCATCTTCTTCGATACGCTTCAATGTCTTTTCGATTTTTTTGATGAGTTTACGTTCGCGATCACGCGTGCGCAACTCTAAGCTAAACTCTTCTTCTTGAGCCGCTCGGTCAACAGGATCTGGGAAGTTGGCAGCTTCGTCTTTCATGTGCAGTACGGTGCGGTCGACTTCTTGTCTGAGCTGGTCACGCCATGCAAACAACAGTTTTTTAAAGTGCCCAAGTTGGGCGTCGTTCATGTACTCTTCGCCAGGTTTTTCTTGGTATGGCGACAATTCAGCTAAGGCAAGTAGCCCGATTGTTTTGGATTTGTCTGTTGGCATTAGCCATTCTCCTACGCAAAAACATGTATACCGCTGTTGCCGTCCGCTTTGGCACGTGAGTCACTCGACTCTTTAAACTACATGTATTGTCCACAAGGCTAGTCATTAAGAAAACACAAAATATGTGGCTTCGAGACTAAACCCGAAAAAATTTAAGGACGGTAATATGGTCATTTTTTTGAGAAATGCAATCTTTTTTTCTACTAAAGTGTCACTTTTTCACCAATTTCGATACCTGTTGATTGCATTTCACAGCTATATGCAAGCACAGTTACCCCATTTTCTTTTGCATATTCAATGCTTTGTGCATATTTTGGGTCAATTTCGTCTGCAATACGAAAGTTATTAAGCCCTTCGCGCTGAATACAAAAAAATAAAAAAGCAAGGTGGCCCGCTTTAGCAATATCCGCTAATGTCTCGCAGTGTTTTCGTCCTCTTGATGTCACAGTATCAGGAAACATGGCAGTTTGCTCTTTTGCTAAGGTCACCGACTTTACCTCGAGGTAAGCATCGGGTGCGCCGTCCTCGCTTAACATAAAATCGATACGGCTATCGCCATAAGCTTGTTCTGGCAATACAGTCGCATAATGGCTTAACTCGGGAATACGTTTGTTAAGAAGGGCGTCTTTTACTACTCTGTTTGCGTTGGCGGTATTGATGCCAATTCGGTGACCATTTGCGTCGGTAGAGTATTCCCAAGTAAAAGCGTATTTTCGTTTTGGGTTATCGCTTTTACTCAAAAAGACAACAGAGTCAACAAGGTCGCAGCCTGTCATTGCGCCAGTGTTTGGGCAATGAACTGTGATTTGTTCGCCGCTGTCGAGTATGACATCGGCTAAAAAGCGTTTGTAGCGTTTGACCAGCCGCCCTCGAATTAACGAAGATGTAAATCGATACATTTGTTATTATCCTTGCCAAAACACACTAATGTTTAATATTAGCATTAATTTTAACGACTTTTTTAGGAGCTACGATGTCCACATTTGAACTGAAACTGAGTCAAGATACCTTACCGAGCTACATACAAGCCTCCCTCCCGGTTGTGTGGGACGGTTCAGGCGCAGGGGCGACGATTCATCTTAAAAATGAAGAAGACAGTCTTCGTACCCTAAGGGTTTGTGCTCGGCGTTTATTCTCCATGGTCAACTGCGACATAAGTTTAGTGGGGCAGTGGGGCTTAGAGCAACAATGGGCTTTTGCAAGCAGCTTTGGCGGTCCAAAATCAAATGCGAGAGTGCAGTGGGCCGACAACGAAGACAGCGCAGAGCTTGAAAATATGTACCAAGCCTTTTCTTTTGCACGAGATATTGTGAATCAAAGCCCAGAAGTATTAAGTCCAGAGTCGTTGGCCGCTCAAGCAATGGATTGGATCAGCAGTTTAGCCTCTGACCATGTCAGCGTAAATACGATAGTCGGTGAGGCACTTCAACAAAGTGGTTGGCATGGGATATATGAGGTCGGGCGGGGTAGCGTACGTCCACCAGTCATGTTAGAAATTGACTATAATCCTACAGGCAATAAAGACGCCGATATCGATGTTGCATTAGTCGGTAAGGGGATCACCTTTGACAGTGGTGGTTATAGCATGAAAACAAGCGAAGGAATGCTTGATATGAAATGCGATATGGGCGGCGCCGCAACCGTGACTGCAGCGCTAGGCTTAGCGATTATGCAAGGTGTTAAAAAACGTATCAAACTCTTTTTATGCTGCGCTGAAAACCTCGTAAGCGGTCATGCTTATAAGCTTGGCGATATTATTACCTATAAAAATGGTACAACGGTTGAAATCGTTAACACCGACGCTGAAGGTCGTTTGGTTTTAGCCGATGGCTTAATGGCGGCAACAGAATCAGGCGCGAGTATTATTCTTGATGCAGCAACATTAACAGGAGCCGCTGTTATGGCGCTAGGGCGCGATTATAATGCACTGTTTAGTATGGATAGCGCACTTAGAGATGAGTTTTTAAGTTTGAGCGAAACGGTAAACGAGCCCCACTGGGCACTTCCATTAACACCACTGCATCGCAGTAAATGTCCTTCTCCATTTGCAGATACTGCAAACAGTAATCCGAAAAAGGGTGGTGGAGCAGGCGGCGCATCAAATGCAGCTGGCTTCTTATCTCGCTTTGTTCGCGAAGATGGCAAAGGATGGTTACATGTAGACCTTGCTGCCGCATATAACAGAGACGGCAGTGATGTAATGCCAAGTGGTGGCACTGGTATTGGCATAAGAAGCATCAGCGCGTTGCTACTTAAGTAACGATTTAAAGCGCTTGTACAAAGTTGTTAATTGATACTTTTATTAGCAGGGCGCATGGGCAGTGCTTATTACAGTCCGCCCAGTCTCTCTGCTAATTCTTTGTATTTTTCAACGTCTGTTTTGTCAAACAATGGGTTACCGTCGCCGTCTTTGTCTTTTGACATCAATAGGCTTTCGCGCTCTAGTCGTTGTACTCTAACATCTTGAACAGACAAGTAATCTGCTACTTCGCTAACCGTCATAAGGGCCATCAATCTTACTCCAAAGTAAAAGTGTGTTTTGGTCTACAATATAACGACAGGTTTGGGCAAAAGATTAGCAAAAAGTCACTTATTAAACACAATTAGTAAAATAATCAACCAGTAAGCTAACAAGGTAAATCATGATAGATATTTTAGCGGCCGCCACCATGTTATTTCTAATCATGGACCCCTTGGGTAATTTACCGATTTTTATGTCGGTACTAAAAGGCATAGAGCCCGAGCGTAAAACCAAGGTGGTTTTTAGAGAGTTGCTCATTGCTCTATTTATTTTGCTAGTGTTTTTACACAGTGGTCAGGCCGTTTTAAACTTTTTACAAATTGAGCAAGAGACCGTGAGTATTGCCGGCGGGATTATTTTATTCATTATTGCATTGCGTATGATTTTTCCTAAGCCCGGCGGGGTGATGAACTTACCTCAGGGCGAAGAGCCTTTTATTGTGCCTCTTGCTGTACCAATGATTGCAGGGCCCTCTACTATGGCGGCTCTGATTTTACTTGCGAACCAAGAGCCAGAGCAAATGACGCAATGGAGCCTAGCTTTATTTGCCGCATGGGCGGCTAGCGCGCTGATTTTATTAATGTCTAACAAAGTGCATAAATGGTTGGGTGAAAAAGGTCTGCGAGCGATTGAGCGGCTAATGGGAATGATATTAATCATGATTGCCATACAAATGTTACTCAATGGTGTAAGCTCCTACGTGAAACATCTAATGCAGCTTTAAAGCTAATTAGCCGAATACATCAGAACACATAACAATACAGCTGTTAACCCAAATAAAAAGTGCACTATGACAAAACTTAATACCTTCGCCGATATACGCAATTTAGATAAATCCAGAGCCCTCGTGCTCAGTTGTGCTCTTATTCAGCGTATGCTGCCTAACTATTTGTTATTTTGTGAAGTTAGTGAGACTGAGCATCAGCAAAGCGCCACCAATCTAGTTAATTTATTTTGGGAAGTCACGACCAACAAAGCGATGAAGTTAAACACTGAGGCGCAGGGTGAAAAGCTCGAAGAAATTACACCGAATGTTGATGAATTTGACACTTTAGGTGTGTATGCAGCCTTAGATTTTTGTATGGCTTGTAGTGCTTATTTACAGCTTATCTCAAATGACGAACCACACGCGGCTGTGATGATTGCGAAGTTAAGTCAGGGCAGTGTAGAGCGTCATATTACGATTAGCGAAGAAGTGGAACTCACAGGAGCAGACTTACGAGCCCACCCTTTAATGAGCTTTGAAATTGAATCGCTGCAGTGGTTATTAGCTGAATGCTCTGAGAAAAAGCTTAAGTCTGACGACATAAAAGCCTTGCGAAAGGAAATTGTAGAGCAAGGTGTGAGCAACTTAGGAATCGAGTATTAATCAGCGTTGCTGTTGTCGCTGGCCTTATAACGGTAGAGCCGATAGCTGACTTGTTGAGTAGACTGCTCTTTTATTTTGCTTAGTAATTTGTTGTTGTTAAGTGCTTCGCTTTCTTTTTCTATATTATTTTCTGTCTCCATTTCGATGTACACCAGTGCATCTGGACGCAAAAGCTCAAGCTTTAATAAAGTGTCGAGTGCTTTGGTCACGAAACCTTGATTAAACGGTGGGTCAATTAATACGATATCAAATGCGCCACTTTGTGCGTTTAATGCGCCAAATGCATCTGCGTTTATCACATTACAACTTTGCTCCGCTCGCAATAAGGCGGCGTTTGCACTTAGTTGTGCTGCATTATCACGATTATTTTCTATCATGGTGACATGCTCAGCTCCGCGCGATAATGCTTCAAAACCTAAACTACCTGAGCCTGCAAACATATCGAGCACCTTGGCGCCTGCAATATCTTGCATTAACCAATTGAATAGTGTTTCTTTGACTCGGTCGCTGGTGGGGCGTAAGCCTTCAGCAATTAATACGGGCAGTTTTCTGCCGCGATGTTGCCCTGAAATAATACGAATATTTCCTGGTTTTGTTCGACCTGCGTGAACTGGGCGTTTTTCCTTTTTACCCTTTGCTGCTGGGCGTTTCCAACTTGATTTAGGGCTATTGGCTTTTGGGGTTGGCGTCATGTATCACCATGGTGCTATCATTATAGGCATTAGTGTACTTGAAAACGTCTGTGAATCTAAGAGGGAAAGGACTTGTTTAAGTGGTTTAGCAAAAATAAACAAAAAACGTCGGAGCAAAGCTCAGAGCAAGGCTCTCAGCAGATATCAGATCAAGATGAGTCCCAGCAGATAGCTGAGCATCAGGATCCTGTACAAGAAGATACTCTAGAAAAAGCAGTACAAAATGATGACGAGCCTACTCTAAATGAAGGCATTGAATCGCAAAGCGATAGCGCAGTTGACGCGCTCAGCGACAATACAGCCCAGGCAAAAGATTCAGAGCTAGCCGGCCGCAGTGAAGTTTCAGACAGGATACTAGTTAAACAAGTAGACACTGAAAACGCAGATACGGAAAATGCAGATACTGTAAACGAGGGCACTGAAGACGAGAACCTGCAGCAGGAGCCCAATAGCGCTGAAAAAGCTCCAGAAGCTAACGATGAAGACGTGTCAGCACAAGCGCCAGCAAAGACCTCAGAGGCTAAACGCGCACCTGAAAAAGCCGGCTTCTTTGCAAAACTCAAATCCAGTTTATCGCGCACCAAAGAAAACATCGGTAGTGGCTTTGTGGCCTTGCTCAAAGGAAAGTCGATTGATGATGATTTATACGAAGAGCTTGAAACACAGCTTTTAGTGGCTGATGTGGGCATGAAAACGACATCAAACATTATTGATAAACTGACCGAAAGCGCAAAACTCTCTCAACTAAAAGATGGTGATGCACTAGCGCAGCTATTAAAACAACAGATGCGAGATATTTTAGCACCTGTAAGCGTGCCGTTTGAGTTGAATGCCCAAAACGATGAGCAAGGTAAGGCGAATCCCTTTGTTATCCTCATGGTTGGGGTAAATGGTGTGGGTAAAACTACGACTATCGGGAAATTAGCCAAGCAATTCCAGGCCCAAGGCAAAAAAGTGATGCTCGCTGCGGGGGATACCTTTAGAGCGGCCGCTGTTGAACAGCTTCAAGTTTGGGGAGAGCGTAATGATATTCAAGTCATCGCTCAACCTACCGGGTCTGATAGTGCATCTGTGATATTTGATGCCTTAGCATCAGCAAAAGCAAGAGGTGCCGATGTATTAATTGCTGATACGGCTGGTCGCCTTCAAAACAAAGATAATTTGATAGAAGAGCTGAAAAAAGTCGTACGGGTAATGAAAAAGCAAGTGCCTGACGCGCCCCACGAAATAATGTTGACCTTAGATGCAAGCACCGGGCAAAACGCAGTTAGTCAAACTAAAATATTTAACGATGCGGTGGGGATAACCGGTATTAACCTGACCAAACTGGACGGTACAGCAAAAGGCGGCGTTATTTTTGCCCTTGCAGATGAATTTAAGATCCCAGTGCGCTACATTGGTATTGGTGAAGGGATAGACGATTTGCGCCCCTTTGAATCTGGTGCGTTTGTTGATGCGCTCTTTGATGAAACGCATTAAGTCGACGAAAAATTAGTTGATAAAAACAGTTGATGAATAAAAAGTGACAAACGAGCGGTTATTATAATAAAAATAAGATATTAACTACACGCATACATGCGCTGAGAAGTACTCATGATTAAGTTTGAACAAGTAAGTAAAACCTACCCTGGCGGGCAAACTGCGCTGTCAAAAGTCAGCTTTCACCTTGAGCCAGGTGAAATGGCTTTTTTGACTGGGCATTCTGGTGCAGGTAAAAGTACTTTACTTAAATTGATCAGTATTATGGAGCGTCCTACGGTCGGCAATGTGCTTATTAATGGCCATAACCTTTCCAATATTACGCGTAAACAAATTGCCTATATTCGCCGTGATATCGGCATGATATTTCAAAGCCACCAATTGTTAATGGGAAAGTCAGTATTCGATAATGTTTCCCTTCCGTTAGTGATTGAAGGGCATACTCGTAAAGCGATTGCGAAACGTGTAGATGCCGCTCTTGAAATGGTAGGGCTTAAAGACAAAGCACGTAATTTACCCATCACTCTATCGGGAGGGGAGCAACAGCGCGTAGGTATCGCTCGCGCCGTGGTCAATCGTCCGCCGTTACTGCTTGCGGATGAGCCTACAGGAAACTTAGATCCCAAATTATCGATGGAAATTATTCGCCTGTTCGAAGATTTCAATCAAGCCGGTGTTTCGGTATTTATTGCGACTCATGATCTAGGCTTAATTGCCCGTATGAAGTATCGAACTTTAACTCTTAAAAACGGCAAAATGATCACCGACGGCCTCGACCAAAACGAAGAGGACGCGCTTAGATGAGTATTTTGTTTAAAGGCCGTCAACAAGCGATATCGGGCAAAAAAGTTGGTATGTTCCAGCGCATGATCATGTTTTTCACCGACCATATTCGCCAAGCGGTGAATAGCCTAGGGGAGCTATACCGAACGCCTTTTGCATCGCTGATGACTATTGGGGTTTTGGGCTTCAGTTTAACCTTGCCTAGTACCTTGTACATCATGGTAAAAAATACAGAGCAAATTTCTGAGCAATGGCAACAAGCCAGCGAAATATCCTTGTTTTTGAGTGATAATGTAAGTGAGGCTAATGCTAAACAGCTCGTCACGCGGTTATCGGTATGGGATGAAATTGCCAGTGTGTCGTATGTCTCGCCAGATGATGCATTAGATGAGTTTCAGTTAGTATCTGGTTTAGGCGATGCGATAAAATACTTAAATCAAAACCCATTACCAGCGGTGGTGCTCGTTGTCCCCACAAGTAAACACGCTACGCCGCTTGCCGCACAAATGTTACTCGATAAATTACGTCAAGAACGCGAAGTTGAAATTGGAAAGTTAGATATTGAGTGGTTAGAACGTTTATATGCGCTGCTAGATATTGCAAAAGAGTTAGCGATTTTACTCGCCTTACTTTTATTTTTTGCAGTTGTGTTGATTATTGGCAATACCATACGTTTAAATATTTTGAATCGCCGAGATGAAATTTTGGTGATGAAGCTAGTCGGCGCGACCGATGCCTTTATTCAGCGCCCGTTTTTATACACCGGATTTTGGTTTGGCTTGTTAGGTGGCATAATGGCTTGGATAACCGTGTCTATCATTTTGTGGTGGATTGGTTGGAGTTTAGAGTCATTCATGGAGCTCTATCAGGTACAGCTCGATATTACAGGTTTAGATCTTCAGGCTTTGACTATTATGCTGTTGCTTTCGGTTTCTCTTGGTTTAACCGGGTCATTAATTTCGGTAAATCGTCATGTTAAAGAAATCGAACCGAAATAAGTTAAGGCTTTGCCCTTGGAAACATATCAGACTGCCCCTTGAGTAAATCATTGTTCCATTTCACAGCCTGAAGGTAACACGCATGCATAGCCTCTTCAGTTATCGCTAACTCGCGAGCATACCGCTTAAATGTAAGCCAAGAACTTGATTCTAAGGCTTTTACGCTGGCAATGAGGGGATAGTAGCTTCCTGCTTGTTGAAGTAATGCTTCGCTGATTTCTGTGGATATCGGTACTTGTTTGAGAAGTGCTGTCATATCTCGGTCTAAGATCACATCGATTAACGAAAACAAACCTGTCATAAATGCAGACATAGCATCTTGTTTTTCAGCTAACTCATTGTTTAGCAGTTCACAGTATTTTGCCCTTACCAATGAGACCTCAAGCAACTCTTGCATATTGTCTTGGTTTAATTGTGCAATAGAGACGATGGCTACAAATTGTCTAAGCATCATTTCGCCAAGGTAATTCAGCGCATGCTTAATGGATTTTATTTCATGAGATTTATTAACCATTGGGTTGTTAATAAAACGCATTAACAAGTAAGACAATGTTGCATCATGCTCAAAACTTGTGCGAATGTCGTCGAGGTTAATATCAGTGTTACTTGTTTGCGCTAATAGGCGCATAACGGTGAGTTTGTTAACCGCTAGAGGGTTTTGTTTGCGCTTTTTACTGGCATTATCTAAGTTTTGACGATGTAAAAAGAAAAAACCTTGAAAATAGTCAAACTTAGCGTTTATGCATCTTTTGTATTCTTCGAGAGTGTGTACATTCGTGGCGACTAATTTTGCGTGAGTATGCGATGTGGCGAGCGCTAGCGTGTTGATGTCTTCAATGCTATAGCACTGCGTATCTACTTTGATAAAATCGGCTAATGCAAGAATATTTTGCTGAGCATGCTTGCTATGTTCAATTACAAATCTAAAGCCTACTTGTTTTAAAGCGACAATAGCCTCATATATTCGCTCATCATCCCCAGCGCTGTTACCCGAGTCATTGATACTGTCCGAGTTATCAATTTCTATGATAGTGCTTTGTGAGCTTAAGCGCTCTTGTAAGCCATTGAGTAAGCCTTGTGGTTTCACACTCACAACTACCGTGGAGCCACTGAACAAATCATCCAAGCTCAAGCCTGTATTTTCTGAACTAGTGTTATCAACTATCTTTTGAGGGAGGCGTCCTTCTTCACCATCTCTAAATACTAATTGATAGGCGAAAAGCTGTTGCTTAGGGTCAAAAATAGGTTCACGAGCAAATATAATCACGACTTTTTATTATCCAATATAATCGCCTTCATATCGTCTGCCCATTTTACTGCGCTGTAGTATATTTCAAATACCTCCGACTCTTTTAGCCCAGCATGCTCGCTTAATTCATATATAAGGGCCCAATCAGCGCGTTCAAAAGCGATACAAATTCGTAGCTGCAGAGCAAGTTTCGATTCAGTATGGGGCTCACATAAAGCGAGTTTCACATCATCAGAAAAAGGTAGAGAGCGCATTATTTCGAGCATCGGCATGTCAAGAAGCGCGTCCATATGCGAAAACAATCCCAAAATATAACTACTCGGTGGGTTGTCGGTCAGCTTCATTGCATGCCCGAGTAGCTTGCAAAAGTGTGCTCGAACAAGGCTTGCAAGAATAAGATCATCAGGCTTATTGCCTTTTAAGTTAGCAATCGCAAGTAAAGCCACAAACTTCTTCAATTCAATAGCCCCTAAAAACCGCAGTGCGTGGTGTAAAGAGTCAATTCGGTTGCGTTTGTTTACCATGGGATTATTGATAAAGCGCATAAGCTTGTATGTGAGGCCAACATCCTTCTCGCACACTTCTTTCATTTTATCGAAATCAAATTCGGGCGCAGAGCTAATCGCAACCAGTTCAACGACGGAACTGGCAGATACCTCAATGTTTTTATGTTTGACCAGTTCAGGCTTCGATAGGAAATAGCCTTGAAAGTAATCAAAACCAGCAACTTTAAAACGTTCAAACTCCTCATGGGTCTCGATTTTTTCGGCAATGAGAATTTTATTTTGTTGCTGTAATTGTTTTATTTTGGCAACGATTTCTGGATTATTTAAGTCTAATAACTCTGATTCAATCTTAATGTAGCGTACAAATGGCATTAAGGCATTCCAGGTATCAGAGAAGTCGTAATCGTCTAGCGCGAGCTTGTAGCCCATGTTACTTATTTGTTCACAAGCCTGGATAAATTCTTGACTTAGTTCAACGCTTTCAACAATCTCAATCACTACGTTCATAGGATCTAATGTAGAGGGGAAACGATGTAAAATCGTGTCTTGATGAAAATTGATAAAGGATGCTTTATTAAAACTGATATTCTCAACGCCGACCGAGAGGTGACTCGCTGCAATCATTGAACTAGTGGCTTGATCTGGGCACATGTCAGGGTAGCAATTACTGATACCATCGCGAAAAAGTAATTCATATGCAAACACTCGTTTTTCAGTATCGTAAATTGCTTGACGGGCTACATGAGCAAACATATTTTTCCTTTTTTATCGTATGTTATTGATGGCAAAGATAGTTTTAATAATGCCTTTCAATTATTCGCTTGACCAAACAGGGTAAGGCCTTTCAATTAACGTAAATTTTTATGCGTAAAAGTAATAAAAGATACAAACAAACACTTGAGTTTTTAAAATCAGCCACTATATTACTTTGACTTATTTTGAAACTAATTCCGGTGTTTTTTTCTATATATACTTATTGTGAAATAAACTCTAAGAACTATCGGTCATTTAAACAGTCATAGTACTGACGTAAATGAATGAGGTAACGATGAAAGATAAAATACAATCACTCGCGTTAGCAGTTCCCCATAGCGGAAGTATTGAGAGCTATGTACAAGCTGTTTCAAGCATTAATATGCTATCGGCCGAAGAAGAAAAATCTTTGGGCCTGCGTTTGTTTGAAGAAGGTGATTTAGAGGCAGCGCGCAAGCTAGTAATGTCACACTTACGTTTTGTTGTGCATATTGCAAAATCTTATTCTGGTTACGGATTACCACAGGCCGACCTTATTCAAGAAGGCAACATTGGCCTTATGAAAGCGGTTAAGCGCTTTGATCCGCACGTAGGTGTGCGCTTGGTATCATTTGCAGTACATTGGATAAAAGCCGAAATACATGAGTTTGTATTGAAGAATTGGCGTATCGTTAAAGTCGCTACCACCAAAGCACAGCGTAAGTTGTTCTTTAATTTGCGAAAAGCGAAAAAGCGTCTAGGTTGGTTTACCCACGCAGAAGTGCAAAAGGTGGCTGATGAGCTAGGTGTTAGCACCAAAGAGGTGTTGCAGATGGAAGCGCGCATGAGTAGTCAAGACCAAGCATTTGATTTGGGTAACGATGATGATGATTCTGCTAGCTTTAGTCCTGCTCAATACTTAGAAGATAAGTCTGTAGATGTCGAAAATACGGTTATCAACAACGATATGGACAGTGCAGCAAGCAAACGCTTGTATGCAGCAATCAAAACCCTCGATGAGCGTAGCCAGCATATTATCGAAACGCGTTGGTTGGCAGACGATAAAATGACCTTGCAAGACTTAGCCGATGAATATGAAGTATCTGCTGAACGTGTACGGCAAATTGAAAAGAACGCAATGAAGAAGCTTCAAGCGGCTATGGTTTAACATTCTTCTTAAGGTGTTTCAGTAATAATTAACAAAAAACCCGCATCAGCGGGTTTTTTATTTGCTACTTCACAACATTAAATTATAAATGGGCTCCAACACCGGCAATATTACGCGTTAATAGGTAATACCCAGAAGCGTCCAGAAAACTCAGCGACTTTTATGTCGTCATCTAAAATATCAACGCTTATAGAAAGCGGACATTTCCTACCTTGTTTCAGTAAGTCGAAGTTGTTTTGTAGTGAGTCGATATTGCAGATAGCTCTTGGACGTTTTTTTAAGGGTTTTGTGTATTTTATGCTGCCTTCGCCTAATACTATTTCACCTTCAAGAGCCTGCTGTTTTAACTCCAAAAAAATCATTCCCCAAGCACTCAATGTCGCTAATGAATAAATGCTACCTGCAAACATACTGCTATGTAGATTAATATTCTTGTTAAGGGATGCGCCCACCTCAATGCTTTGTTCATCGTATTGAATTAGCTTAATACCCATGTGCTCCGAAATAGGAATTTCTTCATGCCACGTTCGTTCTAGGGCACGACACCACTTTGGATGCATTAGTACTTTTTGTTCTTCGAATAAGTGTTTGCGCATTTGTTTGCGCTTAAGTTTGCCAAGCTCATTGGGCGCGTCATCTATTATTTCAAAACCACAGCTTTGGAAAAAATCAATGGACGATTCACGTGAATTAGTTACAGCGCGCTCTGCGCCAATGTCTCTGGCAACTTGCTCAAGCGCTGACAATACGATTTGCCCCACCCCTAAACGGCGGTATTCCTTGTTCACTGCGATATGGCGAATTTGTGCTTCTTCTGTTGTATTAAGATGTACGCGGCCGCAAGCGACTATCTCGCCTTGCGTATTTTTGACTACGCGATGCTCGCTTACTCCCTCATATTCGTCTTTTTCAGAGCCTTTAGGATAACCCCAAGGCTCACGTAACCATAACCATCGAAAGGCATAATAGTCGGCCATGTCTTTATCTGTAGTAGGTTTATTAACGGTAAACAAAAAGAGCTTTCCTCAGGCGGTTAAATATAAAGCAATAGACCATTGTAGCGCCAAAAACAACAGATACACAATGGCTTGAACTATATGCCCGCTAGATATTGAATTGAAAGGTGACAGGGCCGTCGTTTAGCAGCGATACTTGCATGTCGGCGCCAAATTCTCCGCTCTCACATGCTCGGTAATGCTCAGTAACATGAGAGATGAAGTTTTCGTAAATTTTCTTACCATGCTCTGGGCTTGCGCCAAGTGAAAAGCCTGGTCGATTGCCTTTATCAGTTTGGGCCACCAAAGTAAATTGCGAGACTACCAACAGTTCTCCGCCAATATCTAATAGGCTTTTATTCATTTTACCTTGTTCGTCATTAAATATTCGGTAATTGAACACTTTTCGTGCGAGCTTTTCGATTTCTGTTTGCGAATCGGTTTTCTCTACACCCAACAGTAATAATATGCCTTTGTCTATTGAACCAACGGTGTTGCCATTTACCTCAACGGCCGCATTTGTAACACGCTGAATAACTGCAATCATGCAGTTGCCAATGTTTGCTGTGCAATATTGCGCATAATTTCAATTAGCGCCCTTTTAATGCCAGGCTCAGATGCACTATGACCCGCATTATCGATAATGTTTAAGTGTGACTGCGGTAGCGCTAGGTGTAAATCATAAGCCGCTGATACTTGGCACACCATGTCGTAGCGTCCATGAACAATATGGGTAGGTATATGACGTAAATGATTTGCTTTACTTAAAATATAATCTTCGTCAATAAAGCAGGCATGTTTAAGGTAGTGACACTCAAGCAGTGCAAGGCTTTTGACTTGTTGGTTGGAGGCTACATCACTAGAGAGATGTTTATCTGGTATTAACTTTGATATTGAGCCTTCCCAATTAAACCAGGCACTTAGTGCGCTTTTTGAAATTTCATCGTCTTGGCTACTAAAGCGCTCATAAAATGCATCTGCAATCGCTGCTGAATTATTATGGCGAGTGGGAACTTGTTTGATAAAGTTTGCGTAAGCATCTGGAAATACTTGCGCTGCGCCTCCGCTGGGTTTTAAGAACCAGTCGAAGTCTTGCTGACGAGCCAAAAAGACGCCTCGTAGTGTCATGCTTAATACCGCCTCTGGATGCTCAATTGCATAGCAAAGAGCAAGAGTAGAGCCCCACGAGCCACCAAAAAGGTGCCACGCATCAATACCCAAGTGTTTTCGTAAGGCTTCAATATCTTGTATTAAATGTTGGGTGGAGTTGTTTTCGAGTGAGCCAAAGGGCTGAGAGTGGCCGCAACCGCGCTGGTCAAAGGCGATAATGCGATAATCGGCTAAATCGAATGGCCATTGATAATTACCATTGATACCCGCCCCAGGGCCGCCATGCAGATATAGCACTGGGATGCCATTGGGATTCCCTGCCGTTTCTATGTGCAGCACGTGTGCGTCGCTTACAGCTAACTTAAATGATTGTATTGGCAAGGTTTCCTCTGCTGCGCTTATTCTTTTTGTTTTAATGTAGTATGATTTAGCACATTATTTCATCGGTGCCATGTAAGTATGGTCAGACTCATTGCTTCGAGCATTATTCAGATTGCTTGTCTCGCCAATGCTCTATTGCGATCAATATGTACGGCTGACATTAAACCACTTACATACAATTAACATACAGGTAAAGGAAGCACAATGGTTCAAAAATTAATTTTAACAATCGGTTTGTCTTTGCTACTTGCAGGTTGCCAATCAGCGATTGACGATGCCTATTTTAGTATGTGGGATAAAATTGGTGTCGAGAAACGTGAAATATTGGTCGACAGAGTAGAAGATGCTCAAGATTCACAAAAAGAAGCGCAGGAAGAATTCGCCGATGCCCTTGAGGAGTTCAGTGCGTTAATTAATTTCGACGGCGGTGAGTTGCAAGATGTTTATGAAGAGCTCAAAGATAAATATGAAGACAGTGCAGAAAGTGCTGCAGAGGTATCTGACAGAATTAACAAGGTTGAAGCTGTTGCCGATTCTCTGTTTCGTGAGTGGGAAGAAGAGTTAGCGGCAATTAGCAACGCTAATTTGCGTCGTGATAGTGCTTCAAAATTAAAAAGTACGCGCCGTAATTACGATGCGCTGTTACGTTCAATGCGCAGAGTGGAATCGAGTATGGACCCCGTCCTCGCTTCTTTGCAAGATAATGTGCTTTACTTAAAACACAATTTGAATGCCAATGCGATAAGCTCACTGCAAGGCGAGTTTAGCACCATAAAAACTGATGTTGATTCGTTGATTAAAGAAATGAATGAAGCGATTAAGCAGTCTGATGACTTTATTGCGAGCATCAAAAGCTAGTTCAAATGACTAGTGCCCCAGCCATTTGCGTCTTAAGCTTTAGTCATCATCCGAAGCTGATAATCCCATATCTTGCATAATTTGACGTGCCTCAGCTGGGATACGGTTGGGGTTATCTTTTTTCAAATCTAGGTCATTTGGCAAGGGTTGTCCGGTAAAGGCATGCAAAAAAGCCTCACATAATAATTCTGAATTGGTCGCGTGACGTAAGTTATTCACTTGGCGACGTGTGCGCTCATCGGTCAGTACTTTTAGGACGTTGATCGGAATTGATACCGTGACTTTTTTAACTTGCTCGGACTTCTTCCCATGCTCTGCATAAGGATGTATGTATTTGCCGTTCCATTGCGCCATTTTGATTGCCGTTTTTAATATGTAGTTATATTAAAATTCTAACTGGAATAATAAAAAGGTCAATCTAGACGTGTAAACTGCTTGACGTCTAAACCATATTTGCGTAATTTAGACGTCTAAACGTCCATAAGGCATGTTCATGGTATCATACGCACAGGGCATCGACGCCCTCAACCAATCACTTTCTGAACTAAAAGATATAGATGTATCTTTTGAGTTCTTTCCTCCTAAGACGCCAGAAATGGAAAATACCTTGTGGAAGTCGGTAGAACGACTTGCCCCCTTAAACCCAAGCTATATGTCGGTGACATACGGGGCAAACAGTGGAGAACGGGACCGCACCCATGCGGTAGTTAAAAAAATTCATAGTGAGACGGGTGTGCCTACCGCACCGCATTTAACCTGTGTGGATGCGAGTCCTGATGAACTCAAACAAATCGCGCAAGATTACTGGGATTCCGGTATTCGCAGAATTGTCGCACTGCGAGGAGACCTTCCAGAGGGTGTCAAAAAGACCGATATGTATGCCAGCGATTTAGTTTCTCTGTTAAAAAATGTAGCAGATTTTGATATTTCGGTTGCCGCCTACCCTGAAAAGCATCCGGAAGCACGCAATGATCAATTTGACTTACTTAACTTAAAGCGCAAGGCCGAAGCGGGAGCAAGCGAAGCAATTACTCAGTTCTTTTTCGATACGTCAGTATTCTTACGCTTTAGAGACCGCGCTGCAGCGGCCGGCATCGACCTTGATATTGTACCGGGTATTTTGCCGGTAACTAACTATCAAACCCTGCAAAGGTTTGCCGGATTTACCAATGTGCATGTCCCAGCTTGGCTGCATAAAATGTACGACGGTCTTGAAAAAGACGACCAAGCCACCCGTAACTTACTCGGTGCGAATATCGCTATGGATATGGTGAAGGTGCTGGCAAAAGAGGGTGTAAAACACTTCCATTTTTATACGCTAAATCGCAGTGAGTTAAGTTTCGCGATTTGCCATATGCTGGGTCTGCGTCGACAAAAATAAGCCTGCTTTGCTCGCTTTTGGCACTTTGCCCTAATTTTGAGTAGACTATGCCTTGCAAGAGCGCCTTATAAAAAAGGGCTGACATAAAGGAATAAGGTCATAGTGAATTTACTGTTGAGCAGCAAAGAATATTACCAATCGCGTAAACCGCTGGTATTGGATATTTTAAAATCATTCATAAGCCATCTGCGCTCAGAGCGCATAACTGTGTCTGCTGGGCACATGGCCTACGTAAGCTTGCTATCATTGGTTCCGGTCATAATGGTCTTTTTTATGATCATGTCTGCCTTCCCCGCATTCAGCGAAATGCGCGGTGTATTCGAAAATTTCATCTTTAGTAACTTTGTACCCGCCTCTGGTGACGTTGTACAAAGTCATATTGGCGAATTTGTGAGTAATGCTTCAGAAATGGGGGCAGTGAGTATCGCCACTCTCGTTGTGGTCGCATTGTTGCTTATATCAAACATCGATAAAACCTTAAATCACCTTTGGAAGACACAAAAGAGCAGACCTGTCATTTACACCTTTGCGATTTATTGGATGGTGATCACGTTAGGGCCTTTGCTAATAGGATCCAGTATTGCAGTAAGCTCCTACTTAGCTACGATTGCTGCTTTCGCCGATGATTACACGCCTGGCTTTGGTACGATGTTTTTAACAATGGTGCCTACATTTGCATCGGTAGGTGCATTTATGATTTTGTACATGGTAGTGCCCAATCGTCATGTTCGAGCGCGTTATGCCATATGGGGCGCAGTTCTTGCCGCGGTATTGTTCGAGTTGTCCAAAAAAGGCTTTGCGTTTTATGTTGCGAGCTTTCCTTCCTATCAAATTATTTATGGTGCCCTTGCAGTGGTTCCTATTTTATTTTTGTGGGTCTATTTGTGCTGGATTGTTGTGTTGGTGGGTGCAGTGTTTAGTTATGCCATCACCATTACCTGCGAGCAGTACCGAATGAATGTTCATGGTGAGATGATTAACGAGCACGGACAAAGCGTTAATGATAATAATGACTATGGCAGGCATGAGGAGGGGGTTAGTGATACGTCACCACCATCTGCTGCCCAAATAGAGTCGTTCGACGAGCAAACGCCAGAAAATGTAAAGGTATTAGCTAAAGGCACTAAATAGCTAATGTTGGCCTTATTAGCCATGCATTGCTGCGAATTTTTCGGCGAGTTGGTCCAAACTTTCTTTGTGATTCGGGTCAGGTAAAATGCATTCCACAGGGCACACTGATACACAACTTGGTTCATCGTAATGGCCCACGCATTGTGTGCATTTATTGGCATCAATCTCATATATTTCAGCGCCCATTTCAATTGCGTCGTTTGGGCACTCTTCGGGGCATAAATCACAATTAATGCATTCGTCGGTAATATAAAGGGCCATATTGTTGCTCCTAGGTCAAAATTATTTGCTGACCTCTTTATAGTAGTATTTTTTGTATGCAAAACATTTGATCATAATCAAATGACTTGCCTGTTACTCCCCGTCTATCTAAAACGCATTTTGCAAAATTAATTGCGTGAATTCTTTGCGTAAATAAAAGCCTCTTGGTCGAGTTTTAATCAAGCCACCCTCGCTGCCAATGGCGTCGGTAAGTGCTTGCCCATTTGCCGCTTTAGGCCGAAGTTGCATAAATTGTCCCATCCGGGCGGTGATACTCTCCACTTTGCCCAGTGCGATTAAATCCATTAATTCCTCCCAGTCTTGTTGCAACATGGCATCTTGCTCTGGCGTTGGCCGCCATAAAAAACCACTACCAATGAGCCGCTCAGCAACCGGGATTTCGCGTTCTCCTTGCACCGGTATCCACAATACTTGTTGCAGTTTATTGCGTACGTTGCTGCTGTGCCATCTTACGCCTGCCACCTCAGTAAGCGGTGCATAACATATATAGGTGGTTTCAAGAGGAGCATTACTATGATTTAGCGGCAAGGTTTTTAATTCTACCCTAAGGTCTGGAAAGTCTTGTATTGGCTTACTACCAGCAGTTGCTCCTAAGGCAAGCTCAATCAACTGCCCAGTCCAGCCTTTATGGCGTTTAAAATTCTCAGGCACAGCTACATTTAACTGCATTGCCAACTCGCCAAAGCTTAAACCTGCGATTGCGTTCGCGCGTTCAAGCAAGGCTTCTATAGAATTTGGAGGTGTTTGATTTATCACAATAATTTGCTATTTGAGAACATTTGCTTTGAATAACAACCAGTTTATGAAAGAATGAAGTTATATTAAAGCATAACCGCGCTAGGTAATCTAAGTGATTGATACTGAGGGATTCCGCGCGAATGTTGGCATCATAATCTGCAATAAACAAGGTCAGGTATTCTGGGCCCGCCGATATGGCCAGCATTCATGGCAGTTCCCGCAAGGTGGAATTGACCAAGGCGAAACAGCCGAACAAGCTATGTACAGAGAGTTGTACGAAGAAGTTGGG
>CAZUON010000002.1:160898-168431 GCA_964621345.1 uncultured Glaciecola sp. | reverse complement strand
CAATATAATGAACAGTCGTTCAGTTGATGTCAAATAGATGATAGAAAAAAGAAATCGAATTCTAAGATCCGCAGAAAGCATTCTTGCCGCAGGTGGTTACTCTAAACTATCCATGAAGCAAGTCGCTGACCAATGTAATCTTGCTACCGGCACCATATATTTGTATTTTAAAAATAAGACCGATCTGGTACAGCAGTTACACCATGATCACTTGTTACGTTTTTCTGAATACCTGTTTGCAAATTACGATGACACATTGCCACTTCAAGACAGGTTTATGCACCTTTGGTTAAAACTATGGGAATTCGGACTAGAAAACCCTAAAACAATACAGTGCAAACCACAATTTGAGATGCTACCAAATGATATTCAATTGCAGGAAGAGGCCTTTGTTGAAAAAGCGTTTTCACCAATCGCTGAATTATTCATACAAGGACTCGCAGAAGGTGTTTTTCGTAACCTGCCTGTACCAGTTCTATCCTCCATTTCGTTTGAAGCCTGTGTTAACTTACTTCGATTGCAAATTATTGGGCAAATCAATCTCAAACATCATGAAATATACGACGCTGCTTTAGGTTGCTTCACCAGTATTTTAAAAAAATAGTTTGTACACTTGCAATTGTTACACAATGGATGAACAATCATTCATTGTGTATCATCATTCGGTTGGCAAGCATGCGAATTACTTTTTCAATTCTTATTTCTTCTTTTTTTCTTTTTTCGTGCGCCACACCCACACGAACACTGTCTGAACAAGACCTATCCGACATGTCAGAACGCTTTGCTAGCGACTATTATCATGACCTATCCGTTATTTCAGAAAAAAGTTACCGCAAACTAACGAGTGATTACCTTTCTCAAGACGTAGATGGTAAATCCCAGCAATACGATATTTTAGTTCTGTCAGGTGGAGGCGAACTTGGTGCATTTGGAGCAGGTTTTTTGGAAGGTTGGGGGCAGGTAAATGACCTTGAATTCAAGCGACCTGAATTTGATTCGGTAAGTGGCATTAGTACTGGAGCGCTTATCGCTCCTTTTGCATTTGTAGGTACTGATAAAGCTTATTCTACGATCGTTGATCTCTACCGAAATCCTGATGAAAATATGATCGTCCCTCAGTCTTTACTCGGCTTTCTTGCTGGCAACGGCGCTTTTTATGACGCGTCAGTCTTGCATCAGCGAATTTCAACAAGTATTTCTGAAGACCTACTGCGTCAAGTTGCGGAAAAATCAAAGAATGACAATGTTTTATTAGTAGGGGCCACTAACATTGATTTTGGTGTGATGCGCGTGTGGGACATTGCTGAGATCGTGCGCCAAAACGAAGTGTCAGTCGCAAAACCAATGGTCGTCGAAAAATTGATTGCATCATCGGCGATACCCAGTGCTTTTCCGCCCGTTATTATTGACGAAAACTTATATGTCGATGGTGGAGCTTCAATGCAAGTTGTTAGTGGAATAGACAGTCGAGAATGGTTGTACACTCATGAACGTAGCGAGCATTTAAGTTTTGTCGACAAAAAGAGGCCTATCAAAATCCGTATTTGGATTGTTGTAAACAACAAATTAGTAATGGAGCCAGAAGTTACACCTGCCAAATGGTCATCAATTGCAACGCGCAGCTTAGTATCATTAATGCGTGGTTCAACATTACAAACTATCCAAGACACCGAAACATTTGCACAGATGATTAATTTGAGACCTGAATTTGACGTAAAAATGCATTATGTTGCTATTCCGCAAGACTATGAAATAGCAGAAACTGATGATATGTTCGACCAAGAAAAAATGCGTAGTTTGGTCGATTTAGGCAGAAAAATGGGGCAAAAGCCATCTAGTTGGAATGAGAGAGCAATAAGACCTGGAGCATCATTTTTAGATATCAAGAAGTTGACCGAGAATCAATCCACACACTATACGCAATAAAAACAGACTCAATCGTATGGGACACCGCAAGGACATCCTCATTCAGCAGCTCAAGCTCGCGGAATCTTGACGCTGTCAGCCACTATTTCATAGCTTAGACCGGCGCGAATACTTTGAGCACTAGACTTCAGGTCACTGTTAAAATGAGCAGCTTGCTTTGCACTTAACTCTTTAGTTATCAACTCACCATTAAGTAATACCGTTTTACCACCTGCGTCGGTCGGAATAAAAAAACCATAATCTTTAAACGATACTCGAAACACTCTTTGGTTTGCCTGAGCAATAAAAAAACAACCCTTTTGTTGGCATACTTTGGCAATTGGCAACTCAATTTGAAACTTAGCACCAAGATGCTCTTGTGGCGAACTAGCTAAGGCATCTGCATTGACTCTTGGTAAATCGTGATCTATTGGGGCGCCAAAAGTTTCACTTTGAGCATCACTGGCAACCGGCTCAGATAAGCGAATCGTTTCGGCTTGGCTGGTAACGACAATTAGCATGCAACAAACAAAAGTAATCAATAATTTCATCTTAGTTACGCTCCGATTCTGCTAATTTTGTTTTTATAAAATCACTGTGGCGAACATATAGTAACTCTGCAACCCGACGAATTACATCATCTTCGTATTTGTCTAAGTTGCCATCTGCATAGGCTACTTTCCACATCAATTGAATTAAGTGAACACGCTGGTCGTAGTCATAATGCTCGTTAATCAAAGAGGTGAAGGGGTAAACTGATGTGGTATCTTCACCGCCTTGTTCCGTTCGCTCAACAAGTTCTGTTAGCTGTGTCGTATTCAGCTCGAAGGTATCTTTGAGTAAATTATGAATTTTTTGTTTTTCATCTTCGCTTTGCTCAAAGTCTGCTCGCATCACTTCCACAAGCAACGTAGCACATGCTTCGCGTAATTTACCTTGTTTTTCTTCTTCGGTATCTTCTTCAGGCCCTTTTAAAAAGAAGTCTTTCAATTTTGCTAGCATAGCAAACTCTCTTGATTAATTTTTGGCCTTTAATATGTTAGTTTCGCAGATTAAGTTCAACTAATTGACAAAGGGATGGTGGGCAATCACGGCAAACATAGTATAAAAGTCAGGCGTCAACAATCGTATGATGCTTTTAATAACCTACTCCGTAACGCTGATATATCTCGTCAAGTTGGTTGTCGCTTAGCATTTTAAAAAACACACGATCAAACTCTTTGATAAAAGATGACTTATCGTCTTTACCTACTATATTGTTGGCCGAATACGCGATATGCACCGACAAGCGCGTAATATCACTGGCGACCTCTAAGTGATGATGGCTAGGCAATTCTTTTTTAAGAATAAGTTGTTTAGATACTTCGTTAAATACCGTTTCTTCAAATAACACACATTCTAGTGCCTCATTTTGCACAGCTTGCAGGGCGACTTCAGGTGAGGGCAACTCGATAACATTGAAGGTCCCTAAATCTCTCGCCTTTGCACCGTATTTACGCCAGCCTGTGTAGTTTCGAATGACACCCAATTTAACGCCTTTAAAATCTTGCGGCCAAGTTAGTTGCGCCCCTTTTGAAAATCTAGCGTTGCATATCACTGCCATTTGTTCGTGAAAAATAGGGTAGGAGTAAGGATATACCTCAGGCCATTCGTTTATCGCAAAATACGATCCCAAAAAACCACTTACATCGCCCTTGCCGAGACGTTCGCGAACATTTGTCATCGCTTCTGCTTCCAGCTGAATTTTGTACTGAGGTAAGTTGTCGTCTACCGCTCGCACAATATCAACTAATAAACCTCGAAACTCGCCATCTTCTAAGTAGGCAAAAGGAGGATAATTTTTTGTTCCCACAAGCTTAATGTCGATAACTTCAGCAAACAAAGGTATCGACACCAATAGCATTGCAATAAAACTTAGCGTACGCATGAGAATCAACTTAAACGAATAAGAAGCCTAGAAGACTAAGGTAGAGTGGGCTAAGGGTCAAGGTTTTCACAAAGCTTGCTAAAAAAAACCTGCTTAAAATTCACACAATTGTATTGCCAATAACATACACTAAGCTTATGCTAGAAATCTGATATGTTGCTAAGTACTAGGTCTCATTGAATATTTTCTGGTTTCTTCTTCGTTTTTCACTTCTTTTTGCAGGTTGCGCTTTTCTATATTCATTTAGTAGTAACTCATTTGCGGATCCGTCAGACCAAAATTCGCCTGAAAAAATCACAATTTGGCAGCGAAACTTTGAGGATCCCTTCTTAAAAACTAGCGTGGTCGATTACCTCAATGCGACAATTGTTGAGTCAGGTGAGTATCAGCTCGTGTCCTCAGAAAAAATGGAGCAAAGCAAGGCGTTTGAGCAACTTGCCTTAGGCAATATCGACATTGTCATTGCCTCCATAAATATGCAACGTGAGACGGATTTTTTGCCCGTACTCGTGCCCCTCGACCGCGGTTTAGCCGGCTTTAGAATTTGCTTGGTTCATCAACAAGCCGAAAGCTTTGAGAATGCTTTATCTGCAGGCTCAGCAGTGAATAACTCTTTGGTCATCGGTGTCGGTAACCAATGGCCAGACAAAGCGATATACGAACAAAACGACTTTAAAACCGTTGGCCACGATGAGTATTTAGCGCTTTTTGACATGCTTGAAAATAAAGCCTTTGACTGTTTCTCCAGAAGCATGCAAGAGGTCGACGCAGAGCTTGAGATGTTAGGCGATAGGCCCATCAAAAAAGATGACGAATTAGTATTTATTTATCCAAATGGCGCTTTTATTTTTGTTAACAAAGATAATAATGCACTTCACCAACGCTTAAGCAGAGGCGCTAATTTTAGTATTGAGTCTAGGCGCTACTTTGAGCTGTTTGATAAACACTATTTGGATATTTTAAATGCTAACGACTTTTACTTTAGAAAGCTCGTGGTGATGAAAAATCGGGATTTAAGTCCGCAAGCGCTTGATTCTATAAGCCAGTACGGATTAGCGAGTTTTACATTTCAGCAAATGAACAAGCAATAATATTGGGCTTTTACTCATAATTTTTTGAGTTTTGCCGTTAAATACCATAGTGTCCATCAACCTTAGTTTTTATGTCTAAAATTACCACTGTACAAGCCAATCATGCTAAAGACATCTTAAGCGATGCGGCGATTAGATGCGTCGCGTTAATTAAACATGTGTCTAAACCCATGACGGTAGATGACACTGCGCATGTTATTGATACGCACGAATACTCCCAAGAGCATTATGTCATTGCGCATGTAGACGCGTTTAACGTTGGGCCAACTAATTTCGCAAGCGGCAGCGTTGAAGTCATTATGGATACCGATTCATTATTAGAATGCAGCGGGATATATACGAGTTTACAAAAAGCCAAAGAAGATGGTGTATATGTCATTTTCAATGCCGCATTTTTAGCCGTTAACGACAATCGTGCGCTTCTGCAAGGTAGTCGAGCAGAAATTACAAATATAAAGGGTGATGCTTACTTTAACTTCATGTCTTTGGGTTCTCTAACCAAGTAAGTTTAATAATTTTGTATGTAAGCATACAAGCAACATACAGAACACTAATGTCTTCAAACCATTTGATGTTAGCATGCCCCTTCTGTGAACCGTCCATTTATATCGCTATAATCTGTGAGTGAAAATGAAAGCATGCAATCAATGCGGAAAATGCTGTATTAAGTATGGTGGTGGTGATTTATCTGCAAGCGCTGATGAAATCGCTCAGTGGGAGTTATTTAATCCTGATATTTTCGAATTTGTGCATAAAGGACAAATTTGGTGCGATCCTATCACAAAGAAACCCCTAAGCACCTGCCCCTTCTTAGCCTTAGAGCCGGGCCTGTCGGCAAATGTATCTCCCAAGTACATTTGCAGTATTTACGAGGATAGACCAGAAGATTGTCGTCATTATCCTAGCTTGGTGTCGGAGATGATTAGAGATGAATGCGAGATGATAGAAATCACCGACTTAGACGCACCCAAGCGCACGCAAGAGCAACTCGATATACTGATGCAAGATAGCCGCCCGGCGTATAAATAAAATAAAAGCCGTTAAAAGACCTATATTCTTTTCTTTTTGTGCAGAAAAACATCATTTAATCAGGCTAAATTGTCTAATATACTGTATATTCCGCTCTCGATTTTTACCGTAGCTAAAATTCTAGGGGCTAGATGCCATTAAATTATTAGGTTGCGACACAACAGCCTTACAGGACTTCCCATGAAATTTTCAAGCTTAAGCTTAGCACCCTCTCTACAACAAGCCATAAGTGCATGTAATTACGATGACATGACGCCAGTGCAAGCCAAAAGCATCGCGCCAGCGCGTAAAGGTATCGATTTACTGGTGCACGCGCAAACCGGCACTGGTAAAACCGCGGCCTTTGCCTTCCCCATTTTGCAACAAATGCTCGATACGCCCAAAGAGACCCTCAGCGGCAGCCCGCGCGCACTGATATTAACGCCAACACGAGAGTTAGCAGAGCAATTAGCCAATGCCATTTCGCGCTATGCGCAATTTACCGACATTAGCGTTACCGCAATATTTGGTGGCGTAAAAATGGGCGGGCAAAGCAATAAACTCAAAGTCGGTAGCGATATTCTTATTGCCACACCGGGGCGCTTGCTCGAGCACATGGCGCTGAATAACGTAACCTTGGCGAATGCTGAGTTTGTGGTTTTAGATGAAGCAGACCGCATGCTTGATATGGGATTTATTGCGGATGTTAATAATATCATGACGCACACCGCTAAAAAGCGTCAAACCCTTTTGTATTCGGCTACTAGCTCTGCTGCAGTTAATGAACTGTGTCATAAAATTTTAAACAATCATAAAGAAATTAGAGTTAGTAAAATTAATACTACCGCAGACACCGTTGACCACTTCATGTACCCGGTGGAAGAGTCACGTAAAATTGACCTATTTAAAGCCCTGCTAAAAGAACACAATTGGTTTCAAGTATTAGTATTCACTGGTACCAAAGAGCAAGCAGACCGGCTTATGGCTGCGCTTAAACAAAGTAAAGTTGATGCCGCGGTATGTCATGGCGATAAAAGCCAAGGGTCACGCCGCCGAGCATTGGCGGATTTTAAATCGGCTAAGCTGCAAGTCCTTATTGCTACTGAAGTTGCCGCTAGAGGCTTGGATATTCAAGGCTTAGACGTGGTGGTTAACTACAACTTACCCTATTTACCCGAAGATTACGTACACCGTATTGGTCGCACTGGCAGAGCTGGTAATACTGGCCAAGCGATATCCTTTGTTAGCCGCGAGGAAGAGCGTACAGTCAACCGCATTGAAAGTTTAATAGGCACACCCATTAAACGCGTGGTTAAAAAAGGATTTGAAGTCAGCGACCGCCAAAGCCTATTAAAAAGCATTTCAAAAAAGAGCAAAGTGAGCAGAAGCAATAAAGCTAGCGCCACCAAAATCACCGGTAAAACCATTAGCCGGAAAAAACGTTAAGCACGAAAACATGGTCGTTCCAGCGCAGGCTGGAACCTCCCACAAACACCACAGTAACTTGAACAAGATACCGGCCTTCGCCGGTATGACGACGGTGTCTAAGCGCACACCCCCCATCCGTCATTACCACTCCACCCATCCGTCATTACCGCGCCA
>CAZUON010000002.1:153189-160798 GCA_964621345.1 uncultured Glaciecola sp. | reverse complement strand
ACCATTACCGCGCCACCCCGTCATTACCGCGCAGGCGGTAATCTCCCACTAATACAATCAAGACTCACGCAGCATCACAAAATCAATTAACTCAGGATAAAAACGTTCAAAGCAAGTCTCAAACCCCGCATGCTCGTCTTGTAAAAAGCGATTGGCAAGCTGGGCAAAAGTTACACGCCCATTAAGCCGTTTTTCTATTTGATAAAAAGCCCGAATGCAACTATCCCGATGTTCATAATCTTGCAACCAACGATACTTAAGCAAGCCATCTTTCACACTTGAATATCGCCCCGGTATTGCTAATGGAGTCTCTTCCACCTCAGCATAAAATCGCGACAACAAAGGTGCAATTCCCAATTCGGTAAATGTATCCCAATGAGCGCACAACAGGTGGTCAAAATAAATATCAATGACAACGCCTGACATTCTTCGTAAATCAGAAGGAAACTGCCTGCGCAGTTCTACAATACGAGGATGGCTGTCAGTAAAAGAATCGATGGCTCTGTGCAATTGAATCCCTTCTTGAATATCGGGGGGTAAAAAAGAGAGATTTGTCCCTTTAACAAAGTCGCCTAAAAAATTACCTAACAAACTAGTATCGCTTAAGTGCGCAAGGTGGATATGTGCAAGGTAGTTCAATCGAAAGTAGTTTAAGTGGAAGTGGCGCTCAATACCCTAAACAGGCTTGAGCGCAGATTAGACCGATATATATACACTGCGACCTATACTTAGGTGAGTTTCATATCTTGGATAATTTCATGAGCAATTTCAGGCGTGGTGACGGTTGGTTTTTCATGCAAGTCGCTTTTTAATTGCCCTTTACGGTGTTTAAGCGCAGCATCGAGTTTTTTAATTGCCTTGCTAACCGCCGGATACATAACATCGCTTTTGCCATTTACACCGATGCTGCTGCCTTCATATTTGGTAGCGACTTCCGCGCTATATTCACCGTGTTCTTTAGTCACAATTACGTCTACTGAAATAAGACTGGGAAAGTGATTGGCTATTTTTGAGAATTTTTCTTGAATGTCTTGTTTCGCAGATTCTGAGATATCGCAGTGGTGACCAGAAACATTTATCTTCATAGCATGTCCTCTTAACTTTGGTTACGCATATTTGCATTTAAGGCCTTAGCCTTAATATACAGCTTGGGACAATATGGCAAAAATACAAGTAAAAGGATATGTTTTTAACTCGTCAAATACTGAGTTTTGATCAGCTAATCCTAAATATAGTAAAAACAAACAATATAAACAGGTAGTTAGCGTGTGTTAGTGTAATAGGTATAAAAATACAAGCCAAAACGAAAGAGACACTAATTATCTCGCCACAAACAAAAACACCGCCTAAGCGGCGGTGTTTAAGAATCGTAATTTACAGCAAAATTAATTCTTTAGAAATCGTCTGCTTGCCGCAAAACCTAATACCGTTAAACCAAGCAAAGCAACGGTTGAAGGGGCTGAAACTGCCTCAACATCATCAACCGCATCTGTGTAAGCCAACGATACTACAATCTCTTCGCCTTCACCAAAATCATTCACATCATCTGAAAAATTCACAGAAAAAGACAGCATCCCGTCGACCAATGACGACAACAATTGAGCGCCATCTAAGCTAATATCTAAAGTAAACTGACAATCGATTCCGCCAGTATTGCCTGGAATTTGTATGAAGCTTGAGTCGCCATTACACGAATAACTACCAAGACTTACGCCTTCAAAACCCACATCAAAAAATTCACCGAGGCTATCTAAATCTAAACCGGCAAAGTCTGGGTTGCTAGAGGTCGTTGCATTTCTAGTCTCTATAGTAAGCAATCCGTTAGCGCCGTCAGACAAATCCAAACCCGAAAAGTCAAAACTAAAATCTTGGCCATCCTCAGTGAAAATCTGTGTTTGAGTAATCAGTGCCGCTGATACTGGGAATGACAACATAGCTGTTGCTGCTAAAACCGCGCCACACTTTACTAAAGATTGGTTTAAAAACTTTTTCATCGTTTGATATCTCTCATTAGACAGTCCTTGTATTTGTTTAAAATATGCACAAGATATACCATTTAATAAAAAACCATAAATATCAGTACGATACATAATTTTTTATTAGTAAATTCAAGCTAACATTCAAAATGTGTAAAATAATCCGACGGTCTTTATGAGTATTATTTGTTAAAACCTGAGTTGTTATTGCATTAGTCAAAGAGGTATCAGATAACGATATATCACACTACCTGCCCGGCCACCCAAGCACTCGACCACGCCCATTGGAAATTGTAGCCCCCTAGCCAGCCGGTTACATCGAGTACTTCGCCAATAAAATACAAGCCAGCTTGTGATTTGCACTCCATTGTCTTGGACGAAACAAAATCGGTATCAACACCGCCTAAGGTCACCTCTGCGGTACGATAACCTTCTGTGCCATTAGGTTTTATTTCCCATTGCTGAAACGTTTGTGCGAGCTGTTCGAGTTGCTTTCCTTGGTATTGCTTAAGAGCTTTGTTTTCAAGTTTTAGATATTCAAGCGCGGTTTGCACAAAACGCTTAGGATAGATTTTTGCTAAGGCGGTCGACATGAGAACATCGGGTGATTGAGCCTGCTCTTGTTTTAATAACGCAAATAGATCAGCGTTGGGGAAGATGTTAAAGGCTACGCTTTGGCCTGGCTCCCAATAACTAGAAATTTGTAACACGGCCGGACCACTCAGTCCGCGGTGCGTAAACAGGATATTCTCGTTAAACTGGGTATCATTGCACGCAGCGCTGGCATCTATAGAAATACCACTTAACTCAGCTAATACCTCTTTGTCGTGGTCGTGCAAAGTAAAAGGCACAAGGGCGGCTCGGGTAGGCACAATAGGAATACCAAATTGTTCGGCAACTCTATATCCAAAAGGAGTGGCACCGAGCTTTGGCATGCTCAAACCACCAGTTGCGATAACTAAAGACGCGGCAACATACTCCCCTTTTGCACTTTGCACATGGTAGTTCCCATCTTTATATACTACCTCACCTACTTCACAGCGATTACTCACGATTACACCGGCGTTTTTACATTCCTGCATCAGCATATCGACAATATCTTTTGCGCTGTTATCGCAAAATAACTGACCGAGTGTTTTTTCATGATAAGCGATACCATATTGCTCTACTAAAGCAATAAAATCCCATTGGGTGTAGCGACTTAGTGCCGATTTACAGAAGTGTTTGTTTTGCGATAAGAAGTTTTCAGGCGCGCTGTACATGTTGGTAAAATTACAACGCCCACCACCCGACATAAGTATTTTGCCACCTAGACGTTTAGCATGGTCGAGCACTTCAACCTTGCGTCCACGTTTAGCGGCCTGGGCGGCACAAAATAATCCAGCTGCGCCTGCTCCGATGATAATAACGTCTCGCTGTATACTCATGTATTACTCATGTTGTACTCACTACCTTTTTACTTAAGAGCCTAATTCTGCTGAATTAAGTGACTCTGACCCCTTTTTCTTAAAGCGCTGAAACAGCCAACCGATGCCTACTAGCGATAAGCCTAAGCCAATGAATGATAAGGCTCGATACAAGCCTTCAAGATTACTCATATCAATTAAAAAGGCTTTTAACACCACCGCCGCTAAAATCGCAAAACCCACTCGATTAATTTGATTGTTTGCTCGTGTTTGCGCAAAAACAATTACGCCAATAGCGATAAGTAACCATAAAATTGAATAGGTATAAAGTTCTGCCTCCTCAATAGGGGCGGCATTAAGCGATACTTGCCCCGTAAATGCAAGTCGTACCACGCCATTGATATATAAAAAGAGTAAAATAGCAGTGACGATACTGGCCGCTTTATAAAGCGATTTTTCAAACAACTGCCATTTCATGCCCACCGCTAACACAATAGCCGGAACTAGCCACAGTATGATCAGGTAATTAATAAAAGGATTTTCTCCCACCGCTTGCTCACTAATAAAAGGATTTTCAATCAGCGATGTTTGTAAGTGTGTGTAAGCTGCGCCTAAGGCTAAAATAATAGCGTAGGCATGATACAGCTTTACTCGCGAACTAAAACGACTGCGCCACAAATATATCATGGCTAAGATTAACCAATTCATTCCTAATAACGCTGCTTGCTGGAAACTTAATGAGTCAAAATCTGGATAGCTGCCCGTAAGCCAATAGCTACTTTCGGTGGTAATAAATAACGCGAGCAAATGCAACAACGCGCCTGTAAACCATGCTTTGGTCTCACCTTCAATAATGTGTTTGCGAGCAAACCATAATACTGCGAACACCATTGGATAGATGATTAGCGACCAGTGCAAACCGAGTAAGTGCTCACCAGCATATTCGGGTAACCAAGGCGCAAAGGTTAAACGAGCCATCACAAGCAACATCGCCGCTTTATACAACCAGGCTGGCATCGGCAGCGTATATTTTTTACTTAACACTGCCATCAAAGCAATTTGTATCGCAATCGCTAAGGTCAAGGTGCTCGCCGACATCAACATGGTAAAAATCAGCCCAAGCGCGCCATTGGCTAAAAGCAGAAAACTCACTTTTGCTAGGGCTTGCTTTGCACGCATAGCAAAAAAGGCAAATACCAAGGCTACCGCGCCTAATTCAAGTGCAAATAGGGGATACAATATGCTCGCTGCCTGTGCTTCTGACAACGCATAGCTAATACTGAGTAGGCTCAATGGCCCTACCACCAACAACAAAGCAAATGCCGGGCGCGAGGGGAATGTACGCATCATTGCAAACGCATACACTAGCGCACTTAAGGCGGCGACCTGTGCCAGTAAATATCCGCCAGTGAGGGCAAAAACATGATCGGAATAGTCGTAAACGCTTGGCATATTCAAGTAGACAAATATGGTAAAGCCAAGGGCTAAAAAAGGCCAAGTATCGAAAGCGCTATGGCGAATCGGGGTTGCTAGTAATAATCCACTCAATGCCAATAGGACCCATATAAAGCTCTCATCAAACGGATTACCCAGCGCATAAATCACCATTCCCAGTACAGGGAGAAAAATACCCAGTTGTTCTTTGCGAGGTATTAGCATTTGCTTTAATGAAAGTGCGTCGTATAGAGACTCGCGTAAATCCCAGCCCAAAATAGGAAGCAGCACAAATAGATAAGCCGATATCAAGGAGAATACGGTTAGTATGCCCATATTTTGATAGCCCATCACATCCTGGGCATAGCCAAATAGAAACTGACTAGATAGCCCTATAGCCACGGCAAACCAAGCGAAGTGCCCTGCTAAACCCAACCACCATATCCACGCTTTTTGTACAATTTGATGTATCCACACCGCAGAAAACGATACCGCACAAATATACATAAGTAACATAAGCACATTGTTAGAGCCGGTTGATACTAATGCCGGCACCGCATACGCACCAATAACACCAATTGCGGCCAAGATAGGTCCGAATCTGAGTGACAACCACGCGGCGGCCAGCGAAATAATCGCAAGCAATACAAAAGCAAAGGTCGCCGACATATAGGCGTAAAAATCAAACGCGACCAGCACCATTGCAAAGCAGGTAATGACTCCGCCACTGGCCAATGCAGCGCTGATAACCGTGCTATTAATTTGAAATCGTTTAGGGTGGCGATACAAATACTCAGCCACAACCACCAGTAACACCCCAAATCCTGCACCTAACAAGATGCGCAGCGCTGGCGGAAACAGCCCCGCTTCAATACTGTATTTTGCTAAGAACACACCGCCAATGGCTAAAATAAGTGCGCCTAACCACAACAGGCCGTTACCCATGAGAAATTTTTCAAGATTGAAATTTGCGAATAAAGGAGTAGATGAGGGTTTCTCATTCGCTTTTGCTGGCGCTTGACTAGGTTGAGGTGCCACTTGTTTCTGCGATGCGTCTTGGGTATAAACGCGACTTTCCTTAGTACTCTCGAGCACTTCTGATGTGGGAGCAATATCGGGCCTAGGCTCTGAGGGTAAAACTTCACTTGCATCTTTTTCTTGCAGCGCTTTTAAGTCTTTTTGCAGCGTGGAGATTTGCTCATTTTGCTTAATCAATAAGGTTTTAAAGGCCGCCAACTGACGTTTTAAATCACTGATATTGCTTAGATTGACGAAGCTTAATACCGAGCCAATCAGCAGCGCCAACAGCAGCAGAACCCCTATTACTCCAAGTCCATCCATGTACTTAATCCTCTTTTTGACCCTCGGTTATTTTACCAAGGATATATTATTAAATATCTTAATAAGTATCGCATAAGTTTTCATGAAAACTCACAACTTAATGGTTTAGACCAATCGCCTTTGGTATTGAAAGCGTTAGCATTAAGACCTAAACTCCATTAGCTTTGTGACCTTAACTGTGGGCTGTACATGACCAAAACCTTAGTAAAATCTCATAGTGCGGTGGCGCAAAATGCCTCTGGGCGCAATCTTAATGTGCCGATTTATCGAATTAGCGATGGCCTGCCAGGGCCTACTGTATATATCCAAAGTTCTATTCACGGAGCGGAAGTTCAAGGTAATGTGGTGATATACCACCTAATTCAAGCCCTGCAGGCACATACCATTCACGGCGAAGTCATTCTTGTACCCAACTGCAACCCAGTAGGCACTAATATCAAAGCGGGTGAATATACGCTTGGTCGTTTTGATCCAGTTAATGGCACAAACTGGAATCGCGGTTATTATTATGATGAAGATGCCGTGCTCGCATTTACCAATACCATCAACGAAGCGCAAAGCGTGCAGAGCATAAAGAGCGCATTTCGAACGCTCATCAAACACAATATTCAGGAAAAACTGAACCAAGCATGGGGCCTTGGGCTAGCCCAACAACTCAATCTAACCTTACAGTGCATCGCAGCAGATGCCGACATTGTGCTTGATTTACATAATGGTCCGGTGTCTACCCGCCATGCCTATATTCCAGAGTACGCCAAGGAGGCCGCTAAACAGTTCTCTATTCCTCATTGTATTTTTATCCCGAATAAATTTGCAGGTGCACTGGATGAAGCAAGCTTTTGCCCATGGTGGACGATGCAAAATGCGCTTTCATCCAAATTTGGCAAAGCATACGACTTCGGCGTTGAAGCATTTACTCTTGAGATGGGCAGCCAAGAGGTGATTAACTTTGAACAGGGCACTGAGGATGCACATAGCATACTAGGTTACTTGGCGTGCAAGGGCGTACTCGACTCAGGCAGTTTTATGCCTGCAAACATGCAACGTGTGGGCGTTAGTTTGAAAAACTACCGCACTTTGTACAGCGATTTTGGCGGGATGGTTGAGTACTGCGTGCGTCCTGGGCAGTTTGTTAAACAAGGTGAGACAATGGCAAAAATACTCAACATTGACGATCTTGATAACAGCAAAGCCATTAGCGAGCTCAAAGCCCCCTGCGACTTAATTCCGATGCTACATTTTCCATCCGCGTCGGTATTAAGCGGTACGCAATTGTACAAGTGTTTTACTGATTATTATGTGATTTAAGTATGGATTGAACTACGTCAGACCGGCTTAGGCTGGAACCTCTGACAAAAACACCCCCTGCGTCATTCCAGCGTAGGCTGGAATCTTTGACAAAACCACCCCCCTTACGTCATTCCAGCGTAGGCTGGAATCTTTAACAAACAC
>CAZUON010000002.1:151505-153089 GCA_964621345.1 uncultured Glaciecola sp. | reverse complement strand
ACAAAACCACCCCCCTTACGTCATTCCAGCGTAGGCTGGAATCTTTAACAAACACCTCGGTTGCTTGTAGGGGGTACCGGCCTGCGCCGGCATGACGGGGGGATGCCCAACCATGACGGGGGGATGCCTGAGCATGCCGGGGTGTGTCGGTGCATGACCGGGGTTATGGGGGTATACCGGCGATTGCGATGATATGACGTGGCCTACAGGTCCTTCATCATTGTCTCAGCATCGCTGACTTCAAACTTGCCTGGGCCTTCAACGTTCAAGGTTTTTACAACTGAATCTTCAACCAACATACTAAAACGCTGTGCGCGCAAGCCGCCAAATGCGTCGGTATCCATATCAAGTCCAAGCGCTTTAGCAAAACTACCGTTGCCATCGGCAAGCATTGTGATGTGCTCGGCATTAGAAGCCTTACCCCATGCGTCCATCACAAATGCATCGTTTACCGACAAACAAATGATGTCATCTACACCTTGTGCTTTCATTTTATCAGCTAATGCAACGTAGCCTGGAAGGTGTGCTTGGGAGCAGGTTGGAGTAAATGCGCCAGGCACTGCAAAAAGCACAACTTTTTTGCCCGCAAATAAATCTTGGGTGCTTGGGTTTGTCATGTCGCCGTTTGTCATTAAGCTAAACGTCGCGTTTGGTAGTGTTGAACCAACTTCAATCATATTTCTTCCTTTTAATTTTCCAACTTATGTTAGTTAAGGTATACGTCAAACCTATGCTTTTTCGATCGAATCGCCATAGAAGCAGAGCGACCTTGTTTATTGACAAGTTCAGGTGCCTCGTTGGGACGCTTCACTACAACCCGCTTAGGATTTACTTTAAGAGCAGCGCTTAGTAAGTCTTCACTATCTTGATCCGGCCCTAATAGCATCTGAAACGCCTGCATTTCCTTTTTCACCAAGGCAGACTTCTTTTTGTGTGGAAACATCGGATCGATATAAATCACATCAGGTATGTTCGAGTCTGAATGAGTAGAGTCCGTATTCAACACATTTTGCAAATACTCACTTGCATCACTTTGCACCAGTTTGAGCTTTTCGTGCAAAGGGTCGAGCTCAGCAGCAAACCTGAATAAAGCATCATCTAGCAGGGCAGCAATAATGGGGCTGCGCTCTAGCATCAGCACATCGGCGCCCACACTCGCCATAATGAAGCTATCGACTCCCATGCCAGCAGTGCAGTCAATAACGCTCAAACTGTCTTTGCCTTTAATTCCAATTGCTTTGGCAATGGCTTCGTTGCGCCCGCCTCCGTGCTGCTTACGATAGGCTAAAGCGGCAGAAGCAAAATCAACACGAATATCTGACCAACTTGGCTCCGTACTTAAACGCAGCGCTAGGCCTTTATCGGTGAATACCAATTGCCACTGCGCTTGCTCAAAGCGTTTTTGACTTTTCTGGGGATTAATTTGATATACCGGCAAACCCATTTTTTCGCTCAGTTGCTTAGCGCGATCATGGGCCTCTAAACTGCCTGTATCCTCAATTAAAATAACGGTATTAGAGGAAGGTGTTTGCATCATACTTGCCCTGTGACGCTAAGTTCAAATTATCAATGGTGGTGTTCGCA
>CAZUON010000002.1:116862-151405 GCA_964621345.1 uncultured Glaciecola sp. | reverse complement strand
TGCATCATACTTGCCCTGTGACGCTAAGTTCAAATTATCAATGGTGGTGTTCGCATCATACTTGCCCTGTGACGCTAAGTTCAAATTATCAATGGTGGTGTTCGCAATCTCTGTCATGGCCTCCTGCGTAAAAAAGCCCTGATGACCAGTTATCAATACATTTGGAAAGGTCAGCAAACGCTGAAATAAGTCATCATCGATAATTTCACTCGAACGGTTTTTAAAAAATAAGTCCTCTTCCATTTCGTAAACATCAAGGCCCAAGGCGCCGATTTTTTGCTGTTTAATACCAGCAATAATGGCCTTGGTATTAATCAGTTTGCCGCGCGAGGTATTAATTAACATCACGCCGGTTTTCATAGTGCTTATAAGAGCATCGTCGATGAGATGCTCTGTTTGTGTGGTCAGGGGACAATGTAAACTGATGATGTCAGCGCGCTCACACAGGGTATCAAGCGCCAAATATTCGCAGCCCTTATCCTTTAAACTTTGCTTTTCTTGTAGGTCAAAGCACAGTACTTTGCAGCCAAAACCCAACAAAATATCAATGACAGCCTCTCCGATTTTACCGGTGCCAATTACCCCCACCGTTTTATTATGTAGGTTAAAGCCCATTAAGCCATTTAAATCAAAGTTGCCTTCACGTACCCGATGATAAGCTTTATGCAGCTTACGATTGAGCGACATGATTAACGCAATAGTATGCTCGGCAACGGCTTGTGGTGAATAAGCCGGCACTCTGGAAATTGTAATACCTCGTTGTTTTGCGTATTCGATATCGACATTGTTATAACCAGCACAGCGCAACGCCACGTGCTTTACTTGCATGCTTACAAGTTGGTCAATCACTTTAGAATCAACATGGTCGTTTACAAAGACCGAAATGGCATCTGACTTCGCAGCTAATACCGCGCTACTTTCGGTTAATTTCGCTTCCTGAAAGTCAAAATTGATATTGTTAGGACAATGGCGCTGAAAAAATTCCTTATCATAGACTTGGCTACTGAACATGGTGACTTTCATTCATCGTCCTCCTGTTAAACATAAATAGGCATCGCTTTACAAAATGGTATACGGCTCAAGCATACGTTAGCCAAGCAATGATTTAAAACGACTTTTTTTCTTATGCATTGCTGTAATCATCTCGATAAGGCAACCAACGTTCAATGAGTTGCAAGGAGTTATGTGGGTGCTCACGCCAAACATACTCTGCCATGCTCTTAACTTCCCCAACTAAATGCGCATCGCGCACTAAATCTGCAATTTTTAAATCGGCTAGCCCTGTTTGTTTAGTGCCCAAAAGCTCACCCGGCCCACGGATCTCCAAGTCTTTTTCAGCAATATAAAAACCGTCACTAGATTCTCGCAATACTCCCAAACGTTTTGTTGCAGTTTTAGATAGCGGACTTGAATACATCAACACACAATGACTCTCAACCGTGCCGCGCCCGACTCGCCCGCGTAATTGATGCAACTGCGCTAAGCCTAAACGTTCAGGGTTTTCGATGATCATTAAGCTCGCATTCGGCACATCTACGCCGACTTCAATTACGGTGGTAGCCACTAACAAATCAAGCGTACCATCCTTAAAATCATCCATGATGACTTGTTTCTCGTGCGCCTTTAAACGCCCATGCACCAAACCGACTTTAAGCTCCGGCAGAGCGGTTCTTAGCGCAATCGCGGTATCTTCTGCCGCTTGACTTTGTAGTACTTCCGACTCTTCTATTAAGGTACACACCCAATAAATTTGACGTTTGTCCACCAACGCAGACTGGCGCACTCTATCTACAATATCACTGCGGCGACTATCAGGCAGTACTGCAGTTTTCACAGGTGTACGTCCTGGCGGTAGCTCGTCAATAATACTGGTATCGAGATCAGCATAGGCGGTCATGGCTAAGGTACGCGGAATGGGCGTGGCAGTCATAATAAGCTGATGCGGGTACTGACCTTGTACCTCACCTTTTTTACGTAAGGCTAAACGCTGATGCACACCAAAACGATGTTGTTCATCGACAATCACCATCGCGAGGTTTTTATAGGTCACCGCTTCTTGAAATATCGCATGGGTGCCCACTAACACTTGAATTTCACCTGTTTCCAAAGCACTTAAGGTTTCACTGCGCGGCTTTCCTTTAAGCTTGCCGGCTAACCAGCCAACGCGTATACCCAAACCACTAAACCAGTCTTTAAAATTCTTAGCGTGTTGCTCAGCTAAAAGCTCAGTGGGTGCCATCAGCGCGACCTGATAACCTGCACTAATTACCGACAATGCCGCTAATGCCGCAACCAGCGTTTTACCTGAGCCTACATCACCTTGTACTAACCTCATCATTGGTAGGCCAGATTGTAAATTGCTTTCGATTTCGCTTACCACTCGCGACTGAGCGCCGGTTGGGGAAAACGGTAAAGTGCTTAAAAACTGCTGTTTTAAACTGTTATCGGGCACAATGGTAAAGCCTGGGTCTGCTTTGGCTTGGCTACGCACCTTTAACATACTCAAATGATGGGCAAGTAATTCCTCTACTACTAAGCGTTTTTGTGCAGGGTGTTGCCCTTCTGCTAGTTGTTCAATAGACACATCTGCAGGTGGCCTGTGCACCAAAAATAGCGCCTCTTTTATACTAAGCTGATTCGGGTAAAGGTTATTTGGCAAATAATCGGGTAATGCGCCTTTATCTAGCTGTGCTAGGGCTTGTTCGCTGAGCTTACGCAAGGTGATCTGGTTAACGCCTTCGGTAGTTGGGTAAACCGGCGTTAAACTCTCCTCCATACCAGCACTACTATCGCCTTCGATGATTTTGTATTCAGGGTGAGCCATATCCATACCTGCACTACCCGGCCTCACCTCACCAAATGCGCGTATGGTGGTACCCGTCGTAAATCCTTTTAATTGAGCTGCAGAGAAATGAAAAAAACGCAACGTTATGGTACCAGTGCCGTCGCTGAGCCTAACCACGAGCATGCGTTTTCGTCCATATTTGATATCTGCACTCATAACCTCCCCTTGCACCGTTACATGCAAATAACCATGCAGTTCGGCCACAGTATACAAACGTGTGCGGTCTTCGTAGCGATGAGGCAAATGAAAAATCACGTCTTGGAGAGTACGCAAGCCCAGTTTTTCAAGCTTTTCGGCCACTTTCGCGCCAACACCTTTTAGCGTAGTAACGTGAGTATCGTTAAGTGATTGCATTAATTAAGCAGGCTTTATATTCATACGATTAACAATAGGTTATCAAACATTGGGTAAAGGTACACCTGTTCATCAGGTGGGAGTGTAAACGCGCCGAATAACAAACTACCGCTCATCTACTGGCTATATCGTCCGATATAATATGCATTGACGAAAAAAACATTGTGTTTAAAGGTACCTATCAATGAAAAAGCTAATTCTAAGCACCGACACCTTGCCGCTAGGCATGGCTGTAGCAGAAACCTATTCAATGATTCAATTTACTGGCACAGTAGAATTATCAGAACGAGGCGCGGTGGTAGGCATGTTTGAACGCAAACGCACCGAATACCAAGACATTATTGATCAATTCGCGGCGAATGCACCGGCGGATGCAAATGCCATTATTGGTGTGCAAGTGTCTACCGCTAGCCATAACTTCAAAGACGCAAGTTATCTCTACCTTACCTATGTAGGTACACCTGTGATGTTAGTAGAGGCATAAGCAAAACCCACACTACACCAGTTTTGCGGCTACATGAGCTTTGAAAGCTTGCGCCGCTCGCGACATTTGTTTGCCTTTTGGCACCACCCAGTACCAGCTATTAGGGATGGGGAAATCTTTTACTGGCAAGGCCACAAGATTTCCCGGCGCCATATGGTTGAGTGCATGACGGCTTAAAATCGCAATGCCTAAGCCCGCCATAACCGATTCTTTTATCGCTTCGTTGCTCGCAATCGTAACCGCCTGTTGCATGTTTAAATTATGTTGTTTAAAAAAGCGCTCAATGGCATAGCGTGTACCAGAGCCTTTTTCTCGCATAAGTAAACGCTCACTTTGCAATTCACTCCATTCAATGGATTTTTTATGACGAAGGGGATGCTCCTGTTTTGCAATCACTACTAGTGGATTTTCGGTAATGAACTGCGATTCAATATCGAGCTCTTTGGGTGGATTACTAAATACGTAAAGGTCGTCCATATTTTGCTTTAAGCGGGTAATAATTTCTGCCCTATTGCCAATCTGAAACTCCGGCTCTATGTCGGGATAACGCTGACAAAACTCGCCAAGCAGACTAGGTATTAAGTATTTCGCAGTGGTGACCACACTAATGCGTAGCTGCCCTACCGAGAGTCCATCACGCTGCGCCAATTGCATTTCTAAGTTATCCATGACTTCAAATAACTCACGGCTTGCTTTTAATACGTCTTTTCCCGTTTCGGTCAAATATAACTGTTTACCCACTTGCTCGAATAAACTCACACCGAGTGCTTGCGATAGCTTCGCAATTTGAGTAGACACTGTAGGTTGAGCTAAGTGCAGCGCTTTAGCGGCGAGGGTGACACTTAAGTGTTCGGCCACACTCATAAAAATTTCGAGTTGCCTGAAAGTGGTTTGTCGAGTGTGAAAGCGCCTTGCCCATGTCATAAGTTTGCGACCATGTATCTACTATAATCTATGTATAATCAGGTTTAAATCGATTATCACAAATTACATATCTCATTACAATCCTCCTAAATTTATGCTTAAGCGCTGAAAGATCAGACCTTTTTGGTATTCGCTTTCACAACACATAACCACTTAAATAGCTAACGGAGCTTTTATGACCCACGCAAAGACCCCTATTACTGTCGCCTATGGAGACGGCATTGGCCCCTCAATTATGCAGGCCACCCTCGACATCCTTGACGCAGCAGGTGCGCAAATCGCGGTAGAAACCATCGAAATTGGTGAAAAAGTGTACTTAAGCGGACACACTAACGGTATAGACGACGATGCATGGGATTCACTGCGCAAAACAAAAGTATTCTTAAAAGCCCCTATTACTACGCCACAAGGAGGCGGTTACAAAAGCTTAAATGTAAGCATGCGTAAGGCTCTGGGCTTATATGCCAATGTGCGCCCATGCATATCCTATGCGCCCTTTGTAAAGACAAAACACCCCGACATGAACTTAGTCATTATTCGAGAAAACGAAGAAGACCTTTACGCTGGGATTGAGCACCGCCAGACCGAAGAGGTGTTTCAATGTTTAAAACTGATTACGCGCCCGGGATGTGAGCGCATCGTACGTTATGCGTTTGAGTATGCCAAACAGCAACAACGCAAACGTGTGACCTGCTTTGTCAAAGACAACATCATGAAACTTACCGACGGTTTATTTCATCAGGTATTTAAAGACATCGCTAAAGAATATCCCGATATTCAACACGACAGTATGATTGTAGATATTGGTGCGGCAAGAGTAGCCGATACGCCAGAAGATTTTGATGTCATTGTAATGCCTAACTTATACGGCGATATCATTTCAGATGTGGCTGCACAAATAGCAGGCTCAGTGGGCATGGCTGGCTCTTCAAACATTGGTGATCAATGCGCTATGTTTGAGGCTATTCACGGGTCAGCGCCCGATTTAGCCGGGCAGAATGTAGCGAACCCCTCAGGCTTGTTGCATGGTGCGATTCAAATGCTAGTTCACATTGGTCAAAGTGAGGTAGCCCAGAACATTCACAATGCGTGGCTAGTTGCCCTAGAGCAAGGCATGCATACCGCAGACGTGTACAAAGAAGGCCAAAGTAAAGCCCTGCTTGGTACAACGGAGTTCGCACAAGCGGTGATTGAACGATTGGGGCAAGGCCCTGAACACCTTGCAGCGCCACATTATGGCAACAGTCAGCCATTGGTATTGCCTGAGGTCGGTCATAAAACTCCTTGCGCGAAACAGCTCGTGGGGATAGACATTTTTTTACAGTGGCAGGACGGCGTCCCGCAAGATTTAGGGGAGAAGCTCAAGGGCTACGGAAGCGAACAACTAACATTGCAATTAATTACGAATCGCGGCGTAAAAGTGTGGCCTCAAGGTTTCTCGGAAACCTTTTGCGTTGACCATTGGCGCTGTCGTTTTATGTCACAAGATATGGCCCTAGATTTTAGCGAAGTATTAGCATTACAAACGCGTTTGCATGATGAGGGTTTTGACGTGGTAAAAACTGAAAACCTTTACAACTTTAACGGTGAGCCCGGTTACGCAGCGGTGCATGGTTAGGCATTAATTTTAAAAAAAAAGCAGCGACTGCCTAATGGCAAGCGCTGCTTTATGTACGCTTTCGGTATAACGAACTCGTTTACTGCTTCACTAGTTTCGCTGCACTTAGCACTAATGCAGCAGAAGGTCTGACTTTAAAATCAGGATTGACGTAACTAAATACCACCGTGCCACTTGTATCAGTAATAAAAATCGCGGGAGCCGGCAATACTGCTCTATCGCTTTTATCTGCAGTCAACTCAACCTGCATACGGTCTTTATATAAATTACGTGTATCATTTGGCACGTAAAATCCAATACCGAAGTTTTTTATCGCATTTAAATCTGCATCTGATATCAACTGCGCTGCAAATTCGGTTTGCAGTTTTTGCGCTTGTAGCTTTTCTGGCGTTTCCGGTGAAATCGCAATAATTTGATAACCTTCATCGACCAACTCTTGCTCTATATCTTTTAGCTCAGCTAATTGGCGTGAGCAGTAAGGGCACCAGCCGCCGCGGTAAAATACAATTACGCTCGGCTTTTCCATCAGTAATGCGGGTAAGCTAAGCGGTGAGCCTTCGGCAGTTTTTACCATCACATTTGGCACGCTAGTTCCATTGAGTATGGGCGTAACATCTTGTGCATTTTCTGCAATTTGAGTACGGTCTAGTGCAAGTGCGGGAAGCGATAGCAGTACAAAAAAAGCGCTGAAAAGGCTGATTATTTTAATTTTCATGAGGTGTCCTGTTGCTTATTAGTATGTAGAACATACTAGACCGAGGTTCCTTTAGATTAATTTCGAGAGTGACTAATTTTTTTAGCGATACTATTTTTAGTAATAAAATTAAACACCACTTTTTAGCACATTAACCATGGTAACTAAGAATATTGCAGGGTATTCCACCACTGTTCAGACGCTTGAATACAGCCGTCTTCATCGATGTACGGAAACGGCAGACCACGGCGAATACACTCTTTGTAAATAAGTGGAAAACCACCAGCAAATAGCATTTCTTGTGCATCTTGCTCGCTTACAGAGGCGTTTTTATACATATTCGCTGCCTCGCGTTGGCGTTGAGCTTCGTATAAAATTAGCGCCGCTGCCACCGACACATTTAGCGATTGCACCATACCCACCATGGGCACCACAATTGAATGATCGGCCATTTCAATAGCCTGCTTAGTCGCACCGGTTTTTTCTTGCCCTAATAAAATCGCGGTAGGAAGGGTGTAATCTATCTCTCGAAAGTCAACGGCGTTGTCATCTAAGTGCGTGACCAGTACTTGCATTTTTTGTTTGTGCAAATGCTCTATCGCGCTAGGTAAGGTATCGTGCACTTCGGTGTTTACCCAAATCTGGCTTCCCATTGCGGTGCCTTTGCGTAAATCTTCATGTTGTCGCCATACCGCATGGATTTTGTGGATACCGACAGCATCTGCGCTACGATAAACCGCGCTCACATTGTGCGGTTTATGCACTTCCTCAAGCAACAAAGTCAAATCGCTTTGGCGTTTATTCAGCACCTCATTGATTTTTTCGTAGCGGTCCTTTGTCATGCACTGTTGCATCATCAAACCCTTTATAAAAAAGTAAGTACTTACTTTTATCTAGTTTTATTCAGGTAGTACCATCACGCCATCAATTTCAATTTGTACCGCTTTTGGTAAGGCACTCACTTGTACCGCAGCGCGAGCAGGATAGGGTTGGGTAAAATAACGCGCCATCACTTCATTAACCTTTGCAAACTGTCCTAAATCCGTTAAGAAAATATTAATCTTAACAAGGTTAGACATGCTCCCACCGGCAGCCTTTACAACCGCTTGAATATTCTCAAAAACCTGCACTGCTTGGGCTTCAAAATCTTGCGAAACTAGCTCCATCGTACTCGGAACAAGCGGAATTTGCCCTGACAAATATACCGTATTACCTGCCTTGACCGCTTGGCTATAGGTACCAATTGCCTCAGGGGCATCGCTGGTCTGAATAATTGATTTTGACATGATAATTCCTTTAGTTTGACCCGCTATTTTGGCTTATATTGACTATGACGGGATATATTTTGCAGATCGGGTAACGCACGTATTTTGCGAATAATGTTCGCCAAATGAATACGATTTTGCGTGGTCAGTTCTACGTCTATTACGTAATGATTGTCTTCCCGGTCTTCTGTTTGCAAATTTATGATACTCGAATTACAACTTGCAATGGCGGCAGTGAGCGCAGCAAGCGTACCTTGACGATTAATCAATTCAATACGAATAGACGCTTTAAAGTCACCTTGTGCCTCGTCATCCCAGAGCATTGGTAACACCCGATTAGGCTCCTCGCGACTAAGTTTGCGAATATTAGTACAACCGGTTTGGTGAATAACCACACCTCGTCCAGGGCTTAATATGGCAACAATTTCATCATCGGGAATAGGATGGCAACATCGCGAGAAGTGGACCATTAGGCCTTCCGTTCCCTTGATTGCGACGTTACCTTTCTTCTCAGGTATTTCAGTGTTTTCACCAACTAAGCGCCGTGCGATCATCGCACTTATTTCGTTGCCCATACCAATATTTGCTAAGAGTTCATCAAAGCTCTGATACTTAGTTTCGGCCACGACTCTCTCGATATCTTTTTCTGCTATCTCATCGAGCTTAATCGTACCAAGGGCATGGCGTAGCAATCGGTTACCCATGTTGGTTGCATCGTGTGCCTGTTGGCGTTTGAGGTAGTGGCGAATATTAGAGCGCGCTCTCGCACTGACCACAAAGTTCAGCCAATTTGCATTGGGTTTAGCACGTGGTGAGGTGATGACCTCTACACTTTGGCCGTTTTCCAAAGGTTTGTGTAGCGGGAAGTTACGATGATCGACCCTCGCGCCCACACAAGTATTTCCTACATCAGAATGCACCGCATAAGCAAAATCTACCGCACTTGCCCCCATCGGTAATTCGATGATTTTTCCCTTTGGCGTAAACACGTAGATTTCATCGGGGAAGAGGTCTGATTTCACACTTTCAATAAATTCAGCAGAGCTTGATGAACGTTGCTGCAACTCTATGACCGATTGCATCCACTGATTTGCCCGCAGTTGCGCGGTGGTGCCGCGGTCGTCAGTCTCTTTGTACAACCAATGTGCGGCAACCCCTTTGTCTGCCATATGGTCCATTTCTTCAGTACGAATCTGAATCTCAACCGGAATACCGTGAGGACCAATTAAAGACGTATGCAAAGATTGGTAACCGTTGGAGCGGGGTATGGCAATATAGTCTTTAAAACGGTTCTCAATGGGTTTGTACAAGCCATGAGTTGCACCAAGCACGCGATAGCAATTGTCGATTGCATCAACAATGACCCTAAATCCGTAAATATCCATCACCTCGGTAAACGACAATTCTTTATTTTTCATTTTGCGATAAATGGAATATAAGTGTTTTTCTCGGCCAACCACACGCCCGCTTATTGCAAATTCACCGAGCTTACTTTCAAGTTCTTGACGAGTCTTTTCTATCACTTCTTTACGGTTTCCCCGAGCCTGTGACACAGCAGATTTAAGCGCTCGGTGGCGCATCGGGTACATCGCCTGAAACCCTAAGTTCTCTAGTTCATTTTTAATATCATGGATACCCAATCGATGGGCGAGGGGGGCGTAAATCTCGAGAGTTTCTAGGGCGATTCGACGGCGCTTATCAGGGCGCAATGACCCTAGAGTACGCATGTTGTGAGTGCGATCCGCAAGCTTTATTAATATTACGCGAATGTCTTGCACCATCGCCATAAGCATTTTTCTGAAGTTTTCGGCCTGCGCCTCTTGTTTACTACCAAACTTCAGTTTATCTAATTTACTGACCCCTTCGACTAACTCGGCAACGGTGTCGCCAAAGGCTAAAGATAAATCATCTTTTGAATATTCGGTGTCTTCTATTACATCGTGCAGCAAGGCCGCCATCAAGGTTTCGTAGTCGAGGCGCATGTCGGCCAAAATACCGCTTACGGCCACAGGATGGGTTATGTAAGGATCGCCACTTGAGCGCGTTTGCCCCTCGTGTGCGTCGCGCGCAAGTACGTAGGCCGCTTGCACATATTCCACTTGCTCTGCGGATAAGTAACTACTTATTTTTGCTTTTAAACCTTCGAAAAGATACACGTACTTTCTTTATTATTTATCAATGGAGTAAGAATACGGTTATTTTGCCAACATGCAAACGCAAAAACGCCGATTTTCATCGGCGTTTGGATTTATTTATTCACAGTCTGTAAGTTGTCGCTACAGCTAAGTAGCAAACACCTTTAGCTGTTTTGCAAAATGCTCGCTACGGAAGCAAACTCTGCCGCTTCTTGTTCGCGCTGATCTTGTAAATCAGTTGCTTGAACGGTTTCAGCGGTGACTAAACCTAATTCAATTTCGCGAAGTGATACAACAGTAGGCTTGTCGTTACCCATTTCAACTAGAGGGTCTTTACCTTCTGTGGCAATTTGACGAGCGCGACGTGCGGCTACTAACACCAAATCAAATCGGTTACCGATCTTGTCTACTGCGTCTTCTACTGTTACACGTGCCATTGAGTGCTCCGTTAGTTGATGTTGTTTTAAAATACGCGTTGAAACGTAAGTATTAAAATTGCGGTCGCGAAGTATACTGCAAAAATTTGTTAGAGCATAGTATAAATATCGAGTTGTGCCAGTAAACTTGCTTGTTATTAACAAAAAAATACACGAGCTATTCATTAACCGCGTGCGTAAAACATCGCCATCCCCCTGAAAATCAGGGTCTCACGCCCTGAGCATCGATATGGGAGATTTCCAATCAAGTTGGAAATGACGGTGGTTTGAGTTGGAAATGACGGTGGTTTGACTTGGGAGTAACGCTAGATTTAGGTGATAACACCGACGCCTGCCTTTGTCCGCAGGCTTTCGATGTAAGCCACATATTTATACAGCTAAACCCTAACTCAATTTAGCTACCATCGCTTTCCCTACTGCCGCGGCAGATGCTGGGTTTTGTCCGGTGATAACTCGGTCTTGTTCTACAATATGTACGCCCCAAGGTTTTACTTTGGTATATTTTGCGGCCTTGCGCGTTAGCGATTCCTCAAGCAAATACGGAATGTTTTCGATGGTGCCAAAGTCTACCTCTTCTTCGCGGGTGAAGCCGGTTACTTCAAGATCTTCAAGCAAATATTTGCCATTGGATAATTTAATCGGTAATAGACCTGCTGGTCCGTGACAGACCGCGCCCACAACGGCGCCTTTCTCATAGATTGTTGCGCTAAGCATCGCAACGCCTTCATTTTGTGCTAAGTCTGATAATAAACCAAAGCCACCAGGATAAAATACTGCGTCAAAATCGTTAGCATCTAGCTCGGTTGCAACCAGCGTATTGCTGATTTTGCTTTGAAACGTTTCATTCGCCAAAATAGCCGCATTGAGGTCATCACCTTCGGCATCTTCACCGTATAAAGGTGCCTTTCCGCCATTAATTGAGGCAATCTCATAGCTATAACCAGCATCTAAAAAGGCGTGTAGAGCATGAGTTAATTCCGGCGCATAGGTACCGTTTGCTTCATCGGTGTCGCCTAATGTGGCGTGATTGGTCACTAAAATTAAAATATTTTTCATGTCTCATCCTGTGTTTGTTTTATTAAGTCTAGTCAGTTTAATACTGATTTAATTCGTAGATAATCCCGATATTTCGCAAATGATTATTGCAAATATGCAATAATCCAAATCATTTTAACTAAGATAGTGCGTCATATGCTTTCATTTGAAGGGATCATCGAATTTGTCACAGTGGCTGAAACTCAAGGCTTTTCATCAGCAGCACGGCACCTTAATGTGAATGTTTCGCAGGTTAGTCGTAAGGTGTCTACACTAGAGCAGCACTTGGGCTCAGCACTATTTGTACGTAGCACGCGCAAAGTTAGACTCACTGAAGCGGGCGAGCGTTATTATCAGCAGTGTAAGGAACTAGTCGCAGGTCTAGAAAGTGCCAACGATAATGTACTAGAGGAGCGCGTTAATTTAAAAGGCACCCTTAAAGTGTCGGCATCGGGTGAATTTGCAGAATTATACATAGCGCCATTGCTAATGGAGTTTACACAACAACATCCACAATTATCTATCGATATGAATTTTAACTCGAGTATGGTGGATTTCACCCAGGACCAAATCGATTTTTCTATTCGCTATGGGCGCTTGAGTGATTCAAATTTGGTCGCGCGCAAATTAACCGACCGTTCCTTAGTAGCAGCCGCAAGTCCTGAATATCTCGCGCAATTTGGCGTACCGTTAACGCCAGCGGCGCTAAGCAAGCACTCTTGCTTAATCACTAATAACGGTACTTGGTTGTTTCAAGACAAAGGCCAACCTTTAGAAGTGCGAGTTAAGGGCCGGTGGCGGTCTAACAGTGGCCGCTCTATTGTAGGTGCCGCCCGAAAAGGCTTAGGCATTGCTTATTTGCCAAGATCGAGTTACGACAACGCACTGCAAGACGGCAGTTTAACGCCTATCTTAGCGCCTTTTTGGACAACAAATATTGCAACCTGGATAGTCTTTGCTAATCGCAAATTTTTGCCGGCTCGCTCACGCCTAGCTATTGAGTTTTTGCTCGACCGATTCAAAGATTGGCGTGAACAGGGCTGATATCTTAATGGTTACTTGCAAAGCTTTCTGGCGTCTGTTCAAGCATCAGTAGGCTGCTACCCGCCTCCATATTATCGCCAAAGCTTGATGAAAACTCACTGCTGTAAGTATTGCGAATTCTAAGCAATCTATCACCCACTACCTGATAACGATTATAAGCTGAACTCGCTGCACTTACCGACAGCACAATAAAAGCTCTTCCTTTTCCATTAAACTCCTCTTTTGCTTCAATCGGTACGCCGTTCTCATCAATTAGTATGGTGTAGTTGCCTTCAAACTTTTTTACGTATTCTCTGGTTTTTTTGTCGCTAATGATCGCATCCAGAGGCAAATTAAAACTTAACAGACGCGCTGGTTTGCCCTCAAACTCCTTTGCAACCTCACTCACAAATTCAGCCTTTGCCAGCCTTCGTTGTAAACTCGCACTCGCCGACAAAGTGTTACGAAGACCTCTTGCGCTAATATCTCTAATCGCGTTAAGAGTTGGCGTCTCAGCTTCTTCATCATGGGTTCTTTGCATAGCTTCAGTTTCAACCAATTGCATGACTTCTTGGCTATAAATAATTTGCAGTCCATCGTCATTATCAATTACGCGCACACCTACCTCACCGCTAGTTTCTCGGCGTTCCTGCTCATCGTCAGCATCGCTGACGTCTAAAAATTCGACTTGATAGGAGGCTTTGATTGGACTGTTTCCGTTTAAACGCTCTAAGGCCGCTTTTAAATCATTCAAGCCGTCGGCTTTCGCGCTTAAACTTGCGCTGAGTAAGAGAACACTCAAAGTTGAGCCTAAACTAAACAATTGAAGAGAAGAAAGGGGCTTACATGGCATATTAAATTCCTTTGCTGTGGGCTTGTGCACTCCATACTATATTGCGTAATGATACTGAATAAGGGCATAAACTGCTCCTATTATATACGCGAAGGATATAGACCCTAACAAGCGACATTAATTCAATCTAAGTCTTTGTCGCTAAATTAGCCCCAACGATCTTTATCTTGCTCAGAGGCACTCTCTTGGCACTCGCCTTTAAGCAGGGTTTGTTGCGCTACTTGCGAGTACTCCAAAACAATATAGCCATGTCTGCAGTATTCAGTTTCAGCCAAATTCTGTTCCAGTAACGCCATGATTTCCTCCCGCTTGTCTTCATCTGATATGCCGTTACGCTGTTGACGAGGCCCATCTTCGCCACCGGAACCGTTACCCCGACCTTGGCCGCGGCGCCCTCCGCCTTGTTGGCCACCACCTTGGCGACCTTCACCTCGACGCTCGGATTTTGCGCCTTGTCGCTGCTCTCCTGGCGAGTAAGCATATTCAATAGCCACGACAAAACGCTTGGACCCGTCATCGTGAATATCAGTACTAAAAGAGCGTTGGGTTTCTCGGATTCGCTCTGGTTTGTTTGAGCACCCGCTTGCAAGCAATAGAACAAAACACAGTATGAGAGGGTAAATTGAATGGAGCTTATGCATGAAAGGCCTATCTAAAACAAAAGAGCCTCTCACGTTACGCTCATACTGTGCAGAACTTGTGCAAAAAGGCGCTAATTACCGTTAAGATTAGCGGGATAGTTATTAAATTAAACATGACGACTGCAGCAAATTGCAAGCGTCTCGCTGATTGATTTGGTTAACATTCACTTTCCATTAAAAGGTGAATTTTATGGGTTTAACAATACCGGCTCACCAAAGCCTAAATCAGCTAAACCTTCAAACTGCGTTGCCGCATCTCCCACCACTACAATATGCATGGCTTCGGTTTTTAAGTGCGCATCTAAAAGGGTTTTCGCTGAGGCTAAATCCATCGCTTGAATAGCTGCCATGTTGCTTGCTTGTACATCATCATCTAAACCATTGCGGGTGATGCTCTGCACTAGACGAAGTTTGTCTCCTAACGTTTCATTTTTAAGTGCCTGGCCTCGTAGTAAAGCATCCTTAGTTTGGTTTAGCTCATCTTGGGTCATTTGAGGGCCATATTGACTCACTATCTGGGTAATCAGCGCTAAGCTTTCTGTTGTCACATTCGTGCGTACTGATGTATTTATACCAAACTGCCCCTGCTGATCATCTCCAAAGACAACTGAACCAATCCCATATGTATAGCCTTTATTAAGACGGAGTTCGGTCATTAACTTGGAGGTATAAATACTGCCCAGAGGAAAGTTTAATGCGTCGAGCTTGGCATAATCTGGGTTGCTTACCGCTAACGCTGGTCGGCGCAAACGTAAAACTGATTGCTTAGACTCTGGCACATCATAAAAATAAATCTGGGTTGCATCAATGTTTGCCAGTTTGGGTGGCTGTGCAGACGCTACCGCTTCTTTGGCCGGTGAAGCTAGTGTGCCAAAAAGTTCTATTACTCGCTCTTTATCGAAATCTCCAGCAATGCTTAGAGTTGCAGATTCAATTGCATAATACTGCTTATGAAATGCTTTTACGTCTTCTAAGCTAATGGCATTGATTTGTTCAACATTCCCCGCGCCAGTTACAGCAAGGGGCGTCTCATCGGCATAGGTTATTTTGGCGAGCTCTCGATTGGCAATATAATCAGGGTTGGCTTCGCGCGCAATCGCATTTTGTGAATATTGTTCTAAGAGTAAATTAAACTCGGTTTCATCAAACTTAGGGGCGTTTAACATATCTTGTAAAAGTGCAATGGTTTGACTTAAATTTCTGGTTAAGGTTTTTCCGCGTATTGTTGTGAAGCGACCATCAGTTGTTGTACTCAATTCTGAGCCAATTACACCCAAGGCTTGCTCAAAGGCAGCCAAATCAAGCTCACCTGCTCCTTTGCTGAGCATTTCACCTGTAATAGCGGCTAACCCCGGTTTGTCTAGAGGCGCGCGCATTTTACCCGCATCAAAGTCCAAGGAGAACTCAATCAACGGCACTTCATCAGACTGAATACCTACAATCTTCAAACCGTTTTCACCTTGAGCCCGAACGACCTCAGCGCTTGGCAAACTAAACTCATCGCCAAAAGGCGGCTCCACGCTCCTATCAAATGAAGAAGGGCTCGGTTCAAACATACGGGCGTCGGGGTCGTATGCCACTTCTTTTTCAGCACCTTGTATAACAACTTCTTCAACAACCTCGGCGGTCTTAGCCCCCTCAAGTGCAAGCTCCAGTTGGCCTTTAGGTACAAAACTAGTGGCTACGTAGTACTTATCCTTGATGTATTTATTGTATACCGCCATTACGTCCGCCTTACTAACGCCTTGCAAACGTTTTATGTCTTCAGACAGAAAACCAGGGTCATCGGTGAACACATTATACTCACCCAAAGCAATGGCTTTGCCCAACGCACTTTGCAGTGAATCCAGAATAGTCACTTCAGATTGCGTTTTAATGCGCTGAAGCGCTTCATCAGTAATGCCGTTTTGCTCAAACCTTGCAAAGCCCTCCCAAACCGCAGGGAGCAGTTCGTCGATGTCGCTTTGTGGCTTTGGACTGATCAACAAATAGAGTTCACCAGCTAGCTCTTTATTATAATTAAATCCTGCAACATTTGTGGTCAGGCTCTTCTCGTCAATGAGTACTTCGTTTAACGGCGCACGTTTGCCATCAGTCAAATAATTTAAGAGTACATTTAGCGCGTAGGAATCCGCGTGATACTCAGGGACCGTAGGCCAAGCTAGCGTTAGCTGGGGAAGAGTGGCAAAGTTATCCTCATGCACAAAGCTTTTAATCTCACTTAGTTGGACCGGCTTAGCCAGTGCCTGCGGTGTGGCTTGCTTACCAGATGGCACATCACCAAAATATTTTTTCACTAAGCTTTTGGCTTGATTGATATCAAAATCACCCGCAAGGGTTACCGTAACGTTATCTGGGCGATACCACTTTGCAAAGAAGTCTTTAGTATCTTGCAGGCTGGCATTTTCGAGGTCTTCTAAAGAACCAATGACCTGATGATGGTAGGGGTGACCTTGCGGATAAATTGCTTTGCCAATCACATAAAGGTTGTGCCCATAGGCCCGGTTGTCGACCCGTTGACGCTTTTCATTCTTAACTACCTGCTTTTCACGATCGATTACGTTTTGGTTCACAGTATTGATAAACCAACCGAGTTTGTCCGCCTCTGCCCAAATAATCTTTTCGAGACCATCTTTTGGCACTGCCTGGAAATACTGTGTCATATCGGTAGTGGTGAAGCCATTGGTGCCCTCACCGCCAATGCGCGTGTTCATTTGATCTAGACCGCCATAACCTAGGTTCTCAGAGTCAAGAAATAGCAAGTGCTCAAACAAGTGAGCAAAGCCTGTTTTTCCCGCACTCTCACGACCAGAGCCCACATGCACAGCAAGGTTTATGGCCACCACAGGGTCTGAACGGTCAATATGGAAGATCACATCCAAGCCATTGTCCAAAGTGATTTTTTCGTAGGCGACTGAAAGCTGAGCTTCACTGCTTTGCGCCTGCTGGGGAGCAACACTTTGCTCTGCTGGCGATGATTCCTGTTGTTTTGTACAAGCCGAAATCGCCACAAGTGTTGATAGAATAAAAGCGGAAATTGATAATCGTTTACATTGCATCATTTTTGGTTGGGTAACTCTCAAGTTTGGCATTCAACATCCTTGTAATGATTGAGAAATAAGACACGCGATGTTTAGCTATATTCGAGCGCTCATTGCAGACGTAGTATTTGCCTTAATCTAGCTCACTCATACCAGCGAAAGCAAGGGTCTCATTGGAATTGATAAAAGTATATTGCTGTTTTTTGTAATGGCTACGCCTAGTGGTTGCAACGAGTATGCCTGATGGTTGCGACGACTTTATGCACTTAAGCTTGCTAACAACGACGCATGACGCTGGCGCTGTTTATCTAAGCTAAGCGAAGCATTTTGTACCACGCTCACAAAATGACTCAAGGCTTGCTCAAAATCATCATTAACTATTACGTAATCAAATTCATCAAAATGCGACATTTCCGATACTGCTTCTTGCATGCGTTTGTCGATAACTTCTTGTGAATCTTTACCGCGCCCAATAAGGCGGGTTCGAAGTGCTTCAATTGATGGCGGAACAATGAAGATACTGACTACATCTGGATTGATGGCTTTGATTTGGCGCGCGCCTTGCCAGTCGATATCTAGAAAAACATCAATGCCTTGTTTGAGCTTATCGCTAATCGCAGCCTTTGATGTGCCGTAATAGTTATCAAAGACTTTAGCGTGTTCGTAAAAGGCGTCTTGGGTGATTAAAGCTTCAAAAGTAGGAATATCGGTAAAATGATAATGCATACCATCAAGCTCTCCTTCACGAGGCTTGCGAGTAGTATGAGAGACCGACAGTTGTGCTGGATTAATCAGCTTTTGTTGCTCAGAATATTCAAGCAATTTCGTTATTAGGCTAGACTTACCTGCACCAGAGGGGGCGGCTACAATAAAAAGGTTTCCTAAAGCTTCAACCATAAGTCGTTAATCACGCTATCTGTTAGTCTACAAAACGGCGCTTATGATACCATATCAATATAATGATGTGAGCGAGTCTCATGTAAAATTCATATTAGTGCGCAACAGCACATCAAAGCTCGCAAAAAAAGCGTACTAAACTGCATATAACAAAATAATTTAAGGAAGATTATGAGCCAAGCGCAATTAGACGGGGTGATTCAAGAAGCGCCCGGTGAACACAAAGCAACCATCATTTGGTTACATGGTTTAGGTGATTCAGGCAACGGCTTTGCACCTATTGCACCTGAGCTTAAACTGCCCGACAGCTTAGGTATCAAATTCATTTTCCCCCATGCCCCCATCCGCCCCGTAACCATTAACAATGGCATGGAAATGCGGGCTTGGTACGATATTAAATCTATGGATATGGAAAGCCGTGCTGATATTACCGGCGTGCGTGAATCTTCTGATTTGGTCCAAGTGTTGGTTGAAAAAGAAATCGAAAGCGGTATCCCTGCTAACAAAATCTTTTTAATTGGTTTTTCTCAAGGCGGCGTCATCGCCTTACATTTAGGCACTCGTTTTAAACAAAGGCTCGCCGGGATTGTAGCCTTGTCGACCTATATGAGTGCAGCCAATACCTTAGCGGCGGAAAAAAGTGAAGCGAATGCGAACACGCCTATTTTGTTTTGCCATGGTCAGCAAGACGAAGTCGTCCCCCTATTTTTAGGACGTAGTGCTTATCAAACCCTCATAGAACAAGACTATATGGTGCAATGGAAAGAATATATTATGCAACACAATGTATGTTTGCCTGAAATCAATGATATTTCTAAGTTTATACAGCAACATGCTTAAAGCACTTGTCGCGATATCACTTCAACCTCTATAACAAAAAACGGAATACTCATGGCTGATTCGTCACGTGTCATAAAAATCGCAACTCGCAAAAGCGCCCTTGCTATGTGGCAAGCACATTATGTAAAAGCGCAATTGGAACATCATCATCCAAATCTTAAGGTGGTACTACTGCCAATGTCGACCCAAGGCGATCGCATTTTAGATACGCCATTAGCAAAAATTGGCGGCAAAGGCTTATTCATTAAAGAACTTGAAATTGCAATGCAAAAAGGCGAAGCCGATTTGGCAGTGCATTCTATGAAAGACGTTCCGGTGCAATTTCCACAAGAATTTGGTTTGCATGCAATTTGCCCTCGTGAAAACCCCTTCGATGCCTTTGTTTCAAATACCTATGACAGCCTCAACGACTTACCCAAGGGCGCAATCGTTGGTACATCAAGCTTGCGTCGACAATCACAAATCAGAGCCCTGCGCCCCGACCTTGTGATAAAAGACTTGCGCGGGAATGTGAATACGCGCTTGGGCAAGCTCGATAATGGTGAGTACGACGCCATTATACTTGCCGCTGCAGGGTTAATTCGCTTAGATATGGCAACTCGCATTACTCAGCAAATACCTGCTGAACTTTCTCTTCCTGCAGTTGGACAGGGTGCAGTGGGCATTGAATGTCGTAACGATGACGAAGAGTTAATCGGTTTGTTGTCAGCCCTTAATGACCAAGAAACGGCCTGGCGAGTGAGAGCCGAGCGTGCCATGAATGCAAAATTAGAAGGTGGATGCCAAGTACCCATAGGCAGTTTTGCAGAGCTTGAGGGCGAAAACATTACACTTAGAGGCTTAGTTGCTACGCCCGACGGCAGCACTATTTTAAGAAGCGAGCACAGTGGTAGTATCGACGCACCTGAAGCAGTCGGAATTGCGGTAGCAGAGTCACTCATTGCACAAGGCGCCGCCGATATACTGGACGCTTTGCATGAATAACGTTTTAGTTATTTAAGGCTGCTTGTTGTGTTTTTAGTCACGCGTCCACAACCTAAAGCGCAACGGAGTTATCAAGGACTACTTGAGGCGGGTTTTGATGCGTTTATGCTACCTGCAATTGAGATTGAACAACTTAGTGTGCAGCTGGAAAAGCCTACTTCGCCATACGATATCGTTATTGTTACCAGTAGCTTCACTGAGCTCTTTTTATCTAATAACATCGGTGCATTATGCGGGCATCACACGCGATTTTTATGTGTAGGTCAAAGCAGTGCAACAACAGTAGAGCAATGCTTAGACGCTATTAATTCGAAAAACGAAGTGCTTGTGGCTGAACCACAAAACTCTGAAGGACTGATTGCCTCCCCGCTTCTACAGAAGAATGTGAGCGGTAAAAAGGTAGCATTGGTGAAAGGCATTGACGGGCGCGACCTCATTGCCGAGTATCTAGAAAAAAACAACGCCATAACAAATACGTATGAAGTATATAAGCGTATTCCTGCTTTAAATAAAAGTCGCGTTAATGAAGTTGAGCGCTTGCCAATTAAGTGTATTATTGTCACTAGCGTTGATATTGCCCAACAAATCATTGAACACTTTTCTTTTGATTGGCTTGAACAACGCATTTTTATGGTCGCCAGTCCGCGTATTTACGACTATGTGCTAAGTAAAGGCCTGCAAACACCCATATTATCCGGCAGTGCATCCCATGCATCCATTGTCGAATGTGCACAACAACTACATCTATCGGGAGTCTTGGATGACAAGCGCTAATGAAGAAACATCAGTATCAACCTCTTCAAAAAAAGACGATATTGAGGACGGTGTACTAATTGATGCCAAAAATAGCAGTAGTAATAACAACAGTAGCTATTCTGCGAACAACGGCAAACAAAAAAAGTCATCTAACAAAGCGCTTTGGTTTTTTACCCTGCTTAACTTAATTGGCATCGTCGCTATTTGCGCGGCAGCTTATTGGTATTACATGCAGCAACAGCAAGCGCTAAGTCAGCGTGCAGATGACCTCGCTCCCATCCAAAGTAACTTAACCAACACCGGCCGTTACTTAGACGAGTTAAGCGCCAGCATAGACGACAAAACGCAAAGCAATGCACAAGCAATCGATGAGCTTTTAGCACAGGTGCTTGAAAATAATCAAAGTACCCAAGCGCTTGAAAAGCAATTAGCAGAAGTCTCTGGGAGACGCCCGTCAGATTGGTTGCTTGCTGAAGCTAGTTATTTGGTTAACATGGCAGGCCGAAAGCTCTACTTAGAAAACGACATTCGCACCTCTGTGACCCTATTGCAAGAAGCAGACGCACGTTTGCAAGATTTGAACGACCCCTCACTGTTGCCGATTCGCGCGTTGGTCGCAAATGATATCCAAAACTTAAAGCAAATCAATCCGGTATCAACGACATCTATTGCCTTGTCGCTTTCGGGCATGTTAGGTCAAGTTGCACAGCTTCCTTTAGAGAACTTGAAACTCCCTGAGGCTAATGCCGACGAACAAGGCACTGAACTGACAAACGACACCGCAGATTGGGAAGAGAACCTAAAACGTACTTGGCGTGCCATAGTAGGCGATTTTATTACTATTAAACGAGTCGACAAGCCCTTATCTCCGTATTTGTCGGAGCGTCAGCAGTGGCTGGTAGAACAAGAGCTTAAACATGCGTTGACACAGGCGCAAAGTGCGGCCTTAAATGAACAATACACCTTGTATCAAACTGCGTTACAACAAGCCATGGCCTTAATCATTGAACACTATAAAATTGAAGAAAACGATGTTGTCCAATTCATGAACGGCTTGCAGCAATTGCAAAACACTAACTTTGAGCGCGATTACCCGAAAGAATTAGTCTCTGTGGAAGCCCTAAAAGATGCCATTGAGCGCAGAATGGAGCGTCAATTTAACAATCGGGATGCCATATTATGATAAAACTGATTGTTCTGCTCGTTATCCTCTTTATTGCTCTTTTATTTGGGCACACTTTAATCGACCAAGAAGGAATGGTGATCATCGCCTTCCCTGAAACGGTCATTGAACTGTCTATGATAAGTGCCGTCATTATAATATTTTTTGCTGTTGTTGGCTTTTGGATAATTAGTTGGGCCGTTAAACGCCTCTTTGCTTTGTTGTCAGGCTCGCGGAATTGGTTTGGTAGCTTTTCAAAACGTCAGCAAAACAAAGCCTTCCACCGCGGTCTGCATGCCTATCTCGTAGGTGATTTTGAGCATGCCATGGCGCAGCTTAAAAAGAGCTTTGGTGGTGACTTTTCTGGCACTAACTATATGCTAGCTGCCGATATAGACGCCCGCATCAACCAAGGCAAAAATACTGACGTATTGCTTGCTCAAGCGCAGGTCGATACAAGCACATCACACTCTGCATCACTCAAACAAGCTCAGCTTGCGTTAATTGACCAACAAGCACAAAAAGCCTTAGACGCCCTCAACGAACTCTCTGACAAAGAGCAGAAACAGTCGATGGCCGTGCAGCTTCGCTTGCAAGCGCTAGCAAAGTTAAATCGTTGGACTGAGGTTAAAGACTTAGTAGCTGAGAACAAAAAAGTAGTAGGAGATGACCATCTCACTTGGACGCAGCGTGCAACCCATGGTGAGTTTGCAGAGCTTGCCAGTAAACAAGGGGCAAACGCCTTAAAAGAGAGATGGCAGAATCTTTCTCGATCGGCGCGAAAAGATTTAGCGAATCAAGTGTGCTACGTTCAGTTGCTGATTGACCAAGGTCTCTCAAGCGATGCTGAAAAAGAGCTGATTGAATTTGCTAAGAAAAAAGAGCACGACGCGTTTTGGGGGCTATTTAAACAACTAAAACACAGCCAACCCGCTCAAGCTATTCGCTTTATTGAGCAACAAATAAAAAAGCAGCCGCAGCGGGCTATTTTATATTCGGTATTGGCGCATCTTGCCTTTAACAGTCAGGATCTGAATCTGGCTAAACGCGCAATCGACAAAGCCCTCGAGATTGAGGGCAATGAAAGTGACCTATTATTGTTAGCTGCGATACTCGAACAAGAACAGGCCTATCAAGAGGCTAATCAACTCTATAAAACATTGATAGAGGGCAAGTAGTTGACATGCTAGCTCTTTACTTTGATCTCTAAGGTAAAGTCAAACCGGCGCTCAAGGATTTGCAATTTGTTTATAGAGGATTCGTCAAGGACATGTTCTTCGGGCAAAATGAGAATGTCTTTGTCATTGTACAAAGATTCCTTTAATACCATACCAGGCTTCAACTGCTCGGTGCTCAGTCCGTCTTTTGCTGTTTTTTCAGGCGATGTTTTCACTATTGCCAACATCGCGTCTACAACCTCTCGGCTATAACGCAAACCCACAAATTGATTTATTTTCTGTGCTGCGGTTTTAGCGTCAGCTTTTTCCTTTTCTACTAGGCCGGCCATAAATCGATAATAGTCTCTTGCTACCGCTAATATTTTTGCGCCTACGGGAATATCTTCTTCTTTTAAATGACGTGGGTAACCTTTGCCATTCACGTACTCAAACTGGTTCGACACAATATCGGCAACAGGTTGCAGCGACTGCGAGGGCGATAAAATCAATAATGCTTGGCTACCCTGTTTTAAATAACGGTCTTGCTGATTTGGGTTCAACTCACTAAATGCGGTTTGGTGCACTTTTATATCAACGTCCAACATGCCAATTTGATGGATTAGTCCAGCATATGACACATCTTTTATGACCTTTTTATCGAGTCCCATTTGCAGGGCTATTTTTTCTGCGAGCTGGGCAACACGCTTGGCAAAGCCGCCACTTATACTCGGTAAGGTACTTAGCATGTTATAGACGACCTTACGCGTCGCCTGTGCGCTCTGTTCTGAACGATTCAGTGCAGCTTTTATTTGTAGCGTGCGCTGCTCAACGCGCTCTTCTAGTGATTGATTGATTTCTTTGAGCTGTTGATTTTGTTTGCTTAGCTTTTTTTGAAGCACATCACGTTGTGCAAATAATTTAAAACGCTCAATGCCTTGATTTACCGCCCCAAGTAAATCATCGTTATCCCAAGGTTTTTGCATGAAACGATGCACTTTTCCTTGATTAACCGCGCTCAAGGTAGTTTCAACATCGGCATATCCAGACAATACAATACGATAGGTTTCAGGGTAGTTTTCAGCCACTTGTTGTAAAAAGTCGGCACCACTCATTTTAGGCATTTTCATGTCTGAGACTACCACATGCACCTTATGCTGGCGCATGTAAGCAAGCGCTTTGTTGCCGTCATCTGCCAGCACTAATTTATATTGGTCTCCATGAAAAACGCGCTTAATTGCGCGCAAAATATTGCTCTCATCGTCAATAAATAAAATCGTATGTTTGTTAGGCATTATGCTAACTCCTGTGCTGCAGATTCGTTTACCACCGGTAATATTATGGTAAAAATTGTGCCTTTACCGACTTTACTACTTACGCTTAGTTGACCGCCATGCTCTTTGACAATATCAAAGGAAATCGACAAGCCTAGACCGGTTCCTTCCCCTTCAGGTTTGGTCGTAAAAAAGGGGTCGAATATTCGCTCTAGATGCGCTTCGGCAATCCCTTTTCCAGTATCAACCACGGTAATTTTTAATTTATCGCCCTCTTGCCTGGATTTTACAATAACCTGGCCATTTTCTTCGATCGCTTGAGCAGCATTTACAATTAAGTTGGTGAGTACTTGGTTAATTTTACCAACGTTAATCAGCGTATCGGGAAGCTTACCTAAAATCAGTTTGATGCTGCCTTGGCGTTCGATTTGTTTTTTCGCCATTTTCGCGGTTGTTTCAATGCAGCGGTTCACGTTAAATATTTGCTTTGCGTCAGAGTCTACTCGCGAGAACACCGACATATTTTGCACAATATCAATAACCCTAGCTAGCCCCTCTTTTATATCGATTAATAACTCTTTTGCATCTTCTGAGATAAAATCAAAATCTTCGTTTTCACATAACGCTTTCAAATCTTCAATTAACTGATCTCGTTCGCTTGTATCACCACTGTGCATTAGCTCGTTCACCAAAGCATGTAGCTGAATAAAGGAATGGGTATAGCGACTTAAAGAACCGACATTACTTTTCACAAACCCCACCGGGTTATTGATTTCATGAGCAAGCCCTGCGGCTAGCTGGCCCATAGAGGCCATTTTTTCGGTTTGTATCAATTGTTGTTGTGCGAGTTTTAGCTCGTCAAAGGTGCTTTGTAGTTCACTATTTTTAGTGGCTAGCTGCTCAGTGCGTTTTTCAACTAATTCCTCTAACTTACTGTTGAACGCTTTTAACTCGTTCTGATAAACCAGTGTTTGCTGATTCTGTAGTTCTAGCTTATCGGCAAGCGTATTAAACGCCGCGGCAACCTCGGCAACCTCGTCCTTACCACGAATATCGACGCGCGCATTTGAAAAATCTCCGGTACTGATAGAATCTTGAATTTCGCTAGTCGCGTCTTTTAGTTTGCGCAATTGGAGAGTAAGATAGTTGCCCAGAAACCAAGAAAATAAACCAACTAACGCCATTTCCGTAAGCGCGATACTTAATGCCCAGCTCGTGATTTTATTTAAACTCTGCTGGAGCTCACTAATCACAATTCCAATTTCTACTCGACCATATACAATGTCTGCCTCTTCAATAGCGGCGAAACTATCATAAATGCCGTCATCAACAATGCTTAAATCGTAATCAGCAATAAAGGTCTTCGTTAGTTGCTCAGAATTCCCTTTTTGCGCAAAGGTATTTCCGTCTTTATCCAATACTCGCGCATACGCGATATCAGGGTTACTCAGCACTTCATCTAAAAAGGTATCAAGCGTGGCTAAATCAAAAGACAGCACCGCATCCTTTGTCATGGTCGCAAATAAGGTCGCGGTAGTTTCAGCTCGCTCTTGTAAGTTCTGATTGAGTGTATCGGTAAAAAAGCGGGTCGCAACAAAAATCAAAAGGATCAATAAGGCGCCTTCAATTATCGCAGTACCGAGTATGGTTTTGGTTCGTAAACTAAGGTGCAATCTTAATATCCAATTCTCTAATCATGTCCCACTGTGCGTCACTTGCTGGACCAAAGGGATGGTTAAAGCCAATCGCTTTAAGTAAGTCGGGGTCTTTAATTGCAAATAAAGCTTCGGCAAGTGCTTGAGCTGATTTATCCGATAGCTTCGGGCTTACCGCAACTGCATGTGGTGTATATCCCTGACTCATCCATAAAATACGAAGCGTGTCTTGAACCTCAGCATCAGTGTTATTTAATGTGCGCACAATTCCCCCACCAGCTTTAAAAAAACCTTTCGATACATTTAAATAAACTGAATCGTGAGATTTTACAAAGACAGGCTCTATTGCAATGTTACGTGCCTTGAAGTTAGCAGTGGGAATTAAGGTCGCGGCAAATGCCAAGGGTGCAGGAAATGCAATGCGCTCACCTTTTAATTGCTCAATGCTAGTAATCGGGGAGTCTTTGCGTACCGTAATTATGCCTTGAATTTGTTTTTCCATTTGCTTGGCAACTGCCTTGTAACCGGCAGATTGCGAAAACATCGCATAATGATAAGGGTTCATATATGCAATATCGTATTTTTGCTCAGCCAAGCGCTTTTCAAAGGTAGGAATGTTTGGTGCGGTAGCAAAACGCACATCTAAGCCCGTTTGCTTGCTGAGTTCTGTTAGTATTGGCCCCCAGGTGGCGGCAAGTTCGTTTGCCGATTGCTGCGGCACTATCCCAAAGGTAATCACCTCTTGCTTGGTTTGCTCTGCATACGCAGGCACCCCTGCCAATAAAAAGAGCAACATAAGTGCGCTAGCAAAAAAGCGTTTTACATTCATATTTTCCTCTTACCTTAACTTAAGTAGTGCTTGTTCCAATGTATCGGCAAAATCGTTCAGAGATAAAGGTTTTGTCAAAACACTCATATTAGGCTCATCGTTTTTCAGTTTTGCTATGCCGGAGTCAAACACAATAAACTGTGGCTGATAATCCAATAGCTTTTCTATATGCTGCTGAATGTGCATGGGTTGTGCCGATGCTATATCTGAATCAAGTACAATTAATTGCGGCTTGTTGAGCGCAATCTCAAACCCTGCCTCAATCCCGCTATTGAACGACGCAATATTAAAGTTTGCATTACGTATCATGCGCTTTGCGTGCTTTAACAAATAATCGTCTTGCGTCACAATTACACACGCATTTTCTTGCACAGATACCATTTCAGTAGGCACTGGCATATTATTTTGATTGAGAAAATGTAGCAAATCACTTTCGCTAACTCGGTTGTTACCACGCCCTGGTAACTTAAAGGCATTTAATCTTCCTGCCCCAATCCATCTTATAACCGTTCTTGAGGTAACATCGCATATTTTGGCAACTTCACCACTTGAATATGTTCGCATAATGTATCGACTACTTAACTGATAATGGTCTGTAACACTAGCAAAAAAGGCGCATACAGGCGACATTTGCGACACATGTAAAATAATACCTGAGTATAGAACCAAGATCTTTACGCCGCCAATCTAAGTTAAAAACCGCAAAAAAAAAGCCCCAGCAAAGTGCTGAGGCTTGTTTAAAATAGAGGGTTACTTAGTCTTGAGGCACTCTTACAAAACCTTCCATGAGCACTCGCGCGCTGCGACTCATTGCTACCTTCTCGACTTGCCACTGTCCATTTACTTGTTTTGCACTCGCACCAACCGTTAAGGTGCCTGAGGGATGGCCGAAGTTGACAGCATCACGATTGCCTCCACCCGCTGCTAAGTTGACTAAGGTGCCCGGGATTGCTGCCGCAGTGCCTATTGCAACCGCCGCTGTACCCATCATGGCATGATGTAGCTTACCCATCGACAATGCCCTAACAGACAGGTCAATATCAGATGCACTTATATGTTTGCCACTTGAGGTCACATAACCAGCAGCGGGCGCAACGAAGGCTATTTTGGGTGTGTGCTGACGCTGCTTAGCTTCATCAAGGGTATTAATCAAGCCCATCTGCAAAGCACCGTGAGCTCGCATCGTTTCAAAGCGTTGCAGTGCGTCAACATCACTGTTGATCGCATCTTGCAACTCAGTACCGGTGTAGCCAATGTCCCTAGCGTTTACAAAAATAGTGGGGATACCTGCATTGATAAAAGTCGCATCAAACTCACCGATGTCAGGCACGCTTAGCGTATCGATTAAATTACCCGTTGGAAATAAGGCGCCATCGCCATCTGCGGGGTCAACAAACTCAACCTTGACCTCTGCGGCCGGAAAGGTCACACCATCGAGCTCAAACTCACCGGTCTCTTGCACCCTACCGTCAGTAATTGGTACATGAGCAATTATTGTTTTTTGGATGTTTTGTTGCCAAATCATGACTTCTACGATGCCATTTTGTGGGATCTTACTGGCATCCACTAAGCCATTTTCAATTGCAAAGGAGCCTACCGCCGCAGTTAAATTACCGCAATTGCCACTCCAATCAATATAGGGCTTATCTATTGCAACTTGCCCAAAAAGATAATTCACATCGTGACCGCTTTTATCACTCTTGCTCAAAATGACAGTTTTACTGGTGCTTGACGTTGCGCCACCCATACCATCGGTATGCTTTTGATAAGGATCCGGGCTTCCAATAACGCGTAATAAAAGGGCATCACGCGCTGGGCCTGGGGCCTGTGCGTGCGCTGGGAGGTCGTTTAAAGCAAAAAATACCCCTTTGCTTGTACCTCCGCGCATGTAAGTCGCGGCCACTTTTTGTTGGGCTGCAAAGTGTGTCATTAACTTGTCCTTCTTTATCTACTTAATGTTTTCATATCACAACGCTTAACTTGACTTATTAACTAGCTAGCTGCCAAAAAATCTTGCGCAAAACGTTGCAATACACCGCCCGCTTGGTAAATCGATAACTCTTCTGCAGTATCAAGACGGCAAGTCACCGGTACCGTGATTTGCTCACCGGTGGCTTTGCTAATCACCAACGACAACTTCGTACCAGGTTTACGCTCACCCTTTACGTCGTAAGTCTCAGTACCGTCAAGACCAAGGGTAAGTCGGGTAGTGCCGGGTAAAAATTCGAGTGGAAGTACACCCATACCAATTAGATTTTGTCGATGTATACGCTCAAAGCCCTCAGCCACAATCACTTCAACCCCGGCTAAGCGAACCCCTTTGGCTGCCCAGTCTCGTGAGCTTCCTTGTCCGTAATCGGCCCCTGCAACAATGATAAGAGGTTGTTTGCGCGTCATGTAGGTTTCGATGGCTTCCCACATACGCATGACTTTTCCTTCAGGCTCGACTCTGGCATAGGAGCCTTGTTTTACCTCACCATTTTCCTTAACCATTTCGTTCAAGAGTTTGGGGTTAGCAAAGGTTGCACGCTGAGCCGTTAAATGATCCCCTCTATGCGTGGCATAAGAGTTAAAATCTTCTTCCGGTAATCCCATTTTATGTAAGTACTCACCTGCAGCACTTTGCAGTTGAATGGCATTAGAAGGTGATAGATGGTCGGTAGTAATATTGTCGCCTAAAATCGCAAGGGGGCGCATTTTAGTCATGCTGCGTTCTCCTGCCAAAGCACCTTCCCAATAGGGAGGGCGGCGAATATAAGTCGACATTTCACGCCAGTCATAAAGAGGGTTTAGATTTGCCTCTTCCATTTTTAAATCAAACATCGGCTCGTAGACTTTACGAAATTGTTCTGGCTTCACCGACGCTTTTACAACTGCGTTGATCTCGTCGTCTGAGGGCCAGATATCTTTAAGTAAAATCGGCTCGCCATTGTCATCAAAACCTAGAGGGTCTTTTTCGATATCAAAACGAATAGTACCGGCTATTGCATAAGCAACTACCAAAGGCGGTGAGGCTAAAAAGGCTTGGTCTGCATGGGGGTGAATGCGTCCGTCAAAATTACGGTTGCCCGACAGTACCGCGGTTGAATAGAGGTCGCGGTCTTTAATCTCTTGCTCAATGTGCGGCGCTAAACGACCACTCATGCCGTTACAAGAAGTACACGCAAAGGCCACTACATCAAAACCTAAGGATTGCAGCTCTGGTAAAAGAGCAGCCTCTTCTAGGTATAATTTTACTGCTTTTGAGCCTGGTGCCAAAGAGGTTTTAACCCAAGGCTTACGCGTTAAGCCAAGCTTATTGGCATTGCGTGCAATTAAGCCTGCAGCAATCATATTGCGCGGATTACTGGTATTCGTGCAACTTGTAATGGCGGCAATGATCACCGCGCCATCTGGCATTTTACCTTCTTCACTCTCATATTCACCAGCAATGCCTTTGCTGGCAAGGTCGCTCGTTGCTAATCGTGCATGAGGATTGGAAGGACCTGCCATATTGCGCACCACGCTCGACAAATCAAAACGTAATACCCGCTCATACTCAGCATCCACCATTGCTTCTGCCCATAAACCGGTTTGCTTGGCGTAGTTTTCAACTAACGCTACTTGCTCATCCTCGCGGCCGGTTAAGCGCAAATACTCGGTAGTTTGCTCATCGATATAAAACATCGCGGCGGTTGCACCGTATTCTGGCGTCATGTTTGAAATCGTAGCACGATCACCTAGTGTTAGGTGCTGTGTACCTTCACCAAAAAACTCTAAATAAGCAGATACCACGCGCTCTTTGCGCAAAAATTCGGTAAGCGCTAATACTATATCGGTAGCGGTAATACCAGGTTGTGGCTTACCACTTAGCTCTACGCCAACAATATCGGGCAAGCGCAAATAAGAAGCACGTCCTAACATTACACTCTCAGCTTCAAGGCCACCCACACCAAGTGCAATTACCCCTAACGCATCGACCATAGGCGTGTGACTATCGGTGCCGACTAAGGTATCTGGAAAGGCAACGCCGTCGCGTTTTTGCACCACTGGCGACATACGCTCTAAGTTGATTTGATGCAAAATACCATTACCTTGGGGGATGACATCTACGTTTTTAAAAGCTGTTTTTGTCCAGTTAATAAAATGGAAACGGTCTTCGTTGCGACGGTCTTCAATATCACGGTTCTTCTGAAAAGCATCCTCTTCATAACCACCATGCTCAACAGCAAGAGAGTGATCGACCACAAGCTGCGTTGGCACCACAGGATTAACTTTGGCAGGGTCGCCGCCTTTAAGTGCGATGGCATCGCGCAGACCGGCTAAATCAACCAACGCGGTTTGACCTAAAATATCATGGCAGACCACACGAGCTGGAAACCAAGGAAAGTCGCTATCACGACGACGATAAATGAGCTGCTCTAATGCCACAGTAAGGTCTTTTGGTGGGCAGCGCCTTACCAAATTTTCAGCATACACTTTGGATGTGTATGGCAAACCTTTATAGGCATCAGGCTTTATCGCGTTAACGGCTGCTTCGGTGTCGTAATAGTCTAAAGTGCTGTTGGGCAACGGTTTACGATATTCGTAGTTCATACTTTCCTCTCGTGGTCCTGTTTTGCGCGAGTGGTCGCGCTGAATCTATTGAGTTCAACAAACACACTCATTACGGTAAAGAGAACGAGCGTGTTATATGCGACTTAATTATCTTGCGTCAATCGCGGGTACCGGGCGAATATCCTCGCCTGTATATTCTGCAGAAGGCCGAATAATACGGTTGTCTGCACGCTGCTCCATGACATGTGCAGCCCAGCCAGTTAAGCGCGACATAACAAAAATGGGTGTAAATAACTTGGTAGGAATATTCATAAAGTTATAGGCTGAGGCGTGGAAAAAATCAGCATTACAAAAGAGCTTTTTCTCGCGCCACATGACTTCTTCACATTTCACCGATACAGGGTAAAGCACGGTATCGCCGACTTCTTTCGCTAGCTTTTCAGACCATTCTTTAATAATGGCGTTACGTGGGTCAGACTCAGAATAAATCGCATGACCAAAGCCCATGATTTTATCTTTACGGGCAAGCTTTGCCATCATCTCTTGCTCTGCGTGCTCTGGCGAAGTGAAACCCTCAATCAGCTCCATTGCTGCTTCATTCGCACCACCGTGCAGGGGACCTCTTAAGGTACCAATGGCGCCAGTAATACATGAGTGCATATCCGATAAGGTCGAGGCACAAACACGGGCTGAGAATGTTGAAGCGTTAAATTCGTGTTCTGCATACAAAATAAGTGAAACATGCATGACTTGTTCGAATAAGGCTTTGGGTTTTTCGCCATGTAACAGGTGTAAAAAATGGCCGCCAATAGAATCGTCGTCAGTCTCTACATCAATTCTCACGCCGTCGTGGGAAAAACGATACCAATAACAAATGATAGAAGGGAAACACGCCAACATGCGATCAGTCACTTGTTGTTGTTGGTCAAAGTCATTTTCCATTTCTAAGTTGCCAAGCATTGAGGCACCGGTACGCAACACGTCCATTGGATGCGCGTCTGCGGGAATGCGTTCTAGCACGTCTTTTAGCGCTTGAGGTAAAGACCGTAAACCTTTTAGCTTAGTTTTATAAGCATCAAGTTGTGCTTGGGTGGGTAAGTCACCTTTTAAAATCAAATGGGCGACTTCTTCAAACTGACACTTCTGTGCCAAATCTTTAACATCATAACCTCGGTAGGTTAACCCCGAACCAGATACACCCACTGTTGATAGCGCGGTTTTTCCTGCCACTTGTCCGCGTAAACCTGCTCCGCTTAATACCTTTGCCATGTTTAACTCCTACTCTTATCAATTCTTTCGTTTCATATTTTAAATAGCTAAATAAGAAGTGAACACTCACTTCAAAGTGTTACTTTGTATGTTAAAGTTATTTTTTCTGAGCAAATAAACTATCAAGTTTTTGCTCATATTCGTGATAACCCAAATAGTCATATAGCTCCATACGCGTTTGCATAGTGTCGAGCACGGCTTTTTGATCGCCCGTCTCCAATATCGAACGATATACGTTTTCAGCGGCTTTGTTCATTGCTCTAAATGCACTTAATGGATACAACACCATGGCAGCACCCCATTCACCTAAGACTTTCTTATTCCAAAGCTCGGTCTGACCAAACTCAGTAATATTGGCAAGAATAGGCACATCTAAGGCCTCTGCAAAGGCGCGATAATGCTCTTCAGTTTTTATTGCCTCGGCAAAGATCCCGTCAGCACCCGCTGCAACATACGCCTTAGCTCTTTCAATCGCTTTTTCTAGGCCTTCTTGGGCAAAAGCATCGGTGCGTGCCATGATAAAAAAGTCAGGGTCAGTGCGTGCATCAACCGCCGATTTAATTCGGTCAACCATTTCTTCTGTACTGACTATTTCTTTGTTAGGTCGGTGTCCACAACGTTTTTGTGCGACTTGGTCTTCCATGTGTACAGCTGCTGCACCCGCCTTTTCCATGTCGCGAATGGTTTTTGCGATATTAAACGCACCGCCCCAACCCGTATCAATATCCACTAATAAGGGTAAGTCGCTTGCTGCAGTAATGCGCTGCACATCGGCGAGTACATCATTAAGCGAGGTCATGCCTAAGTCGGGTAACCCATAAGATGCATTGGCAACGCCACCACCCGACAAGTAAATCGCCTGATGCCCAATTTTTTTAGCCATAATTGCGCTGTAGGCATTGATCGTTCCTACAATTTGCAGTGGGTGATTGCCTGTAAGTGCTTGTCTGAATCGTTTGCCTGCGCTAGTGCCTGTCGATAGGTGATTGCTACTCATGAACGGTCCTCAACTTTGTTTCGATGTTATTTTTGGAATATAAAATGTGCCGGCGCATTAATAACTCTGCCAACTCGCCATCACGATTCGATATCGCTTGCACGATACTCTTATGCTCAACAAAGGCGGTGGTTACCCGAGGGCCAGCCATGCCTAATTGCACGCGGTACATTCTGACTAAATGATAAATATTATTGCTCAGCATCGAGATCAGCTGCTGATTGTGACTGCCTAACAAAATACGATAGTGAAAATCAACGTCGCCAGCCTCTTGGTAGTAGGACTCGCCGTCTTTGACTTCTTCAAAGTGCGTGGCCAATAAGCCATTAAGCTGACTGATCTCTTCGTCTGACATGTTTTGAGCGGCTAAGCGTGCTGCCATTCCTTCAAGTGCCTCTCTTACCTGATAAAGCTGCACTAGGCCTTGATGCGTGAGGGTGACCACTTTTGCCCCAATATTAGGTTTACGCTCCACCAAACTAGCATTTTCTAAGCGATTGATTGCCTCTCTAACAATAGCGCGGCTTACACCATACATTGTCGACAATTCAACTTCACTTAATTTTGAACCTGCAGCAAGCACACCCTCAACAATATCTGACCTTATGGCAATAAAAGTCTTATCTGACGCAGTAATTGGGGCTTCTGTAAAAGGGGACATAAGTGCTCGCACTCAACAATATTGTCGACAATATAGTAAAATATTTATTAATTTGCAAGGCGAGTGTTCTATTCAATTTCGATTCAACCTAACGTCATCGTGGCAAAGCTACCGTCATCGTGGCGAAGCTACCGTCATCGTGGCGAAGCTACCGTCATCGTGGCGAAGCTACCGTCATCG
>CAZUON010000002.1:0-116762 GCA_964621345.1 uncultured Glaciecola sp. | reverse complement strand
GTCATCGTGGCGAAGCTACCGTCATCGTGGCGAAGCTACCGTCATCGTGGCGAAGGCCACGACCTCCACACAATTAAACAAAGTTCTGAATTAACAAAACAATATACTGTAAGGGGTCGTGGCCTTCGCCACGATGACGGTGGGATCTATCACCGGCTTTTTATCAATTTACATTGAGCGGTGTATTTTTATTGCGACTTTAGTGGCAACAATTGGACTAATGAAAAGTAGTTAAGCGCTGTTTCCAATTGCCTTGATGCTCGCGGGCGCAAGCTTCTTCAGTATCAAAAACAACATGGCGCTTGGGGCTCTTTAATAAGATACCGACTTTGAGAAGAGCAGCATGAATTCGCTTACTAAATATTGCTTCCCCTTGCTCATGCTTAAGTGTTGCTAAGCCTGCATCGGTATTAAATACACAACGCACGATTAAACTCGCTGGGAAATTTGAAAAATCAGCTTGATGCGTGAGCCAAGTAAAATCCTCAAACTCGTCCTTAAGCTGCTCACAAGCAATGGTTAGTGCTTTTACTATTTGATTATCGAGCTTCTTAATTGTTTTATTCATACGTTTATTTCATGTTGGGGCTAAGGGAAGTATTTAGGTATTTAAAAGTCGACTTTGCCACGCAACGCTTTTTGCGTACCCTTGCGTTTTTTGCTATCGACACGTTTCTTTTTTGCGTTCAAGCTTGGGCGCGTAGCCCTGCGCACTTTTTGCTCCAACATTACCGAGGCAACTAAATCCTTTAAGCGGTTTACGGCATCTTCTTTATTCAGCTCTTGGGTGCGATGAGACTGAGCCTTAATAATAAGCACACCATCTTTGTTGACGCGACTATCAGCCAAAGCAAGTAAGCGCATTTTGTACTTTTCAGCCAATGATGAGCTTTTGATATCAAAACGTAAGTGAATTGCGGTGGCAACTTTGTTGACATTTTGACCGCCATTCCCTGCGGAACGAATGGCAGAGAGCTCGTATTCATTCTCAGGGATATGTAGTTGTTTTCGCAATGTATTCATAGTCGTGCTTAGGCCTTACTTTTGACTATATTTTTGCAGTACAAATTCATCTTAACGATGACTTACTGACTTTAAGTGAGGCCGTCGCGATACTGACCTCAACAAAAAAACAAATCATACCAAAAGACAGTAAACCCACAGAACTAACAAAACTTAATACAATGTAACCATTAAGCTCGATGTTAAAATAACCTTTTATCACCAACAAAAAGATGTTGGTGCATACAATAACCGCAGCCCCCGTTAGAAAATTCACAGCTGCATTTGCCCACTTCATCCGCCGTGCTAAGGCTTTTAACTCGAGGACTTTGTTGCCTCTACAATTCTCAGCTTCAGGTGTATCAAACCAACGCACACGGTCAACGATACGCGCCAAGCGAGCAGTTAAAGAATTGAGCAAGGTACCAATACCCACAATTAGAAATACCGGTGTTAGGGCATGCTGAATGAGCAATAAAGCGGTGTCGGGAGTTTGCACACTGTTGTCCTTAAAAAATGAAGCAAATTGCAATCTTTGTTGTGTAGATAGTAACGCATGCTCATTTCATTTTATAGCGTCACACAGGCGTCGAGTTTCTAGACTCATCAAAGATATCGTTATTTATGGGCGCTCAATGGTGAGTATGGCGAATATTTGGTAATTTTCGCTACTTTAGAATGATCAACCTGTTTAAAAAAAAGAAGCAACTTATTGTTTTTAAAGATTATTTTATTATGGCACATAGCATGCTTACGCTGTCTTATTAATTATACGCGTTATAACGCCATTCAACCGTTAAAGTGCTATGCGCTTCACAAGGATAAAAAATGACAACACACACCAGACTTCCCGTTTTTACTTTTATGACCGCAGTGGTCTCAAGCTTGATGCTAACTGGTTGCATCATTCATGTTGGCGCAAGCGACAGCAAAGGTGGTTATTCCTATGATGACGGCAGTAGTTACACAAGCACTAATAAAAGCGTGCGAGTATCTAAAGGGCGTACGGTTGATGATGTATCGTCGGTAAACGGTTCGGTCACCATCGAAAATGATGTGACTGCAGATGAAATCAGTACCGTAAATGGCCGAATCCGCATTGGTGATGGTGTCAGCGCATCGAGCGTAGAGGGTGTGAACGGTAAAATCGAAATTGGTGACAATTTTAAAGCGTCGGAATCGGTAGAAACCGTAAATGGTAGTATCTCAATTGAACAAAACAGTGAAATTGAAGAGGGGGTTGAGACGGTTAATGGCAACATCACATTAGAAGGCGTGCGCGTAGGAGAAAACCTAAAAACAAAGAACGGCAGCATATATTTGCTGGATAATACTAAGGTTATGGGCGACGTTATTTTTGAGAAAAAACCGAACCAAAACAAATCTTGGAACCAAGGCAAACCTTTACTTAAAGTAGACAAGAGCTCAAATATTGAAGGACGTATCATTGTATATACAGATATTGAGTTTGATTTTGCTGATGCTAGTCTGATGGAAAAAGTTGAACGTCGTTAACAAGTGCATACGCTCTAACGAAAGCTCAGCTATATTATCACACTAACGAAACCGATGTTAATGCGCTTAAAGTGCTGCATCGGTTTTGTATTTTCACCTCCCCCCTTATTTTCTCACTCATATATCATACCCACGCTCAATTACCTGCCAAACACTCAAGTTTTATCTATATTAGGCGATAACAACCTCATAAGAAAAAGTTTAGTTAGTCTAAATGACAGCGTATATTAAAAACGGTAACGAGAACTTTGGGGGATGTCTTGAACGAAGATCAGCTAAAAACTCATATAAAAAGGCTTGAGCAGCAACTTCTACACGAGCGAACTGCTAGAAAGAAAGCAGAAGACATGCTTCGCGTAAAAACGAGTGAGCTATACTCTACCAAGGATTTTGTGAGTTCCATGACCGAGCGCTTACAACTTGCTATCGCGTCGGCGGAAGAAATAGTCTGGGAATATGTCATTGCTGAAAACAACTTTTACCAATACGAAGGCTTTGAAGAGGGGCGCGGTAAAATCGACCTTGCGGCGAGTTACGCCGACGTAGTTAGTGCTTATCATTACGACGATCAAGCCACTGCAGAAAAACACTGGCAAAACCTTAAAGAGAATAAAACCGATTCATTTGAGTTCCTAGCAAGGCGCTATGCTCCAGAACACAAATCATTTCGCTGGAATTTGGTCAGAGGCAAAAAGTTATTTGATAAAAAAACAGGAAAGGCGGTGAGTGTACTAGGGATGTTTAGAGATGTGCATGAGACCCAAATCGCAGATTTAGCTTACTTGGCAATAAAAAACACCTTTAAATTTACCCAGATACCGGGGATTCTCTGCGACTTCTCGAATGATTATACTATTGTATCTAACACCTGTAGTGAGCTTTTAGGATATGAGCCTAGCGAAATCACACAAGCCGCTATTGCCAATGCAATTCCACTGCAAGCAATCAAAGAGAATCTGTTAAACGGTAATAAGCAATTTGTATTTAATTTAGACACATCGGGGCAAGAGACATCGTTTATATTTAGATTTTCTCCGCTAGTCCAACCCACGCTAAGCGATGGTTCTCTGCAATATGCGGTAGGCTTTATTTTACCTCATACCGACTAAACTTAATTGTATTTCCCGCGTATATCATCGACACTGGTGTTCTAACTTATTAATCGATGAAACTCTATGACTGCTACAACCATTGCATGTAAAGCCGCTGTTGCCTGGGGACCTGGCCAAGCACTGAAAATTGAAACCGTTGATGTTGCCCCTCCTCAAGCTGGCGAAGTTCGCATTAAGCTAATTGCCACCGGCGTATGCCACACCGATGCGTACACCCTCTCAGGAGATGATCCGGAAGGCGTATTCCCAAGCATACTAGGCCATGAAGGTGGCGGTATTGTTGAATCTGTGGGTGAAGGGGTTAGCAGTGTAAGTGTAGGCGATCACGTAATCCCCCTGTACACACCTGAATGCGGCGAGTGTAAGTTTTGTACATCGGGCAAAACTAACTTATGTCAAAAAATAAGAGAAACCCAAGGCAAAGGTTTAATGCCTGACGGAACTTCGCGTTTTTCAATTAACGGCGAAACCATTTATCACTACATGGGTACGTCTACTTTTTCAGAATATACCGTGCTACCTGAAATATCCCTTGCCAAAGTAAACCCCAAAGCACCTCTTGAAGAAGTTTGTTTACTTGGTTGTGGCGTGACCACAGGCATGGGCGCGGTAATGAATACGGCAAAAGTCGAAGAAGGCGCTACGGTAGCCATATTCGGGCTTGGCGGCATCGGCTTATCGGCTATTATTGGTGCTGCTATGGCAAAAGCTTCGCGTATTATTGCGATAGATATCAATGAGCGAAAATTCGATTTAGCGCGTCAACTAGGTGCGACCGACTGCATCAACCCAAAAGACTACGACAAGCCTATCCAAGAGGTTATTGTTGAGCTAAGCGACGGCGGCGTGGATTACTCTTTCGAGTGTATTGGCAATGTGGATATTATGCGCAGTGCACTAGAATGCTGCCATAAAGGTTGGGGCGAATCGATTATTATTGGTGTAGCCGGTGCCGGGCAAGAAATTTCAACTCGCCCTTTTCAGCTAGTAACTGGCCGTGTATGGCGAGGTACGGCCTTTGGTGGCGTTAAAGGACGCTCTGAGCTGCCTGACTATGTAGAGCGTTATATGGCAGGCGAATTCAAACTTAATGACTTTATTACCCATACCATGGGGCTTGAAAAGGTTAATGAGGCCTTTGATCTTATGCACAAAGGCGAATCGATTCGTTCTGTCATTCACTTTGATAAATAACGATAAGAAGTCATCAGGAGTTTTCATGTCACTGAGTTTAGTTAGCAGCAACGCCAGCTTTGGAGGTTGGCATAAGCAATACTCTCATGCGTCGAGTACTAACAATTGCACTATGCGCTTCGCGATCTATTTGCCGCCCCAAGCAAGTGAACAGCATAAGGTACCGGTGATATACTGGCTGTCTGGCCTAACCTGTAGCGATGAAAACTTTATGCAAAAAGCCGGAGCACAGCGTATTGCCGCTGAGCTTGGTGTAGCCATTGTCGCCCCTGATACCAGCCCTCGCGGAGATGACGTTGCTAATGCCGATAGATACGATTTAGGCCAGGGTGCTGGCTTTTATGTCAATGCCACCCAAATGCCATGGGCAGCACATTATCAGATGTACGATTATGTGCTTAACGAACTACCCACACTTGTAGAAGAGAACTTCCCAATAAATGACCAACGAGCGATATCGGGTCACTCTATGGGCGGGCATGGCGCATTGAGTATTGGTTTTAAAAACCCCGAAAGGTATGTGTCCATCTCTGCGTTTTCTCCCATTTGTCACCCAACGGATTGTCAATGGGGCAGAGATGCCTTTAGCGCATATTTAGGTGAGGATGAAAGTAACTGGCAAGCATACGACTCGTCATTATTAATTCAAAATATAAGTAAACACTTACCAACTTTGGTAGATCAAGGAAGTAGCGATAACTTTTTAAATGACCAGCTAAAACCTGAAATATTACAAAGCGCGGCACAAAAAAGCGCTTACCCGCTACAATTGCGCATGCAAGAGGGTTACGACCATAGTTATTATTTTATTGCGAGCTTTATTGAAGACCATATCAACTTTCATGCGAAGCACCTCAAAGCTTAGGTTGCTTTGAAATACACATAAATCGTTTCACCAATGCTTAACGCCATATCCGAAAAGGACTTTTCGGATATTTGTGCAACTAAGGTTTGGCCTTCCACTTCTACACTTACGCGTATGACACTGCCCTTTGCGTGAATCGCAATCACATCTCCGGCTAAGGTGTTTAACATACTCGATTGTAAATCCTTTTGCTTGCCCAACACTAAGCTATTTGCATCTAATAGCAGGCGCGTAGTATGAGCAGCTTCTCTATTTAACTTTGTTATTATTTGCGTATCGCTACCCGCTAAAATAAAGGTGCTTAAATGATGCTTTAGGTCGTCGTGAAGATGCTTAACTTGCAAGGCTGCAAAAAACGATATTTCGTCTTGCTGAAACTCTGGTAAATACTCTAAGGTCGGTGCCTCTTTAACAAGAAGACCCGCATTGATGTGAACTAAGGTATCGCTCATCACTCCAAGTTCTTTTAATGAGTGGCTGACAATAATCAGCGCTCTGCCGGTGCGCATGCATAGTGCTTTTAAGCGCCAATGTAAACGATTGCGCAAAGCCCAGTCCATTGCTGAAAAAGCCTCATCTAACAGTAGTATCGGTTTGCCACAAAGCAATGCTCTGGCTAACATACCGCGCTGTCCTTCTCCACTTGAAAGCAGTGCTGCTGGTGTGTCTAGTACGTGCTCAATTTCACAAAGCTCGAGTACCTCTTCAAACCCGACACTAATGCAATCTTTAAAACCAAATTGTGCCTTTAAACCGGCGCTGCTTTGTTTGTTCCAGTGCGACATGCTCATTACCAGCTCTAAATTTTGTCGCAAACTCAGATGCTCAAAAAGTGGGGTGTCGGCGCCTACATATACACTAGGATTAAGCGTACATTTACTTGTGTGTACAGAGTGGCCATTCATTGTTATGTCGCTGGCATATGTATCGTCTAAACCCGCCAATCGCCGCAGCAAGCTGGTTTTGCCCGCGCCAGATTCCCCTAATATCCCGATTGTGTTAGCTAGATCCCAGCTAAAAACTAATCGCTCTGCCTTTGACGCACGGCCAGATTCAAAATACAAAGGCGCACTACTACATTGCAATATCCTTGAGTCTTGAGACGAAGTCATTACTACCACCCCAAGCGCGTGCGTTGCTGCTTATTAAACTTATAAAGCAATATTAAGCTCCCGAGGCTCAGTATTAATAATAGGCCTGCAAGTTGGTGAGCCTGCTGATAATTGAGCATTTCGACCTGATTAAATAACGCAATAGAAACGACCTGGGTTTCCCCCGGAATGTTACCGCCGATCATCAAGATCAAACCAAATTCACCTAAAGTATGAGCAAAACCCAAAGTCGCGGCACTGATCATACTTGGCTTCATAGCAGGCAGTAAAATACGCACAATTGCATCAAATCGGCCGATGCCGAGGGTTTGAGCGCTGTAAATTAGTCGATTCCCTTGCAAGCGAAAAGCCTGTAATAACGGCTGAACAACAAAAGGTAGGGAGTAAATGACCGAGCCTAATAAGATACCCGCAAAACTGAAAACAAATTGCTGCCCGCTAATACTCAGCCAGGTTTGCCCAAGCCAGGTATCGGGTGAAAATGCGATAAGCAAATAAAAGCCTAATACCGTTGGTGGCAATACAAGCGGCAGCGTTATCAAGGCCTCGAAAAAGGGTAACAATCGTCCCTTGTATCTCGATAAGCCCCATGCCAAAGGCATGCCTATAATAAACAGTATAATGACAGTAAATAAAGCTAACTTTAGGGTAAGCCATATTGCTCCTAATTCAGCAGTACCTAAGCTAAGCTCTGTCATGGTTGTACGCCCGTATAACCAAGCTCTAGTAAGGCCTGTTGTGATGTCTGACTAAGCAGATACTGCATGAAGCGCTCAGCGCGTTTATATTGAGGGCTGGATTGAGGCGCAATAATTACCCCTTGCTGAATAATCGCAGGGTACTGCGATAAGGGCAGTGGTAGGTAGTTAAGATATTTTGTCTCTTTATTCGTTAACTTTTGCTGCGCTTGCACTAGCGTGGACTCTGCTACAAAACCAATGGCTGCATTAGCACTGTCGATAAACTGAAAAGCCTGCAAAATATTATTGCCAAAGACAAAGCGCTTTGACCATTGCGGGTATCCCTCCTGAGCCCGCATGTAGACATCAGCAGCGGCTCCAAATGGAGCAGTTTTAGGATTGGCAATGGCAATCCTCCCGCGACTCTCAGTTAAATTTTGTGTTATCGATAAGGATTCATCGCTTGGCCACAACACCAACTTGCCTCGCGCATAGCTTATTGGTGCTTGGCTTAACTGTTTTTCAAAAAGTGCCTGAGGTCGAGCCGCGTCTGCAGATAAAAATATATCAAAAGGGGCACCATTAACAGCTTGCGCATACAATACCCCAGAAGACCCCGACACTAAACGTACATTTTGCTTACTCCACTCGTCTGATAGCGACAAAAGCTGAGTAAGGGGGAAATAAAAGTTACTTGCTACGGCAACAGTAATGCTTGCGCGAAAGTCACCAACACCCTCGTTAGCGACACGACTAGAGGCTTGCGTACTGAACAAGAGCAGTATGTAGCTATACACCACAATAGTAGCTAACTTTACGCCAGACCGATGCAAAAAATACTTATTCATAACAGATTTAAGCCCTGCGCTACATTTTTAATATTTGCCATGGAGCATGATGTATAGATGAGTATTGGTAACATATCATGTTCAAAAAGAACGGTATATATCATGCGCTTAGTTAGTCTGCTCGAGATATCTATTAAGCTCGCAATACCTTACTGAGAACACTATTCGCTATTGAATTTTGGGCACAAAAAAAGCGACTTAAACAGTCGCTTTTTCAGTATTTTTGATTACGCTACTAAAGTAAGTAATCCAATCGATTGCTAATTAAAGAGCAACGATGTTCTCTGCTTGAGGACCTTTTTGGCCGTCAGTAACAGTAAATTCAACTTTTTGACCTTCTGCTAAGGTTTTGAAACCGTCGCCAGAAATTGCGCTGAAGTGTGCAAACACGTCAGGACCAGATTCTTGAGCGATAAAGCCGAAGCCTTTAGATTCGTTAAACCACTTTACTGTACCGTTAGTTCTGTTAGACATAATAATATCCTGTTGTAAAAAATTGTTTAATTGTGCCTAGTCGCAAGATGCAAAAAGACGTTTGTAGCTGAAATTAGAGACTGATACTTTGTTACTGCAGGACGTGTAGTACGAATAAAACGGCGTAATGTAGGTTCAAGAATAGACTTCTCTCTAGCTGGCGCTTAATATAACCAATTATCGGGCGAATGTAAAACCTTTATTTTCAAAAATTTTAATTATTACATCGCCCTAGCCGTTTTTACCTACCTATTTTCCATTCGGTTGTAATCTAAATAGCCAGCTTCAGGCGTGTTCCCTTGCCACATAAATGCATGCACTCGGTCACTGTATTGCCAAAATTCTGGATCAGAGCGGCGCACACCATAGGTATCCATTAATACTTTGTAGTCATCTGCATTCTTAATAGCTAAGGTGGCATCAACAAAGTCATCAATGTTGTCTTGGGTAACGCTTATAAAGGTATTTGGATACGACCCTGTTACCCCTTTTAATACCGACACATTATGTTTCACTGGCAATAATTCAGCCTCTTCAGCAAACATTGAGGTGATATTTTTATGCGCATTATTTTTAAGCAAAGACATATACTGCGAACGGCCTATTTTGTCTTGGATTTCGATGACTGTGAACTCACTTAAATAGCCCACACCCGGACCATTAAATTCTGATAAACGCGTCATTGCTTCAACCACGATATCGTTATTCGTATTACGCAAATCGTGACGCACCGACACAGCTCTTCCTAAATGTTGAGCCAATTGTTCATACAACTCTAATTTGGGATTATCACTCTCATAGGTTACCGAGCTACCAACTTGTTTATAGTAACGGGTGTCGGTAAAGTAACTAAGTACCTTTTTATCTGCACCAGCATACCAATCCGCTAGCGCCTCATCTCTGGCATCTTCAGGTAAGAAGTCTAAAAACAAGTTTTCACCATCCATTCGTAAAAAGTCCATATATAAACGAGACAGTAGCTGATGACCTACGTTTCCGTAAACGTCATAACCTGACACCAGTAAATAATATATTTTCTCTAGTAAGGGATAACCAATCACCCACGCAGTCTGTGGAGCCTCGCCCAACATGCCTTTATGCACCGATGCATTGTCGAAGTGCCTGAAAATAGTTAATGCGGCGTTTTGATTGTAAGCACCGTTTGCGGTTTTACCGTCCCAAATCACATTCAAATCGACCTTGAGACCGCTTTCATCCTTACTCACAAAATTATCGATAATAAATTGCTCTTTACCTTGGGCACTAGAGCGAGCCTTGTCGGCGTAACGAGACCAGTTCGTTAGCGGTAAAAAGATATCTTCCTGAGCACTTGGCAATTCGAGCTCGTCAGCATTTATATCAACATACTGTTCAATTTTATCGTTAATAGGTAAATCTGGGTTAACAAAAAACACCCAAAAGTGGTCTTTGATGACATTAACCGCTACTTGGCCTCTGCATACTGGTCCTTTTATAAAGTTCATGATGATATATTGAGCTTCATCTAGCATGAATTTATAACGTGATGACATTGGTAGTTGCTCAAATGCCTTAAAAGGATTTGCGGCAACAGATTCGCTGTAATCTGGTAAAAATCTGACTTCATAGTTTGGCTTGTAAAAAAGCTCGTTATACCGTGCCAAGCGCTCTGCATTCAATGCATACGGGAGATGCGTTTTAGTCACTATGGTTTCCAAGTATTCCACTAATCGGTAGTAAACTCTTGGCACTCCGGGATCGTCGTAAGGTCGGCGAGTGGCTATAATTTTAACCTCTTGCCCTGGTGGGGTAGATGAGCGCACCAAACGGAAAAACCTTGTCTTGGCCGGCGATGTGGATTCCAGTTCGCTAAAATAAATATTGGCTAAAAACAGATGTTCAAATATGTAACGATTGACCAACTGCTGCTTACGCGCTGGGCCATTTAGTTGTTGTTCCCAGCTGTTGATTTTATCGAGATAAGCCTTTGGTAGAGGTTCACGGGCAGTATAATTTGCACCTTGCTCAAGCCAAATTTTTAAAGTGGCTTGTTCAGCACTCGCCAAACCGGGTAAACCATAGGGCATCCCCCACAATGGGCGATTTTTGGTATATAGAGGCATTTGTTCTGGCGTAGCACAGACCTCTGCACGATCGTAACCAAACGTAAAATCGTCGGGTAATATGCCACCGCTAGGTTGTGGGTTGTCTTCTTTTAATTGCAACAGCTGATACATCAAACTGGCTTGTTTGTTTGCCTCAAGTGAATTCCCATGCTCGTTGAGCACAGGGAAAAAGCCTTTTTCTCGCCACTGCTCGGTGTTGCTCGCATCTTCAAACAAGCGACTCATGGGCGCGTGTTTTATCCGCGCAGCATCGTATACTTTTGCTTTTGAAGCACCTCGGTCAATCCCCTCTACCGCAGTCATTTTAAGCTGACACGGTGCATCAAAGCAGGCATGGCAAACCACACAACGTTGTTCTACCACCGGTTTAACGTCTAGCCAGTAGTCGATGTTATCTTCGGGAAGTTCGCTTAACACTCGCTTTTGCACTTGGGCTGGCCCAAATTTATCTTCAAAGTCAAGGGCAGCAAGCGTGGCACAACCACCAAGCACAACGAGCGTAAGCGCGATATAAAATGATCTCATGTATTGGAATTCTCAATGCGAAATTAGTTTTTACGAGAGGCAGAGCAAAGATTAAGGTCTTACGGTTTGACTACTTAGCCAAAGCGAAACTACGCCCGCCTTTTTTTGCATTATAGCACATTTACTGCGATTCGCAGGACAGCACGGACAATGGTGATTAGTAACAAGAGTTGGGCGTAGTGTCTGGATTAATATCGCCGGCTACTTCATCTGGGTCTACATCGTTATCGAGTAACACGCCTCGCACAAATTCAATTTGCTCTAATACACGCTTATAGTCGTCACCGTATTCATATTTATTCACTTCAATGGCTTGAGGCATAAAGGTAAATGCTACTTTTAAGGCCTGTAATTCATCTTCTTTCATCACGTTTCCTTATTCGTAGTGATGTAAAACCTAACAAAAAGAGTATTAGCGACTCGAATTTCGCTTGTGTATAACATGTAGTATATTTAACGAGCGTTGCGCAATTAAAGATCTTCGCGCATACACAACTGAGTCTCGCTTAATACAAAGAAGATAAACGTATGCAATCATTTGAATTTACTACAACAAAACGCATTATTTGTGAGCTTGGTGCCCTAAAGAAGTTAGCAGCGCAGTGCAGACAATTCTCAATTAAACACCTGTTGATTGTTACCGACCCTGGTATTGTAAAGTGTGGCTTGTTAGACCATGTGCTAACGCAATTAGGAGACACCCTTGAATCGGTTCATACCTTTGACCAGGTGCAGGCTGACCCTGCAGAATCTATCGTACAAGATGCCAGTGATTTTGCGATTGCCAACAAAGTTGATGGCATTATTGGTTTTGGGGGTGGTAGCGCAATGGACACAGCCAAGGTAGTCGCCGTGCTCGCAAAACAGCAGCAAAGCTTGCGCACACTGTACGGAATTGAACAAATCACCAGTAAACGTCTACCGTTAATCTTAGTCCCCACCACAGCTGGAACCGGTTCAGAAGTCACGCCAATTGCCATAATCACCACTGGCGCAACCACCAAAGCTGGGATCGTATCGAGTACCCTTTTGCCCGATGTAGCCATTCTTGATGCAGAGTTGACCGTGGGCTTACCTAGTCATGTTACTGCAGCCACTGGCATAGATGCCATGGTGCACGCGATTGAGGCCTACACCAGCAAGCATAAAAAGAATGCATATTCAGACATGCTAGCAAAAGAGGCATTACGTTTACTTTCACAAAATATCGAAACTGCCACCTTTAATGGAAACGACCTTGGGGCAAGACAAAACATGTTGCTTGGCGCATGTTTAGCCGGTCAGGCTTTTGCTAATGCGCCGGTGGCGGCGGTACATGCGCTGGCCTATCCTTTAGGTGGGCATTTTCATATTCCACATGGCTTGAGCAATGCGCTAGTGTTACCTCATGTATTGCGCTTTAACCAAGATGTAGCCTACCAACAATATGCACAGTTACTCCCCTACATTGTAAAAGACATTGCCCTTGAGCAAGACCCTTTCGCGCTAAGTCATTTGTTTATTGGACAACTTGAGTCACTCAGCCAGCACTTAAAATTGCCGCAACAACTACACACCTTAGGCATTGAGCAACAACATTTACCGGAACTGGCCGCAGATGCCATGCTGCAAACTCGCTTGTTGGACAACAACCCTAAAGCGCTAAGTTACGAGGATGCGTTGGCAATATATCAACAAGCGTTTTAAGGCTTTTGTTCTAGGCAAGTAGTTTAATTTAAGGCATATTTTATTAAGCACCATAATGTAAAGATGTAACACATACAAAGAAACCACCACCAGAGTAACGATTGAAGATGACTAAACCCAAGGCACATACACAAGACGAGTATTCCTACTTTTTTGACCTTACCACTCGTTGGATGGATAACGATATCTACGGGCATGTAAATAACGTAGTGTATTACAGTTACTTCGACTCGATTGTGAATCAGTATTTGATTGAGCATGGCACTTTAGATATTCATAACAGCGACAGCATTGGCTTGATGGTGCATTCAGAGTGTAATTATCATGCAAGTATTGCTTTCCCAGACAAGATACAAGGGGCCTTCAGGGTAAACCGTTTAGGTAATAGCTCGGTGCAATATGGCGTCGCAATATTTGCCGAAGGCAGCAATACCGCCAGCGCTCAAGGCACGCTCACTCATGTATTTGTAAATCGAGAAACACAACAAGCAGTAGCAATTGATGACGAAATGCGAGAAGCCCTTACTCGCGCCAAAGTATAAACGCAAACAGCACAATATGGAGATAGCATGAGACCCGAGACTATTGCCCTGCACGCAGGCTACACCAGCGAAGCGACAACAAAAGCCGCTACAACCCCTATTTATCAAACCACCTCTTTTACCTTTGATGACACTCAACATGGGGCCGACTTATTTAATTTAGCGGTGCCCGGCAATATCTATAGCCGTATTATGAATCCAACCAATGCGGTATTAGAGGAGCGTATTACCCAATTAGAAGGGGGTATTGGTGCACTGGCAGTAGCATCAGGAATGGCTGCTATTCGTTACGCGATTGAAGCTATTGCAGATGTAGGCAGCAATATAGTAAGTACTAGCCAACTCTACGGCGGCACTTATAACTTGTTTGCTCATACTTTCCCACGCCAAGGCATTGAAACGCGCTTTGCAAAATCTGACGACTTTGAAAAAGTAGCGGCACTGATTGATAGCAACACTCGCGCTTTATTTTGCGAATCCATTGGTAACCCTGCAGGCAATATTGTGGATATTCAACGTTGGGCCGAAATTGCACATGCGGCAGGTGTACCTTTGATTGTGGATAACACCGTTGCCACACCGATTTTATGCCGTGCGTTTGATCATGGCGCCGATATTGTGATTCATTCGCTAACAAAATACATTGGCGGACACGGCACTACCATTGGCGGCGTGATTGTTGACTCCGGCAAATTTGACTGGGCGGCTAACAGCGATCGCTTTAAAATGATGACCACACCCGACCCATCCTATCATGGCGTGGTGTATACCGAAGCTCTAGGACCTGCTGCATATATCGGCAGATGCCGCGTGGTACCACTTAGAAACACCGGCGCATCACTCTCTGCACAAAGTGCATTTCAAATTATGCAAGGACTTGAAACTTTATCTTTACGCATGGAGCGCCATTGTGAAAACGCAGAAAAAGTTGCCGCTTATTTACAACAGCATGATGCCGTTGAATGGGTTAACTACGCCGCACTTCCCCATAGTCCTTATTTTGATAACTGCCAAAAAATCTGTAAAGGCAAAGCAGCTGGCATCATCAGCTTTGGCATAAAAGGCAAAATGGATGCGGGTGCGAAGTTTATTGATGCCCTTTCGCTCATTCTAAGGCTGGTTAATATTGGGGATGCGAAGTCTCTCGCTTGTCACCCGGCTAGTACCACTCATCGCCAGTTGAATCCAGAGGAGCTGGCAAATGCTGGTGTATCACAAGAAATGGTGAGAATATCAGTAGGTATAGAACACATTGATGATATCTTAGCGGACATTGAACAAGCCCTTAGCGCGAGTCAAAATTAACCTAAAGGAAGATGATGTATGAACAAACGTACAATCCAAAAAGCAATTTTAGCGGCCGCTGCATTTGTTGGCTTTGCCTGCACTCAGGCAGAGCAAGTCCCTGATGCTGCCCCGGTTCCGCTTATGGACACTTACTGGCAATTGATTGAAATGAATGGTCAAGCCATCAAAGAAAATACAATGGGGCCAAGTGCACATATTATTTTTGATGAGGCCGAAGCGAGAGTTTCAGGGTCGACCGGATGCAACCGTTTCTTTGGTGGCTTTACTTTAGGCGAGAATAATACCGTTAGCCTTAGTCAAGTTGGCGCTACTCGCCGTGCATGTGTTGATGAGGGGGTTAACGAATTCGATTATTTAGCCATGTTAGGAAAGGCTACGAACTATTCGATTGAGAGTGACAAATTAACCTTCAGCGATGAGGCAAAAGCACCTATTGCGGTGTTTACGGCGGTTGCTCCTGAATAAAGTCTTGTTTACAAGTTCATCGGAACTTGGCACTTTACTCGAACTAGTTAATTGCACATTGCAGACCTAAGTTTGCTACAAAGTACCGTCATCGTGGCGTAGGCCACGACCTCATTGAGTTAACACCTCAGTTATTTGAGGGAGGTACCGGCATTCGCCGGTATGACGGAGTGTTGTTTTAGAGCGACAACATCAACGACCTATCGGTCAGCATTCATGACTTTAACCCATGCATCAACAAAGTCACTCACAAACTTGTCTTTAGATGTGTCGTAGGCATACACCTCTGCAACAGCTCTAAGCTCAGAGTTTGATCCAAAGATTAAATCAACCGATGTTGCGGTCCATTTTGGCTCGCCACTTGCGCGGTCTAAACCTTGATACACACCATCTTCTGAGGCTTTTTGCCACACTGTTGACATATCCAACAAGTTAACAAAAAAGTCATTATTTAAGGTACCTGGCTTGTCGGTAAATACGCCATGCTGTGCACCTTTATGGTTAGCATCTAGAGCACGTAAACCACCGACTAACACCGTCATCTCCGATACTGTAAGGCCCAACTGGTCAGCTTTATCTACCAGCATTTCGGTAGGCGACTTATAGCTATTGTCTGCATCAAAGTAGTTTCTAAAAGCATCGGCATTTAACGCTAATAAGTTAAATGAATTCACATCTGTTTGTGCTTGTGTTGCATCACCACGGCCTGGGTTAAAGGGCACGTCAATGTCATAACCTGCATCATTAGCTGCTTTTTCAATTGCTGCTACACCGCCTAGTACAATTAGGTCAGCTAGCGACACCTTGGCCTTGCTATCTTTTTGAATACCTTTGAGCACATCTAAGACTTTTTCAAGTTCAGCGGGGTTATTCACCTGCCACTGGTTTTGCGGCATCAAAGCAATACGTGCACCGTTCGCACCGCCGCGCATATCGGTATTTCGATAGCTTGCGGCCGAACCCCATGCTACTCGCACAAGCTCAGGCACAGTCAAATCTGATGCTAATATTGCACGCTTTAACGTATCTACTTCTTTAGTACTTAGTTGCGACTCAGTACTTGCATCAATTGGGTCTTGCCAAATGTGAACCTCTGCTGGAACTTCTTTACCCAAGAAGTTTCTAGGAGGCCCCATATCTCGGTGAGTGAGTTTGTACCAAGCTTTAGCAAAGGCTAAACGGTATTCCTCTGGGTCAGCTAAAAAGCGTTCTGCTATTTTACGGTACTCAGGGTCAAATTTAAGGGCTAAATCGGCGGTTGTCATTACCGGCGGGTTAAACTTGCCTTCAATATGTGCATCGGGCACAACTGCATGCAAAGATTCATCCGTTGGGATCCACTGAATTGCGCCGGCTGGGCTACGTGTTTGCTTCCACTCAAAGTTTAATAGGTTACTAAGGTACAAAGAAGTCCAGCGCGTAGGTGCTTGTGTCCATGCTCCTTCTAAGCCACTGGTTGTGGTATCTTCAGAGTGCCCTTTACCGCATTTGTTTTTCCAGCCAAGGCCTTGCTCTTCAATACCTGCTGCCGCCGGCTCCGGCCCTACACAATCGGCAGGCTTACGCGCGCCGTGCATTTTACCAAAGGTATGGCCGCCAGCAATTAACGCGAGAGTTTCTTCATCGTTCATCGCCATGCGCTCAAATGCAACACGAATATTTTTTGCCGAACCCACTGGGTCTGGCACACCACGTGGACCTTCTGGATTAACGTATATTAAACCCATGTGCGTCGCACCAAGGGGGCGCTGGAGCTTACCATTATTGTCTTCACGGTCGCTTGCGAGCATTTCTATTTCTGGCCCCCAGTAAACTAAGTCCGGCTCCCAGTCGTCGGCTCTCCCACCAGCAAAACCGTAGGTCTCAAAGCCCATATTCTCCAAGGCCACATTACCGGCTAACACCATCAAATCTGACCAAGAAAGTGCTTCACCATACTTTTGCTTTACCGGCCATAATAAGCGGCGGGCTTTGTCTAAGTTACCATTATCGGGCCAGCTATTGAGTGGTTCAAAGCGTTGCTGACCGCCCCCTGCGCCACCGCGGCCATCGAGGGTACGATATGTACCAGCACTGTGCCATGTCATACGAATAAAGAAAGGACCATAATTACCAAAATCTGCGGGCCACCAGTCTTGCGATGTGGTTAGCAAAGTATCGATATCACTTTTTACGGCATCTAAATCGAGCTGAGAAAACTCTTCGCCATAGTCAAAATCAGCGCCGTAAGGATTAGAGCGAGCATCATGGTCACGTAAGGGCGTTAAATTAAGTTGGTCTGGCCACCAAAACTGATTGGTTTTAGCTTGGTTCGCCTTGACCGGGCCACTGCCCACCGCCCCTTTAGGTTTTGACATTTCGTCGCTTTGCGCAAGTACCGAAGCAGACATAAGCGCAAGCCCCACAAGGCTGGCTATACTACTTTTTGAAATCATTTTTCTAACTGTCATCGCGTTGTCTCCTATATTACTACGCTTGAAACACCCCTAAACTCCTGCAGAATGAGCGCGCATAATATGAAATAAATTATGAGTTGAAGCAGACTACAAACCATTTGGCTCGTTTAATATCTACTGCCACTTTGTATAAACTGCGAACGTTGCAACATTTTCGTAGTGAGATAAGTATAGGCACAAAACTAGTAAGCGTATTGCGAATAAAAGCGATAGAGCTAATCGGAAAAATAGATGATGTTAAAATAGTGTAAAGACAGACCCGCTATCAAAATTAAATTTATGCGTTTAGCGATTGTTTTTTATCATGCAAGACAGCATATTATTTAAAGACTAAACCTATTTTGGAATCGACACTAAATGAGAATATTACTCTTTTTGGGCACTAACATCGCCATCATGGCTCTATTGAGCCTTACCTTCAGTTTATTCGGTATACAAGGCTTATTAGCGGAAAATGGCGTAGACCTAAACTTGCAGGCCTTGTTAGTGTTTTCAGCGGTAATTGGCTTTTCTGGCTCTTTTATTTCTTTGTTTATCTCTAAATGGATGGCAAAACGCAGCATGGGCGTGCATGTCATAAAAGACGCTTCTGACCAAACCCAGCGCTGGTTAATACAAACCGTTAAGTTACAAGCTGAGCGCGCGAATATTGGTATGCCTGAAGTCGGTATATTTGACCATCCATCACCCAACGCGTTTGCAACAGGTTGGAATAAAAACAATGCCTTGGTAGCAGTGAGTACTGGCTTACTGCAATCGATGAACAAAAAAGAGATTGAAGCGGTGCTTGCGCATGAGGTTAGTCACGTTGCAAATGGCGACATGGTAACTCTTACTCTTATTCAAGGCGTGGTAAATACCTTTGTTGTGTTTTTGTCGCGCGTGATAGGCCATGTCGTTGACCGAGTCGTATTTAAGGTTGAGCGCGGACATGGCCCCGCCTTTTATATCGTTTCTTTTGTTGCGCAAATTGTACTGGGCATTCTAGCCATGACCATTGTGATGTGGTTCTCACGCAAGCGTGAATTTCAGGCGGATATTGGCGGTGCAAAGCTTGCCGGAAAACAAAATATGATTGACGCCCTTGAGCGCTTAAAAGGCGATACCAGTGATGCCAAATTGCCCGACGAGATGGCAGCTTTCGCCATTAATGCCGGCAAGGTTCAACGCTTATTTGCCAGCCATCCGCCACTGGAAGACCGTATTCAGGCACTCAGAAACACCGATTGTTGATAGTAGACAAAACATGAATGCCCTATTGGCACCGAGGAAGTTCGGTGTTTCTATATAAAATCATTGCCCTGCTAACACTACCTTTACTCATTTTGCAGGGCAAAAAGGTGCGGGCATCAGCTTTACAACTTGCAGAGGCTGATGGCCCACGCCAAGGCATAGACAGGCAATCACCTAGCCAAACTCGTAAAAAATTATCAATACTTGTTATTGGTGATTCTGCTGCCGCAGGTGTGGGCGCGAGTACGCAAGACCATGCACTTTTAGGTAATATTCGCAAAAATATCAGTAGCGATATTGAGTTACATTGGTGTTTAATCGCAAAATCGGGCATGCAAACTAAAGACATACGCAGCTTTGTTGAACAATCCTTACACACAACGAGCATGCAATTCTTTGATGTTGTAGTGACGAGTTTGGGCGTAAATGATGTAACCAGCTTGAGTACTAGCAAACAGCGATTAGAAGCGCTAGACAACTTATTTCGTTATTGTGCAAAGCATTTAAACACGCAGCACATCATTATAAGTGGCATGCCGCCAATGCTTGAGTTTCCATTACTACCACAACCTTTACGTTATGTATTAGGCACTAGGGCAATCGACTTTGATAACAAACAACAAAGCTACATTCGCGCTCAATACTCAAAGACCATATCAGCGATAGTATCAAACCATAATCTACCAAACTTACACTACCTGCCCCTGAATTTTGCTGTAGAGGGCAGCGCAATGGCCGAAGACGGATTTCATCCTGGGCCAAAAATATATGAGCATTGGGGAAGATGTATTGCAGATATAATTTTGATTAAGATAGTTACATTTTTGTCGCCTAAGGCATGAAAAAGATGGCTATCATCCCGTACGTCAGACTGACAATCACGCTAGATTTGTAAGCGACCTCTACAAAATTTAAGTGCACAGTAAGCTGAACTCAACTCACATAAGATTCATTGCTATTTTATTTGTCATCGCCATGCGTCGTTTTCTCGAGTACTTTTTGCAAATGCTTTTTCGTAAATGGTTTCTTTAAATGCTTGTGTATACCCGATTGTTTGCACGCTTCAATTGTTTCATCAAAAGCATCTGCTGATACAGCAACTATTTCAGGCTTGGTAAGCAAGTTTGTCAGCGCAAGAATTTCAAAAGCCGCTTGATACCCATCTTTGATAGGCATATTCAAATCCATTAATATAAGGTCGTAGTCTTTATTTTGCACTACCCGCGCGACGGCCTCGGCTCCGTCCGCTGCTAGGTCAATTCGCGAGCAGTGATCGCTGAGCATACTCTGGGCAATTTCTCTGTTGATCTCGTTATCGTCAACAACAAGAATTTTTCCATATTGTGAGAGCTTTGTCTCTTTTGAAGACCCAAAAAGCGCATTATTAAAGTCTGTTTGCCGCAACTTTAACGGACATTTAACCGAAACCGAAGTGCCGATACCTACACTTGACTCAACATTGAGTTGATGGCCAAGTTCGTCACACAAACGTTGAACTATTTCTAAACCCAGCCCTGTGCCAATTTCATCTTCATTAGCACGACTTTCTTGTTGGTACGGCTTAAAAACTGATGCAATATCATTAATACCTTTACCTGTATCGTTAACTGAAATGATCACATTTTGATCTTGTGTGGTCACCGCAAGCTCAACCGTACCTGAGCTTGTGAATTTTATTGCGTTGTTAATGAGGTTAGAAACAATTTGGGTCATACGAATTTTGTCAGTGTTAACTGCCAACTGTTCAGTTCTAGACGGCAAACTAAACAAAAATTCAAGACCTTTTGCTTGTGCCCTAGCTTGGTACAAATTAGCCACGTAAGACACAATATCATTAACCGGTACAGGTTCTACACTGACTGATAACTTATCATTATTTAATTTTGATAAGGTCAATAAATCATTTAACAGCGTCAGTAATTGATCACCACACTCAGAAATGGTTTCTAAATGTGCTGATAACTGCTCATCGGTATTTTTCTCTTTTAAGATATCTGTTAAACCAATGATACCGTGAAGCGGAGTTCTAATTTCATGAGACATTCGAGCGAAAAAATGCTCTCGAGATTTAATTGTCTCTATAAGTTTTTCTTCAATCTGCTTAAGTTCTGTTATGTCGGTATGCGCACCCAACATACGGATAGCTTTGCCTTGTTCATCACGAATAGCGAGTCCTCGACAGCGAATCCAAATAGTATGACCTTGTTTATGGGTGTATCTGACAACTTGATCGTATGGATGTTTAGGATCTTCGCAGTGCTTGGTAAAGTTATCAATCGCAAGCTGAAGGTCCTCTTGATTAATGATATCTTGCCATTCTGACGCTAGGTGATCTTTTGTTTCGGGAGCATATCCAAGGGTTTGCCAAAACTTGGGACTCATCCATTCGTGCTCAGGGTCTTCTAGATCCCAATACCACATTCCATCTAGACTAGAACGCTCAATAAACTCGAAAACGCCAGAATTCTCTTTAATCAATTGATATAGTTCTGTTTCTAATCTGTGTTGCATGTCTTTTAACTCCGACACTATGTTTAATTACCCATGATTCACTATCAAATTTACAATTTAGAGCATTTGTACCTGAGTATAGCCCAGCGTTCTAACTTTACATGAAATATACTCGTTCTTTTAAACGACTCGGATCAATGCTGCTTTATCAAAATATTGGTTAACGACTTTTTATGTGCTGCTGTTGCCATACCTTTGGCGATACATTCAGTTTTTTACGAAATGCTCTTGCAAGTGCAGAGCCATTTTCATAGCCTACCTTTTCAGCAACCACGCTCACAGTATCGCCTTTTAAAAGGGCACTTTGCGCCACATTCATGCGCCAGTCGGTTAAGTATTCACCGGGTGTTTCACCCACTACATCCCTAAATAAATCGGCAAACTTGGAGCGTGACATGAAAGCGAGCTCCGCCATAGACTCTAAGCTCCATGGATATTCGGGTTGTGCATGAATTTGCGTGATCACCGACGCTAACTGAGGATGCGACAAACCAGCAAGTAAGCCGTGTGAGACTTCGTTGCTGTTTAGCACCTCGCGTAAGACTTGGATAATGAAAATATCACAGAGTCTGTCAATCATGGGCATACGCCCACATTTGCTGTCGAACGCTTCTTTAAACAGCCATTTTGCTGTCTTTTTTAAATCGGGATAGCGGCTTAGCTGAAACTTTAAGAATGGAGGCAGAGCTTGGGCAATGGGGTTAGCGGTGATATCGACATATTCTATGGTGGCACAAACAAGATCTGCCCCTTTTACCGGGTCGGGTACGATACGGTGTTTACGCCCGGTTGGAAAAAACATCACGCTAGGCTGTGCAATATTGCGCTTGTTGCCGCGGTGGTCAATTAAGTCTAAGGAGCCTGATTTTAAAATATGAATGTGCCCGCGCTTACCTTGTGGCTCATCAAAATCGCTCAAACCACAGAGATTTCCCGAAAAAAATACATCCGCATGTAAGTTAAAGCGCTTCAAAATTTGTGATAAACGGTCCACAGCATCCCTTTTGGACGATTTGTATTGTTTTAAAGACTACTTCATCCATTTTGTATAAGCAAACCCCTATCCTATGTAGGGTCACTTAAACACAATTTATTCATGCTGATGCAAACCAGCACAATTTAAAAAAGTATACAAAAAAGGAAATACTATGAACCTACGTACTATCTTAAAAGCCACTGCCATTGCTACGACTCTTGCATTTAGCACCATTACATTTGCATCTGATATCGATGTGAACGCCAATCAAAACGACCTAGCCATTCAAGGCTACGATACAGTTTCGTATTTTACTGATGGCAAGGCAGTTAAAGGAAACGCAAACTACACCGCAACCCACAAAAATGCGATTTATCAGTTCGCCAGTGAAGAGCATCGTGATTTATTTCGTGAAAACCCTGAAAAGTATGCACCACAGTACGGCGGTTTTTGTGCTTTTGGTGTGACCATGGACCGAAAATTCGATACCGACCCAGAAGCCTTTAAAATTGTAGATAACAAATTGTATTTAAACCTTAATGCACAAGTACAAGAGCGTTGGATAACTGATATCCCAGGTTTCATCAATACCGCTAATGGAAATTGGGGCGATATTAAAGGCAAAACGGATGCTGAATTAGAGGAACTCTAAGCGATTTCCTGGTTACTACTTAAGCCGTTGTTTGAAGGTGCTCAATATGAAAGTATTGAGCACCTTCACTACTTTAAAGCACACAAAAAAAGTAGATGCTTACATCAATATACCAAGCTCTGTACGTAGTTTCTTAGTCCGGCCTATTGCATCACTTATTAACAAGTGGCGTAATACTTTACATAGCGCGCAAAGCTCAATATTCTTTGTTGATAAAACATACAATAATAACGACGGAATCTTCTACCTATGAAATCATCGACTTCAGATCGTAGCAAACACTTGAGTTTAGCTAGCTTATTTAGTGTTGCTTGCACCACCGCTATATGTGCGGGTTCGATTAACACCCACGCTAACGCCCTGCAAACAGATGCTGAACCAGAGCAACAGGTCAAAATCATTCAACCTGGTGCACCAGGCCAAGCCGCTAAAACGCTCTCAGCAGCCGACGCTGTTAAAATTGCAGATACCAGTTTTACTCACGATGATGTCATGTTTATGCAAAACATGATCCCCCATCACGGGCAAGCGGTGGACATGGCGGTACTTGTTGAGGAGCGCACCAATAACACCGACATTATTGAAATTGCTGGTCGTATTCGTAAGTCTCAAGCTGACGAAATTGCATTTATGAGTCAATGGTTAGAGCAACGCAACCAAGCTGTACACATCGACCATTCCATGCATATGGACCATAGCCTAATGGGTATGGCAACTCCAGAACAAATGGCGCAACTTGCACAAGTACAAGGGACTGATTTTGACCGCTTATTTTTAGAGCTTATGATCCCCCACCACGAAGGGGCCGTGCGCATGGTAAACGATTTGCTTGCGCAAAGCGGTTCAGCCTACGACCCAATTCTATATGACTTTATTAACGACATTGTAAACGACCAAGAAGCGGAAATTACACGTATGGATGGTCTGTTAGCGAGTCTTTCGACCGACCCGCGAGTTGGTTTAAGTGCTGGCCTGCGCGATGCCGGTGATGCATCTCTTAACGTCAGCTTAGTCTCTAGCTTGCCTCGACCTAATGGCTTTTTTGACCCTGAGAACCCCTCAAACTTGCCTCCGATAAAACCGAAGGATGAAGACGAAGATATTGAAAATACCGAGACACCACAAAGCGATGACCGTAGTGAAGACGACGGCGATTTAAAAACGGAATGGGCTGAACGTTGGCCCTTATTGAGTTTTTGGAACACCGACATGGCATTCTCAGGTGACGTACTTGTTGCCGGCAATTATCACGGCTTTAATGTATATAAACTTGATCAACAAGGGCTACCTACCCTCACAAGCTCCATAGTATGTCCAGGTGGTCAGGGTGATGTATCTATTGTTGATGACCTACTCATTATGTCGGTTGAACAAACGCGGGGCCGCATCGACTGTGGTTTACAAGGCGTAAGCGAAGATATCAGCGACGAGCGTTTTAGAGGCCTACGCATTTTTGATATTTCAGATTTAAGCTTACCTAAACAAGTAGGTTTAGTACAAACCTGCAGGGGCTCACATACCCATTCCATCGTTTCTGCAGACGATGAGCGCATTGTGGTATACAACTCTGGTACGGCTGGGGTACGTGATGAGGAAGAACTCAAAGGTTGTATCGGCGAAGTCCCAGGAGACGAGCGCACCGCGCTGTTTAGAATAGACGTTGTCGAAATTCCTGTAAGTGATCCCTCTAAAGCTCGCATTACTTCCAGTCCTGCGGTATTTGCCGATGATGAAGGTCGCGTGGCCGGACTTTGGAAAGGCGGCGACCACGGCGATGGTACACAAGAGACTCGCCGTACCGACCAATGTCACGATATTACGGTGTTCCCGGAGCTTAAACTTGCCGCTGGTGCATGCTCTGGTAATGGCATTATTTTAGATATTTCAGACCCGCTCAAGCCCACCCGAATAGATGAAGTCGCAGATCCTGGCTTTGCATACTGGCATTCAGCCACCTTTAACAACGACGGCACAAAGGTACTATTTACCGACGAATGGGGTGGTGGTACTCAACCTCGGTGTCGTGCATCAGATCCAATGAATTGGGGAGCTAACGCCTTTTACTCGATTGATAATAGCCAGCTCAATTTTGAAAGTTACTATAAAATTGGTGCGCCACAGTCTGAACAAGAAAACTGCGTTGCTCACAATGGCTCAGTAGTACCGGTGCCAGGGCGCGATATTTTTGTGCAAGCTTGGTATCAGGGCGGTATGTCAATTATTGATTTCACCGATACTAGCAAGCCTCAAGAAATTGCATTTTTCGACCGTGGTCCCATTCACGATGAGCGCATGATCATAGCCGGTTACTGGTCTACGTATTGGTATAATGGCAAAATATACGCTACTGAAATTATCCGCGGGCTTGATGTATTTGACCTAACGCCAAGTGAGTTTTTAAGCGCAAACGAAATAGCAGCGGCTAAACTTGCCGATATGGGCAACACCTTTAATCCACAACAACAGTTTAAAGTTACATGGCCCGCTGAACCGGTGGTTGCTCTAGCTTATCTAGATCAGCTTGCACGCGACAAGGATGGCTTGAGTGAAGCACACCACAAGCAAGTCAGCACAATGATGGAGCAAGCTCGGAGTCTGATGGATAAACAACAAAACGATGTCAAATTAGCTAAAGCAATCACACAACTCGCAAACGAACTTAATACAAATAGTCATGCAAGTGCTGCAAAAAATAGAGTGTCGGCCTTGCGTGATACCTTAAGAAATATTGCGAAACGATTAGGGTGATAAAAGAGAAATAAGTGGAGGGATAATCGCCGTGCCAGTCACAGCTGGCACGGCAACAAATAGTGTGGTGTTTAGCTGCGCAACGTAAAACGACGAGCGCACAATAAAACCAAGGCCAAACCTGCGATTAATGCGGTACCTGGAGATGATACTTTCAACGCAACGTTGTCAATCAAATTACCAAGTGTACTAGCAGAGGTGGTTGTGAATTCAATAGTAGTGTTAGCATCGGTAGCAACAAACAAAGTATTAAACTCAGACCACTGGCTTACATTATGGTCATCAAGGATTGCAGAAAAAATAGAATCTTGACCTGAAAATATTTCTACCAAAAATGACTCATTAGCATTGCGACGCGCTGCGTAATCAAAACTTAATTCGTAAGAACGACCTGCAATAGTTTCAACTTCTTGAAAAATTGAGAAAAGGTCACCGCCGCCACCATGAGCGTTTAACTCAATAATGTTAAGACCATGAGAAGCGCTAACGCCATTCAGATTATTCCAAATTTCGATATTGCTGCCCTGCCAACCGTTGACCGCGCTTGAATCAAACACTCGCCATTTGCCAGATGCAACGTTATTGTCTTCAAAACTACCATTGGTAATAAGGTTTGCGTTAGTTGAGAAACTGAGGGTGAGCAACACAGATAAAACTGTTGATATAAGAACTTTCAAATTTAACTCCAAAATAAATTACTGCTGAAGGTTACACTGTACCAGATAGCAAAAATCATGCCTAAAATAAAAACCGATAAAAATCAGACGGTAATCATACATTTCTATAGCGCACTAAAATAAGTGTAAAAAATCCTGACACAAATGTGAGGTCTAGCCCAACGATAACCGTCCGCACAACTTATACATTCGCTTTTGCTGCATAAGAAGTGTGCAGTTAGCCTGCTGAATTAAATACACCTGATGATAGATAGCGATCTCCGCGATCGCAGACAATCGCGACAATTACCGCATTTTCAACTTCTTGGCTTATTTTTAGCGCCCCTGCGATAGAGCCGCCAGACGATACACCACTAAAAATGCCCTCTTCTTTGGCCATTGCACGCATGGTATTTTCCGCTTCTTCTTGGCCAATATCAATAATACGATCAACACGATTGGCCTCAAATATCGTTGGTAAATATGCCTCTGGCCAACGGCGAATGCCTGGAATAGATGCGCCATCTTGGGGTTGTAAACCAATAATTTGAATGTCTGGATTTTGCTCTTTTAAGTACCGCGAAACCCCCATTATTGTGCCTGTAGTTCCCATTGAGCTAATAAAATGCGTAACCCTACCTTGAGTTTGTTGGTAAATTTCAGGCCCCGTGCCTGTATAATGCCCTAGTGGGTTATTGAGGTTACCAAATTGATTTAACACGAGTCCTTTGCCTTGTGCTTGCATTTTTAAGGCTAAATCACGAGCCCCTTCCATCCCCTCAGATTTTGTAACCGGAATGAGCGTGGCTCCATAAGCTGCCATTGAGGCTTTTCGTTCTTCGGTAGCGTTGTCGGGCATGATTAAAATCATGTTATAGCCTTTGATTGCTGCTGCCATGGCTAAGGCAATACCGGTATTACCACTTGTCGCTTCAATAAGCGTATCGCCAGGTTTAATTTGCCCACTTTTCTCAGCTTGCTGAATCATACTCAGTGCAGGCCTATCTTTAACCGAGCCCGCTGGGTTATTCCCTTCAAGCTTTGCCAAAATAGTATTAGAGGTATCACCCGCCATCCGCTGCAAGCGCACCAACGGAGTATTCCCTACATAGTCTTCAATCGTCTTATAATTCATTTCTACTACTTTTTGTTAAGTGCCATGAGCATTACAAATTTGGTCTATGGCACTAACGTTAGCTTCAACAAACGACCATTTGCGCCGTCTTCAAGCACAAAAATATCACCAGCGGCATTTTGTTCAACTTCTCTTACGCGAGTGTCCCATTCATAACGGGCCGACTCACTGGCGCGCATGCGTGGGCGTTTATCGTGTTCAGAGAAGCTGACTCTTACTAAGGCCTTAGACGACAAACCTCCAATAAAGCCATCCCCCTTCCATTGCTGGTATTTATCGCCTTTATAAATAATAAAACCGGCAGGGCTTATCGCGGGTACCCAATCAACGATGGGTGCATAAAATACAGGGTTAGTTTCGTGATTAGGGATCTCTACGTCAGAATAATGCACCCCTTGGGAAACCACTGGGTAGCCATAATTACGAGCACGCTCAATTAAGTTAAGTTCGTCACCATGTTTAGGACCCATTTCGTGTACCCACAAATTGCCCTTTGCATCAAAATCCATACCCAGTGGATTACGATGACCCAAAGTCCATATTTGACTGGTCACGGTGCCATTACCATAAAAAGGGTTATCTTCTGGTACGCTACCATCTTGATTGATACGAACCACTTTACCCAAGTTCATTGCCATATTTTGCGAGGGTGTGAATTTTTGACGCTCCCCTGATGTGATAAATAGGTAACCATCTGGCGAAATAGCTAAACGATGACCATAATGGCCATTGCCCGTCATTTTAGGTGCTTGACGCCAAACAATTTCGCGCTCATTGAGCTGTGCACCGTCTTCACTAACAACTAATTTGGCACGTTCAACCACCGCACCACTGAACTCATCGCTGTTCGCATCACGTTCAACGTAAGATAAAAAGACTGTGGTTTTATCTACAGAATCTGTCGCAAAATCGGGGTGCACAATTATGTCGCCTAAACCACCTTGACCTCTAGCGTCAATACTTGGCATATTAGACACTTCAAAACGTTTTTTACCTTGCTCATCAATCAACCACATTGTACCCGGCTTTTCAGTCACTAAGGCCTCGCCACTGGGCAGAAAAGCCATTGCCCATGGCATCATGAAGCTCTCGAGCACCTCACCATGCAAGGTGGTATCATCACTCCCTGAAATAGTGACTTTATCTTGTGCAAGCGCGGTAGCAGAGATGCCTAAAAGCAATCCGCTCATCAATAATTGTTGAAGTTTTTGCATGGTTTTTTGCCCTTAGCGTGTTTTAGCTTTTCGTTAACGTATTATTCGATAACAATTTAATCATGGTGCTTAGTGTAACAACCCTTGCATATTTTGCATTCATATCGTGAAAGTTTGCGTCTTGTGCCTGAGTATTACGGTCCCCACATGCTTCCTTTGGCACAAACACGGGGTAGTTGTGTTGTAAGCCGTCCACCACGGTTGCTCTTACGCAGCCGCTGGTAGTTAGCCCAGTTACCACCAAACTATCGGCGTGGCTGTGTTTAAGCTGGGCAGCTAAGCGCGTTTCAAAAAAACCACTTGGGCCGTGCTTTTCGACTATCGGTTCGTTATCTTGGCGAGCTAGTTCTTGTGCGATTTGCACCCACTGTGAGCCTGCTTCTAAAATATTAAGATCGGGTAGGCGCTGCCTAAAAACACTGGCTTGTTCCGGTTTTCGATATACCACCGAGGTAAAAAATATGGGTAATTGTTTGGCCCTAAAAACCTCTAGCAAGGTCTTATTTGCTTCAATTACATCGGTAAAACGTCCACCTAGGGGGCTTTGCTCTCGTGCAAAACCATTACTCATATCTACAACGATAAGCGCCGGGCGTTTGCCCAGCGCTATCTCGCCTATGGGTAAATCATTACTCATAGTCTGCTCTCTGTTGTTTTATGTGCCGCTGTTTGAGCCAGCACTTATGCTATGTTCGCGAAATAATGCTCTTGGCGTTATGCGCGAGCCTTTTTAAACACAGGGGTTTTCGGTGCACTTAAGCCAGTTTCACTTTCGCAACGTTGCTTAATTTGCTCAATACTGCCGCCAAAATCAAACAAGGATACATCCCCTCGTTTTTCACTAAGTTGTGCACGTAAACTATCGCTTGCCTGGGTATCAACAATGCCAGCGCTGTTGATAACTACACCAAAGCGTTTAGCGCCTTCTGGCGATACTAAGCCACGGTTTACATCGTCTTGCACAAGGGCATATTCGCGCATGAATGGGTCACCCCAACCGCCGCCACCCCAAGTATTAAAGTACAATAAATCCCCGGCACACACTTCAATACCGTCACATTTTGCGGGTAATACTTCTTCGCTACCGTCTTTGCGCACGAGTAATTTTGTAGAGCGCTGTCCTGGCTCTCCGCCATTTACGCCCCAAGGGTAGGTTAACCAGCGCTCATCGTGTATTGCAATCTGGCCGTCGGCTAAAAAGCGATAGGCAACGCTTAAGCCATTCCCACCTCGATGCTGACCCGCGCCGCCGGAATCGCTAATAGTTTCGTACTTCTCTACGCGCAGCGGAAAGTAAGCCTCAACAAACTCATTTGGTACATTGGTAAAGCCCGGCCACAAACTGTGTCCGTCAGGCCCATCGCCCACCGGGCGACCTGGTACACCACCAAAACCGATTTGGAATAGTTGGAACCAATCGCCTTGCTCATCATAACCTGAGTAAAACAAATGCGGAGAGTCCGAAAAGCCTGCTGCGTTCATTGCCTCAGGCGCACCTTGACCTAACAAGCCGCCCATTACATCAAATATACGGCCTAAAGCGTGTGTACGACCAGAAAGCGCTGCTGGGAAATTAGGTTTAAGTAAGCTGCCCTGTGGAATACGCACATCCACTAGGTCGTAAAAACCATCATTAAAGAGTATTTGTGGGTCCACTAAGTTAATCGTGAACGAACCAAAGAACATCTTGAACATATCTTCATTCAAGTAAAAATTAATTGAGCTTTGTGCTTGTGGGTCAGTACCATCAAAATCAAAAATGGCTTTATCGCCCTCCCGCCACATTTTACAACGGATTTTATACGGGCCCATGCCTACGCCATCGTCACACACGTAATCTTCAAAGCTACGCGGCTCTTCAGGTACCAACATATTGATAATAGCCGACATCGCAATTTTATTGCGGTCAAGCATGGTTTCCATGGTCGAATAAAATACATCATCTCCAAAGCGCTCGGCAATTTCAACACAACGCTTGGCGGCGGTATTACAGGCGGCAACAAGAGCATTTAAGTCAAAACGATTCCACTGTGGGGTACGAACGTTATGTAAAATCAAGTCGAGCATATCAGACTGCAACTCGCCCTTTTTATACAATTTGATGGGTGGAATTCTTATGCCTTCTTGATAAATACTCTCCGCTTTAATTGGAATTGAGCCCGGCACCATGCCGCCGTTGTCAGACATATGACCAAACATGGCCGACCATGCGATATGACGCCCATCTTTAAAAATAGGAATTAACACCATCCAATCCGGCAAATGCGACACTGCTGCATTGGTCATGTATGGGTCGTTGGTAAGTACTATGTCACCTTCTTCAAGCTCACCTTCAAAGGCATCCATAAACCCATGGATAAAACTCCCAAATTGGCCTACTACCATCTTGCCGTCTTTGTTGGCGATCATTGGAAAGCAATCGCCTTGCTCACGAATACCTGGGCTCATGGCGGTTCTAAACAATACGGCGTCCATTTCTTCGCGTGCATTTTTAAGTGCATTTTCGATGATATCGACGGTCACGGTATCGACATCTACCAGTTTCATGGCTTGTGTGTTGCTTTGCTTAATCTTTCTTTGCATATCTGTATTTTGCATGAACTTATCCTCTGCCTACTGGATTGAACAATAAATTACCCACGCTATCTACTTTTGCCCAATACCCCGGCAACAAGACACTGGTTGAATCCATTTCACTAATAATTGCAGGGCCGGTTACTTCACTCCCAGCGCTTAGCTTATTGCGGTCGTAAATAGGGCACTTATGATATTCGCCCTCATGGTAAATCTCACTGTCGGCGAGTTTACAGTCTGCTAGATCGCGTTTCTCTAAGGCTAATTTAGGCTCAGGTAAGTGACCTGATTTTGCGGTTGCTATTGCACGTATCATTACAATTTCATGGCCCTCTTCTAAAGCGAAGGTAAAGAGCTGAGTATGCTCATCATCAAATTGTTTTTTAAGTACATTTAACCCCTCCTCTTCAAGCTCTTGTTGCGTAAACTCAATCGAAAGCTGGAAAGCCTGACCGGTATAACGTACGTCAGCTTGAAAGGTAATTTCTTGTTCCGACTCTGCAATACCGTCTGCACTTAAGGTATCGCTGGCAAGGGTTTTTAGCTCGGTTAAAGCGCTACTTAATTCACCTTTGTCGGTATGGGCAAGGAGCTTCACAAAAGTACGAGAAGCTTCGTCGCGCACCACCGTGGTGGCATCGCCATAAGCACATAGTACTCCCGGGCCAGGTGGTATAATAGTGGGCCAAGCATCACTTAAAATGCCTAAGGCATTTGCATGTAAAGGGCCGGCGCCACCAAAGCCAACTAAGGCAAAATCGCGGGGGTCAAAGCCTTGCTCAACCGACACTAAACGCAAGGCGCCGAACATAGCTTCGTTAGCAATCTTAATAATACCCTCTGCCGCTTCTTCTACCGACAACCCCATGGGGTCTGCAACCTTTTTAACCGCAGCAACAGCAGCCGATTTGTCGATTTGCATCTTACCACCTAACTGCACATCTGCTGGCAAATAACCCAACACAACATTTGCATCACACACGGTAGGCTCTGTTCCGCCTTTCATGTAAGCGGCGGGTCCCGGTACTGCTCCTGCTGATTCGGGTCCAACACGTAAAGCCTTGGTCAACTCAGGTACAAAGGCGATAGAGCCGCCACCTGCACCTACCGTACGCACATCTACCGACGGGGCCCTTACGGTGATATCACCCACGCGTGTTTCCCGTTTAATACGTGGTTTTGCGTTTTGAATTAAGGCAACATCGGTAGAAGTACCGCCCATGTCAAAGGTCAGAATATTATCGTAACCGGCTCGCGTACAAAAATGTACCGCACCAGTCACACCGCCTGCTGGGCCAGACATGAGCAAGTTCACTGGGCTTTCTGATGAGGCTCTAGCTGAGGCGAGACCGCCATCAGAGCGCAGAATAGACAAATGCACTTCGTCGCCTAAACGCTCTTTTAAAGAGCGGCTTAAATTATTTACATATCGGGATACTTCAGGACGTACATAAGAATTCACTACTGTGGTTTCGGTGCGCTCATATTCTTGCATTTCGGGTACGACATCGCTTGAAATAGATACCGGTACATCGCCAAAAATACTTTGTGCAAGCTCTCGAGCTTCCCGCTCATGTTGGCCATTTAAATAAGCGTTAATAAAGCAAATCGTTAAAGCTTCTACTTCGCCTTTATCTTTAAGCGCTTGTAAATCTTTACGCAATGCCTCTACATTTAACGCATCCACCGTATTACCTTTAGCGTCCATACGCTCTTGTGCTTCGATGGTGAGTTCTAAAGGTGCGAGCAAGGGCTTTTTCACAAAGCTCACCCAGCCGCCTAAACCACCGGGGCAAAATGAACGCGCTACTTGCAGTACTTGTTTGTAGCCTTTTGTTGTGACTAGCCCAACTTTAGCACCCTTGCCTGTAAGCACTGCATTGGTCGCCACAGTAGTACCATGCATCACGCGGTTAATTTGCGTCGGGTCAATGCCTGATTCCTCACAAATGCGAGCCACGCCATTTAGTACACCCACCGATGAATCTTGTGGGGTAGAAGGTACTTTGGCGGTAAAGGTGTCACCGTTAGTTTCGTTTATGAGTAGCAGGTCTGTAAAAGTTCCTCCTACGTCAACGCCTAATCTAAAACTCATATCTCACTCCTACTTATAATATTTTTCGAGCCACAGCTTGGCTTTACCGCCCTTTGCTGTGCCAGTTAATTGAATTGCCAAATCTGAAGCGCTAAGTAATGCAGGTATATTTATATTCGTTGATAAACCCATCTGTTCGGCCATCATCACTACATCCTCAGTCGCCACATTGCCACTCGCTCCTGGTGCAAAGGGACAACCGCCTAAGCCTGCAATAGACGCGTCAAAGCGGCGCACGCCAACATCAATTGCCGCGTACACGTTAGCTAAACCCATCGCGCGGGTATCATGAAAATGACAGGCAAAGATGTCGCTACCAAAATTCTCAACCAATAATGTCATTAAGTTTTTTACGCTGTTAGGGTTTGCAGCACCAATGGTATCGGCAACGACAATTCGGCTTGCTCCCATCGCAATCAGCTTGGCCGTAACATCGAGAACATCTGCGGCGGCAACTTTACCTTCAAAAGGGCATTCCCACGCGGTTGCGACATAAGCTTGTACTGAACGCCCATCTTGCTTTGCTTGCGCAAACACAGCCTCACATACCTCAAGCGATTTGGCTGTGCTCATACCGATGTTTTTTTCATTCATCGTGTTAGATACCGCAACGACTAATGAGGACAATGCGACATCAGCCTCTTTTGCCGACTGATACCCCCGCATATTCGGGATCAGGACAGAAAACGTAGTGTTTGCCTGCTTTTTAGCGTCACGCACGCCGGCAAACACTTGTTCAGTGTTCGCCATAGCAGGAACCGCTTTAGGTGAAACAAAGGCACCTATTTCAATTTCTGCTAAGCCGGCATCAATCAATGCTTGAATAAGTGCAATTCGCTGTTCTGGCGGCAATACCTTAGCTTGATTTTGTAGCCCATCCCTTGGCCCTACATCGTTGAGAATGATGTCTGGCGCTTGTTGTGAATTTGCTGAAAGTCCCGTCATTTGATCACCCCTTTTTCTTTCAGCAAAGCAATGGTTTGTGGATCTTTATTCAACAGACCTTGTAAAATATCGTCGGTATCTTGTCCAAGGTCTGGGCTTGGGGCGTAGCTCTCTTCGTTACTTCGAGAGAGCTTAATTGGGCTACCCGGTCCTTTAGTTGTGCTGCCATCGGGATGCGTAAGGTCGACTACCATTTTGCGATGCAACACTTGCTCGTCTGATAGGGCTTGGGAAAACTTATTCACTGGTGCACAGGGAATACGCGCCTTTTCAAGCTCCGTAATCCAATGTTTAGAGTCGCGCAGGCTCAGCACATCATTGAGCTTTTGGTTAATCATTTGCTTTTTGCGCCATCGACCTGGCTGAGTATCGAGTTCAGGGTCGTCAAACTCAGGGACATTGACTACCCCTTTAAGGTTTTGCCAAAAATTGTCGGTGATCACCGCAATCACGATGTAACCATCGCTGGTCTGAAAGGTATCGTAGGGCACATGTACAAAGTGAGAGTTACCAATAGGATAAGGGTCTTTACCCGACAAAAAGTACATCGTTGCCATGTAGTTAAGTAGAGAGATTTGGCAGTCGAGCATGGAAATATCTACGTCTTGACCAATACCGCTAGTGGCCCGTTCGATTACCGCAGCTTGTATGCCCATTACCGCAAACATTCCGCCGCCTAAATCTCCAATGGGGATGCCACCGCGCACTTGTGAGTCTGGCCCCGTGCCGGTAATCGACATGCCACCACCAGTGGCTTGCGCGACTTGATCAAAGGCAGGGCGCTTGTAGTTAGGACCATTGCTGCCAAAGCCTGTAATTGAGCAGGTTATGATGCGCGGATTTACTTTGCTCAAATGTTCGTAATCGATTTTTAAACGCGTGGGTACGCCAGCCCCAAAGTTATTCACTACCACATCCGACTCTTTTACCAAGTCATAAAATAGGGCAAGACCTTCTTCGGTTTTTAAATCCATGCATACACTGCGTTTATTCCTATTTAAGGTAATAAAATATGCACCCATACCATTTAATGAATTTTCAGGGTCTGTCGCCAATAATTTGCGTGTGCCCTCGCCTTTCAGGGGCTCAACTTTAATTGTATCGGCACCTAAATCTGCCAAAATCATGCTGCAATATGGCCCCGACAGCATATGTGTAAGGTCAATAATGCGTAAGCCTGCAAGCGGCTTATTCATAGCGTTTACTCCTGTTTTGCTGCATCGCGATAAACTCGCACGCCGCCTTTAATATGACTCGTCTTACTCCTGCGTCAATTGCAATAAAGCAATCAACGCGGGGGCACCTAGGGAGATATGCCCCCGCTATGATTTAAAAACGATAGGTAAAGTCTGCACCGTATGAAACCAGTGCTGAAGGATGAATAAAGGAACCACCAAACTCTGGCGCAGGAATAACTTCTTGGAGATATTGCTCGTCGGTGATGTTGCGACCCCACAAGGCAATATTCCAGTTCTCAGCGTCAAAACTCACGCGCAAGTTAAGCGTATCAAACGCGTCTCTTGATGCATTATTAAAGTTTTGAGGATGTGGACCCGGTGGAACGCCGCCGCCAAGAGTGCCAAAGAAGTCCCAAATAGTAGGGGTTTGTTCACCTTGTAGTGTATGGAAGAAGGTTTCTCCTACATACTGCCAGTCAAGACGTGTAGTCATTACAATATCGGAGGTGATATTGTATTCGTACATCGCGCCTAAGGTAATATTAGTGTCTGGCGTTTGCGGTGCCTTATTGCCTACTGAAAGCGGGCGATTGCGGTTTTCTTTAATCTCAGAATCGATGAGGCCTACACCACCATAAAGCTGAAAATCGTCGCTTAGCTGGGCTTGAAAATCAAACTCAAAACCGCGAATTGATAACTCATCAATGGTGGTTACCGCTCTTAGCAATCCAAATGGACCGGCAAAAAATTCAAAGAACTGATTATCATCAACTGTGGTATCAAATACGGCAGAGTTGATGCGTAATTTATTGTCTAAGAACTTCGCTTTAAAACCAAGCTCTAAACTGCTTGTGACCTCTTTGTCATACTCGTCAGATACCAACAGTTGTGCGTTAACCGCATCGCCCGGTGTGCCTAAACCTGACTCATTAAACCAGAAATTGAGCGTATCTTGTGTACCGATAGAGTTAAAGCCACCACTTCTAAAGCCAATACCATAACTTGCATACCAGTTGATGTTGTCATTTTGCTCATAACCCAAAGTTACCTTCGGTTGCCATTGTGCAAATGAGCGATTACGATCGGGGATGCCGTTGGGATTTGCATTAAAGGCTGGGTTAATTGGCCCAACTTGACCATTCACAATGGTATTTACATTCAAACCTGAGGCACTTACGTTAGGCACGTTATTCGATACTTCTCTATCTTCGTGATCGTAACGTAGCGCAAAGGCAAGCTCCCACTGCGGATTTAAGTCATACTCAACTTGACCAAAGGCTGAAAGCACTGAGGTATCAAAGGTATCGTCAAACAATAAATCGGTAGGGTTAGGGCCTGTGGGCGGCACATAGGCTTGGCGCAAGAAACCTTGACCTTGGTCTGCACCATACGCCACCACTACATCACGTTCTATTTCAGCAAAGTATAAACCTGCTATCCAGCGCAAATCAGCGTCTGTATCGTCACTTGTGAAGCGAATTTCGCCGCTAAAGTCAGTTTGATTGCGCTCTTGATACTGATAACCATCGCATGCTGTTGGTGTATATGGTCCATATACGCCAGTGAACTCTACGCCTGGGGGAAATACACCAAAGGGAGCAAAGAACTCACCAAATAGGTCTGTTCTATCTGCGCCGCCTAAAGCTGCTGGTGTATTATTCAGCGTGGCACGGTCAGTCTGACATTGTGAGGTCAGCTCATAGCCATAAAACGATGCACTGGTGCCGTCCGACAACAAATATTCTTCTAGGTCGTTGTATGCCAGTACCGCGGTAACATCAACACCGTCTAAGTCTAAATCACCCTTTATCGAGAATTCAGTGGTGGTCTGCTCGTTCTCACCTGGTACATTGAAAGCAAAGGTAAAGTCATGGTCATTTACGTTGGCGTTATATGCAGGTTGCGAAAACGCATCAACAAACGAAGGCAGCGCAAACACCGCATTAAAGTTTATAGCACCCCCCTTCACTTCACTGTAATTGGCACGAAAATCAAGTGTGAGCAGTTCGGTCGCGTCCCACATCAAACGACCTTTAATTGAGCTGTCCTCTAAAAAGTCGACAACGTCATCTTGGCCAGTGAATATATTTTCGTAGTGTCCGTCAAAGGTGCTATCGGCTACCGTCAAACGGGCAAACACGTTATCAGATAAGCCACCACTTACTGTTCCATTTAAGCGGCGTAAACCGTTGTTACCCACACTGGCGCGTACGGAGCCTTCAAGCTCATCGGTAGGCTCTTTGGTCGTCACAATGATTGCGCCTGCAACCGCATTGCGACCATATAATGCGCCTTGTGGGCCTTTTAGTACCTCAATTTGGGCAACATCGAGAAGCTCTTCGTTAAAGCTGTTTGGATTGGTCATCAATACGCCATCAACCACATATGCAAAGGTTGATTCCGCATCTCGAGTTGAGATGATCCCGCGAATGTTCACTTGCGTGTCGCCCGCATTGGCTGCATCAACAATGTTCACATTGGGAATTAAGCTAATAAAATCGCCGGTGCGCTCGATACCTGCTGTTCGTATATCTTTTTCAGACAAGGCACTTACTGCGATAGGCACCTCTTGCAAGGTTTCTGGGCGTTTACGCGAAATACTGATGATTTCCACATCGGCATCGCTAAGCGCACCATTGTTTTGTGCATTTTCTTGCGCACTCACACTATAACTCAGGCTACTAACCCCTAAAGCAAGTATGACGCCCACCGCTACATTATTTTGCTTAAACTTATGCATGACTTCTCCAGTGTATTTATTATGTCTAGTTTATATTTGATTCATCGTTTTTAGCCGCCGCCACAAGGTCGTTTGACTCATACCAAGATATTCAGCCGCTTTTTGTTTATCGCCCCCAAACTTATTCACCGCGTCGGCGACGAGCGCTAATTCCTTGTGTTTTACCAGGCCTTGTGAGGCCGACAGATTTGCTTCTGTAAATAGCTCTGGTGCAATTTGCCTAAGCGTCTTTGGTAAGGTTTTTAGGTCAGGCGTCATATGCAAAGTGGCAACAACTCGCTCTATTATATTTTCCAGCTCTCGCACATTACCCGGCCAGCTGTAGTTACTCAGCTCAGTACTGATACTTTGCAACACTTCATTGGCATCGAGATCTAAAACATAACTGTCGAGAAAGTACTGTAGCTTTACGCCAGCAATTTTTAGAATGTCTTCGCTACGCATACGCAGTGGCGGAATATCTAAATTAAATACATTTAAGCGGAAATAGAGGTCTTCACGGAATAAGCCTTGGCTAACAAGCTCTTTTAAAGACTTGTTTGAGGCTGCAACGAGCTTTATTGCAACCGGTTTTTCTTTGTTACTACCGAGCGGGCGATAGCTTCTTTCTTGCAAAAAGCGCAGCAGTTTTGACTGTTGGTCAATCGCAAGCTCACTGATTTCGTCTAAAAACAACACACCATTTTGTGCTGCTTCTATTAGCCCCTTACGACCGCCGCGACGCGAGCCTGTGAACGCACCATCGTGATACCCAAACAATTCGCCTTCAAATAACTCAGTAGGGATAGCACTGCAATTGAGCGCCACAAAGCGACCATCGGCATATTGACTATTTCGGTGTATTTCTCGGGCGATGAGCTCTTTACCCGTGCCCGATTCACCAAAAATCAATACATTGCTTGGCGAGTTAGAGAACGATGCGACCTTATCGAGTAAGTCATGCATAACTTTTGAAGCAAATACTAAAGGTTTTTTTGTATCACTTTTAAGGGGAGTGGAGCCTTGGCTTAGTGCAGTTTGCTTACGTCGATATAACTGATACATAAACATAGTTCGCTGACCATAGGTCACAGTATCTTGATGAAAATACCAATCAACATTGTTGATGGTGCACTCGCCATTATTAGGGCGCGATTCATCTTGTGGATGAATTATCTCCGCTAAATCCATCTCAAATTCGAGGCTTAGATTAAGATCTACTTTTGCAGCTTTATTAAGGGTAATTGAATCGCCTTCAGGATCGGTTAAAATTATAGGAGTTTTCGATTGGTTAATCAGCCAATAAGTGAGCGCCTTGTCGATGTGTTGGGTACGTGCACGTTGACCTGCGGCAATCGCTTGTTTCAAAGTCGCAATACAAGATGCTTCAGAGTAAATGAGAATAGATTGAAAGCCCCGCTGAGCTGCTAAACCACAGACTAGGCTTGCACCAACAAAAATCGGCGGCGCGTCTTTATTTACATTTGCTGCCAATACATTAAATATCTCTCGAGCTTGTTCAGCCGTTTTATAACACGCCTCGTTTAGGTCGATGTTTAAGTGGCTGTTAAGTAAAGCGACTACCGATGAAGGCTCACCAAAATTAACCAAGTTTATGTTTGATGATAATTTAGATGCGCGGGTGACCGCGTTAATTATATCACTGTCGGTGCTGACTAAACTTAATACCGGAATATCTAGACTTGATTTTAAATACGCAGCGTTTGAACCCGCACTTACAATGACATCTGGCTGGTATTGGTCAATGAGCGTTTGCACTTCAGAAATACTGCCCACAATCGCATCGAATATTTTAAACTCCGCTTGCCCGGCAAATTCAGGCAATACGCTTGCCATCAACTGGCTAAACTCTTTGTGCCCGAAGATTAAGATTTTCAGCAAACTGTGCTGGTGATGGTAAGCCGTATTCAATGACCAATCCTGATTACTTTGCGACATTAACCTTTCCTTTAAAACAATCAATTCACATTAAATATAGTGGAGATTTAGAAAGTCGTTAGGTGTCGTCGCGTCATTTATTTGTTTACAGGGATAGCATTCAGCATGCCAATACGACTAAAAACTTAACTAGTGCAATAAAATCAGCTAGTTAATGAAATTTATTATGGATTTATAAGAGGGAAAATGAGAGGAAATAATGGATATTTATTTCATTTTGAAAGTGAAATTTTCATTTTGAATGGGTTTTGTATGATACTTGTTAAAATAAAGTTTCTCTCAAAGCAATATTTTTATCACAGGCAACGCTAATATTTATTGACAGCTACCATGCTGAACCAGCTTGAATATAAAACACGGTATCTTCAGGTCCTTTGGCAATGTCTACTCCCATCTGGAATCCATATTGCCTGACGATTAAGTAACGAAAACCAACGCCTCGACTGACACGACTCGGGCTGCCTGAGAAATCTGCAAAACTATCGCTGGCTTTACCAATGCCCGCAAAAGCACTCAATTCCCAGCGTAAGTTCAGTCTATAGGCAATTTCAAGCTCAGATACCGCAACGGACTTTCCCTGATAGCGAGCGGCAGGAATACCACGTAATGAAATTCCCGGTGTAGCATAGGTTGGGAGTTGCTCTTGTGCATTAGCGTAATTAACTTCTACTTTTAAGGCACTGCGCCACTTATCATTAATTTTGAAATAATTAAGGCCACTAAGCTCGGTTAAGGTGTATTTACGATCAGAACCAATTGCTTCGTTAAACCACAAATGATTGAATGAATATTTAAAGCCACTGGCGGGTGAATAAAAGTTATCTCTAGAATCATAGTCAATCGTCAGACCTGCTCCAGATGTCACTACATCGCTTGATAACAAACCGCGCAAACCTGCATCAAAGTCTATTGGGGCATTAACCGCCATCATATCAAAACTGCCAATATCGATTGTAGCATTAGTATAACGCTGTAATGGGCCTACATAGAATTTGCTGTTGCCTACCTTAAACTTCAACGATTGAATTAGCATTGTCGCTTTGGTGTTGACCTCGATTGGTCGAGGCAAATTTTGATCCCCAAAACCATAAAAATCTAGGCTAACATCACCGTAACCAACACCACCGGCATAACGAATACTACCCTGCTTGAAAAACCCCATATGCATAGCCCCTGTAAAGTAGGAACCATTCCCAGTATATGCAGCCATGACCGCAGATACACTCGGAGGCATAAGACTTTTGATCGCGTTTACGTTGTTTTCATCCTTCATTGCCGCAAGACGGGCTTCTTTTTCTTCGTCGCTTTCATGAAAAAACAAACCCATCATACCCAATCCACCCTCAACCGCAGGGTCGGTGATGATCACAGGTACCGGTAAAAAACCGTAAGCGTTGTCTGACAAATAGCGAGACGCGTCGAATTGGCCATCTAGCTGGTCAGTAAAAATGTTGACATCGGCATTGACCGTACTTGCAAACAACACACTGAAAGCTAGGGCAGTAATTCGAACAATAGAGGGCATATGAATAATTTACGATTTAAGGAAGCGGAAAGTATATCATTGTTGATGCTAAAGTTTAGAGTTTGGTAGCGCTTGTGTTTCGCAAAGTTGCAGCACTGGCCCTAAGCTTTGCGGCGCGTCTAAATCTGCTACCAGCCAGTCGTGTAAACCTTTTCGCGAACCTTTAGCACTAAATGCAATATTTTTATCTGCAAAATGATTTTGTGCCTCTTGCAAGTTATTCGTGCTTAACGACAATAAGAATAAACCTTCTCCGCGTTCTGTTAATATTTTACCTACTTCTGAATCCAGATTTTGTGGGCAGACCAAGACTAAATAGCTATGGCCTAAAGAAAAACGAGCTGTATTAACCTCGCGCAAAGGTAACTCCTCAAAGTACGCCTCTTGAGCTAGTAGTTTTTCGAAGTAAGCAACGGAAGCGGCTAAGTCTTTAACCACATAATTGATATGGTGGATACCCGTTACAGTTGTTTGCGCTTTTTTACTCATAGCAGAACTCGCTTACCATTTTGTGCCGCTGAGACAAAAGCAGCTTCTACTACATGAATATCTCGCATGCCATCGATACCGGGAACTAAGACCGGCGTATCATTAATGATGGCCAGCGCATCATTATCCATTTGTAGGGTTTGCTGCATGTTTGAGATAGGCGTAAAACGCTCTCCTTGACTTGTAAACCCTTCTACGCCTGAATACTGTGACATAGGCCTTAATTCATACCAACCATCGTCGCAAACAACGCGTGCAAGATTAAACGACTTCACAATACTCGTGCCACAATCAGCTAACAAACCATTAGCAAACTCTAGGCTAAAATACGTAGTTTCGTCGACCTCTTTGAAAATATGCGGGTGAGATTTTTCATGGGTTGCAGTTATCGCGATGGGTTCCATTTTTGTTAGGTAGCGCGCGGCATTTAAAGGATAAACCCCCATATCGTACATCGCGCCGCCGCCCATATCTTTTTTCATGCGCCAGTAGTCTTCGGCAAAGCCATTGCCTGCGTAGCCGGCACGGGTAAAAACCGATGTCATTTCACCAAAGGGTGCAGAGTTAGCATAACCGCCAAAACGTATGGTATTTGGCTCGTGTTGCATGCGATAGCCAATTGATAACATCACTTTATTCTTTTCGCACGCATCCATAATCGCTTGGCACTGTTCCACACTCATTGCCATAGGCTTTTCGCACCAGACATGTTTGCCTGCATTGGCCGCGGTTACAGAGAACGTCATATGCGTTGAAGTCGGCGTCACCACATAAACAACATCGATATCTGGGTTATTCGCAATTTCGTGCATATTATCGTAAGAATATACGTTCTTATCAGGAATATTATAACGTGCTTGCCACGTTGGGACTTTGCTAGGCGTACCGGTAATAATACCTCGAAGCTCACAATGCCGCGTGGACTGTAAAGCCGGAGCAAGAAGCTTTTCACTGTAATTACCGAGTCCGAGTAAGGCAACTCCTAACTTACGAGTACTTTGCGCGTAAAGCGGTGAAATACTCAAAGCACCTAAGGCCATTAAGGACGAAGAGTATTGTAAAAACTGTCGCCGATTTAACTTAGACATAGGCAGCCCTTAAAAATATGATCATAAGACTAGTTTGGGTGTGTCAGGCGCGCAACTTCGTAGGCTTTTGTGCCCCATAAAGGTACTGTCGATAAGCTATGTTTAAAGCTGCCTGAGGTCTCTTTAGTGGAGTAGGACACGTACATCAAAGATTGCGATTTCACATCGTATATGCGTCTCACTTTCATGTTTTTGAAAAAGATACTTTTGGATTTTTTAAAAACCACCTCCCCCGAGGGAGATTTGTCGATACGCTCGAACATGTCTGCGGTAATTGGCCCGGTCTGACGACAAGCAATAGAGCTATCGGATGGGTCGGAAAAATCAAGATTCGCTTCAATACTCGAAATATGGCAGGTGACCCCTGTAATTAGCGGGTCTTCAAGTGCATCAATTTTAATGTCTTTGGTGGTAAAAATACCTAAGGAGACATCTCCCACTTCGCTGTCTGAACAAGCAAATAAAAAACTACATGCAACGCATGTAAACAACACGCTTATAAATTTTTTCATATCACTCTCACTTTCATATAAGGTTGAGAACCATTGATGAAGTATACCCATGCTACCGCGCTTTTTGCACATAAAGGCTTAAAACCCCGAGCCTTTCCTAATTAGTTTTATCTCGCTTTTACCAATCATGCGCGAGTTCGCTACAATTACTAGTTTGCGTTAACCCTTTGAGGGTGTAGCATTACGCACCATTAAAAGCCCTGATCCTATTATAAAAACCAATACAGGAAATATTATGCGTTTAGCTGTATACCCAATCCTCGCGGCGTTGTTTTTTACTTTTGCATGCTCCCCGGCCCCTGAGAAAGAGACCAAAGAAGAAACCAGCACCGAGCAGACTCTGCCCTCTTCTCCCCCTAAAATCGATACCACCGATATTAAAGCGGGCACCGATTATCATTCATTCGCCAATACCAACGAAGTAATGCTAACGCATATCGACTTAGACCTTAACGCCGATTTTGACAAAAAGCGCTTAAGCGGCACTGTTACTGTTGATTTTACGCGCCTCGATGAACAAGCAGATAAGCTCGTACTCGATACCCGTGCACTTTATATTGAGTCGGTAAGTGCGAATCAGCAAGGACTGAACTTCAATTTAGGAAAAAGTGACCCCGACTTAGGTGCTGCGCTTACTATCGAATTGCCAAAAGACGTGAACCAAGTCACTATCGAATATGCCACTTCACCACAGGCATCAGGCGTGCAATGGTTAACGCCCGCACAAACCGCCGGCAAGCGTCATCCTTTTTTGTTCACTCAAGCACAAGCGGTTCATGCACGTAGCTTTATTCCCATACAAGACTCACCAAAAGTAAGAGTCACTTACAACGCAACTATTCGCACCCCTGCTGAGCTTTTAGCGGTAATGAGCGCAGCAAACGATCCAACTACTGAGCGCGATGGCGTGTACGAATTTACCATGCAACAACCCATTCCGTCTTACTTGATTGCATTAGCCATCGGTGATTTAGAGTTTAAAGCAATGGGTGAGCGCACCGGTGTCTATGCAGAGCCCGAGTTAGTCGATGCGGCAGCAAAAGAATTTGAAGACACCGAAAGCATGCTGATATCTACCGAAGAAAAGTACGGCGCATACAGCTGGGAGCGTTATGACTTATTGATACTGCCACCGTCGTTTCCTTTTGGCGGCATGGAAAACCCAAGACTATCGTTTATTACGCCAACGGTAATTGCTGGCGATAAAAGTTTGGTATCACTCATTGCCCATGAACTTGCGCACAGTTGGTCAGGTAATACCGTAACCAACGCCACATGGCGCGACCTCTGGTTAAACGAAGGCTTTACGACCTACCTTACTTATCGCATTATGGAAATGATTTATGGTAGTGACCGTTACAACATGGAAGCGGTACTTGGTTATCAGGATTTGCAAGCTGATATCGCCTCATTGCCCGCTAACGATCAAATTATGGCCATTGATTTACGAGGCCGTAACCCAGATGATGTATTCTCCAATATCCCATACGAAAAAGGCGCGTTGTTTTTGCGCGAAATTGAGCAAAAAATTGGCCGTGATAACTTTGATGCCTTTTTACTTGCCTACTTTGACGCCTTTGCCTTTCAAAGTATTACCACCGACCAATTTATTGCCTATTTAGATAAGACCTTGCTTGCTAAATATTCTGACGTTTTATCTAAAGAGCGTATTTCTGAATGGATATTTCAACCAGGGATCCCCGCAGGCGCGCCTGTCCCTGAATCAGATGCCTTCGCTAAAATAGATAGCGCAAGAGCTGATTTTTTAAGCGGCGAACGCCAAGCCAGTGATATAGAAACCGCAAACTGGACCGTTCATGAATGGTTGTATTTTTTAAATAATCTGCCTGAAACACTTAATATTCAACAGTTAGATGCCCTCGATGCTGCCTTTGCATTAACAGAAAGTCGCAACAACGAAATTGCTCACAGTTGGTTAATGATTGCCGTCGCCAATGAGTATAAGCCCGCTTACGATCGGCTCTACACTTATTTGGTTTCTATTGGACGCAATAAATTAGTCAAGCCACTCTATCGTGAATTAGTGAAAACCGACGAAGGGAAAGCCTTTGCTAAACGTGCTTTTGAAGAAGCAAAACCGGGCTATCACCCACTTACAATCAGCGCAAACGAAGGCTATTTTAATTAATTGATTGCTCAAGGCGCCAAATAGCGGAGGCTGACTGGCGCTTTTATTCGCTTTCGCAGATAATAAGAAAAACGACCCAACTTCAAAAAGTAAGCTAGCCATTGATGTTTAAAGGACTAATACATGCTATGAACCTGCTAATAATAAGGCGCCTCACACGATGACAAGCGCCCCTAAATATATAGGTATTGATGGCGGAGGAACCAAATGCAGAGCCGTTGTTTACGACAGCCACTTTAGTGAGCTAAGTAGCGCAATCGCTGGCCCTGCAAACGTAGCCAAAAACGACCATAAAGCGTTTGAATCTATGCTTGATGCAAGCGCTCAAGCACTGGCATTATTAGGCACCAATTTAACCGAAACTGCAGCTCAGCTATATGTAAGTGCAGGCTTAGCTGGTGTAAATGTGCCTTGTGCTGCAAGTAGTTTAGTAAATTGGCAACACCCCTTTGCTCGCTTCGACTTTACCACCGATATCCATAGCGCCACGCTGGGCGCCCACGATGGCAGTAACGGTTCTGTAATAATTATTGGTACAGGCTCATGTGCGGCAGCCTTGAACAACGGCAACATTACCCAGTTTGGCGGACACGGTTTTAACCTTGGCGATAAAGGTAGTGGCGCTTGGATAGGTAAAACGGCCTTAAGCAAGATTCTTGAAAGTTTTGATGGCGTAGGCCAAGCAACGCAATTACGTGAACATCTGTGTGAAGCGTTGCAATTAACGCAACCCAGTCAGTTTGTAGAAATTTACAATCAAGCCCCGTCTACTAAGTATGCCGCCTTAGCGCCTTTAGTACTTAAGTCAGCAGAACAGGGCGATGAGCTTGCGCTTAAAATCGTTCAGCAAGGGGCAAACTATTTATCCGCTATTGCTGAGAAAGCGATGGCTATTTCGGGTAAAAAACTGGTGTTAGTCGGTGGTTTAAGCCATGCGATGCTGCCTTGGTTATCGCAAGACGTGAACGCATGTGTCATTGACCCCATTCATAGCCCTGAGCGCGGTGCGGTTATATATCAGCAAAATTTGTTGAATTAACACCGTGTATTGCACTGCAAGTCACACTACGCGATACTTAAACAAAATTAAGTACATATATATAGGTCAAAATGTCTGAGAGTGAGTTTAAGTTTACGCCGCAAAAAAGCCGTTTAAAAACAGCCCTAGTATTGAGCTTCTGGTTAATCGTGCTTGGCGTTATCGCATTAGCGTTCGTCCGCTCACATCAAGCCTCAGAGGCTCGTCTGCAACAGCAAAACACGATTTTGTGGGATGAACAGTTACTGGCCTGTAACAATATAGCAAATGCTGAGCCTACCGAAGATTTTGATACTTGCGTAGAGATGGCAAAAGCAGGTTGGATAGATGCCGCACAGCGTGTTGCTTGGGCCTATTCCCGGGATGGCGAGTTTCAAAGCTGGCAATCGGCCTATGAATGGCTTGTGTGGTTACGAGAGTACGACGAATATGCCAAGTTACTAAGCTATATTGTGCTCTTTGAAATAGGCGAATCCGAGGACTTAAAGCTTGATGGGGAGCGCGGGATCAGGCAGATGGCAGTGCAAAACCAACCTGCGGCGAGTACCTATTTAGCGAGCATTTACTACTTGGGTTTAAATACCTTGGAGCGACGTTCAAATATTGCTTGGTTGTTAGAACGAGCCTACGAGAAAAGCCAATACTGGTTAATGCCCAATGATATTGCCGAAATTTATACACATGGGTATTTAGGTGATGCCAATCCAGATAAAGCAAAAGACTTACTGTTGAGCGTCGCCAACAATGATTTTCCGTTTAATGCAAATAACGTTGCTTGGCTCTTTGCCACAACTGATGATCCTGACCTTGCCGACTACTCTCAAGCATTGGCTCTTTCAGAAAAGGTTGTCGCCCAAGACGCTTTTGCAAACAACTACGTGTATGTAGATACCCTTGCCGCTGCCTATGCGGCAAATGGACAATTTGAACAAGCCATTGAGACCCAACGGACTGCCCTAGATTTATTGACCCGTGCCAATGAGAACGCTGATTCTCCTCATCCTGAGTTAGAGAATTTTAAAAATCGCTTATCTCTATTTGAGAAACAACAAGCCTATGTTGAGCCTATTGAACACACCGATGGCCCAGGCTTTTTTAACAACTTAAAAGATGAAATTGAACAAGCCTTGATAGAAAATCTATACGTTGAGCTCACCCCACCAGCGCCCATAAACTAGCACTCGCCTACTGAATATCAATGTAACCCGCATTTAGCATTTGCAAAACGAGTGTACTCAAGTGCTTAAGTGCGGTCTCATTGATATCGATGGGGCACGCCAGTGTTTTGTTGTCGAGTAAACCCTGGATTAGCGCTTTTATTTCAGCGATAACCGAGAAGGGCTCACCATCAATGTAAAACACAAAATTCTCCGCGCTTTGTTGCAGATATATTGGTTTAATTCCGGGTAATAAAACAATATCGCATTCACTGTTTATTGCGTCTATCACCGCTGCGATGTCATATGGCTGCTCCGGGCGAGCGTCAGGTAGAGCTTGACGAGAAATAAAGCGCATTAGCGCCTGCTCTGCCTCAGGGCTATCGAGTAAGCCAATGACCGATTGCTTTAAACGCCCGATTTCCTCTTTTGTTACTACGTGTGCAGATAAACCCACATCACGATACTGAGCGCAATCTGGGTCACTATATCGACGTTGAGCAAGGTGCAGTCCGTCGCCCTCATCAAGTAGACCGTGCAGAAGCTCCACATTGGTAGGGGCTCTAAAGCCAATGGAGTAATTCAAACACGCTTCCAATGTTACGCCACTATGAGGATGAAGGGGAGGAATATAGATAGCATCCCCAGGCATCAGTACCTGATCGATGACGGCGTCAAATGCTTCTATTTGAGATAACAACGGATGAGGCACCCGTGTCTCATGCTCACTAGGTAAACCGACCTGCCAGCGCCTACTTCCTTTTCCTTGCACAATAAACACGTCGTATTGATCTACATGCGCACCTACCCCAGCTCCAGCAGTAGAAAAGCTGACCATAACATCGTCCATACGCCAATTGCCCATACGGCCGACTGCAGCAAACATTGCATCTACCTCAGGTACGTATCGGTCGACCCCTTGCACTAACAAAGACCACGCGCCAACGCATAGTGGGGCAAAATCATCAATCGGTCCTTGGGTTACCTGCCACTGGTTGTCGTGTTTAGAAACAAGGCGGCTATCAACCTCTTCTTCTTGGGCCAGACCAGCGAGTTCGTGTTCATCAAGAGGGTCATCAAAATCGGAAAAAAATCCTTTTATCACGCAAGGTTTTTTTTGCCAAAATTCTTGTAAAAAACTGTCGATTTCAAACGCCGTTACTGTAAAACTATCTTTATTCATTCACCGCTCTTTACTAACAATTGGAACTGGGTTAACACAAGCGTGACTGTATACGAAGTCTAGAGTTTAGGCTAACAAAGTCTTACTTTTCGATACCTTTACCCGTTGCTGCCCAATAGATACCACCATATAAATGCTGCAAAAAGACCTCATCTTCATAAACGGCTGGAATATGGCCCAGTGCGGTATAAAAAGAGCGACCACCGTCAAACTCGTGATACCAAGCCATGGGATGAAATTCGCCCATGCCCTCTGACTTTTTATCGCCCCAATCAGCTGCGGGATCGTAAGTGGACTCATCAATCGTCAGTAGGTAATTTAAGTCGTCAACATTTGCAGGCAAAAACCCATAAAATTCATCGGTCCATAAGTGGCGATCATCAAACGCCGACATACCCGGAAACGTGTTGTTTTGCTTGACTAATACCGCGGTCTGATTTGCGGGATGGATCTCAAAATAATGCCCCACTAGTTTGCCATACCACTCCCAGTCATATTCAGTATCGGACGCAGCATGCACGCCAACAAAGCCTTTTCCTGATTGAATGAAACGCTCAAAGGCTTGTTGCTGCTCTTGGTCAAAAATATCACCTGTGGTGTTAATAAACACAACGGCATCAAATTTACTTAAGTATTCGTCGTTAATCACCAAACCTGCATACTCGTGCCACTCCAAACCAAAGTCATGGCGAGCCGCTAAAAAACGCATGGCCGTTACGCTGTTGTGAATAGAACTATGATGCCACCCAGCAGTTTTAGTAAACAGCAATACATTAAATTGCTGCGCAAATGCCTGAGATACTGACGCTAGGCTTAAAAACATAAACATTATAGAGGTCGTTACTATGGCGGTGTATCGTTTAGTCATTTGATAATATCCTGTGGTGGTGCTTCACTTTTTGTAAATTTATGCTCGCAAATAGAACATTTAGTGTAGCCCCTAAACCTAGGGAAACGTAAATACTGTTTTTTCATCCTGCATTTGTGATTTATATTAAATTTGAGCTCGCTTTTAACAAAAGCCCGATACAAGCTCCCTAGCCAGCCAGGTAAAAATGTACTAAAGTCAACAGGCTCACGTGAGCATATGCGTTCTAAATCAGTATGCACATATTTCATAATACGTTTCTACTATTGAGGAAAAATCATGTTTAATCGTCTCGTTAAAACCACCCTAATCATCGCTTCTATTGCTATTTTATCGGCTTGTGCATCGTCTGGTTCTGGCTCTAATGGTGAGAAGCGCACTAAAATTTTGGAGATGCAACAAGATACGCTTTCAAAATTGTATGCAAAAAAACCCGCTGCCAAAGCTGAAATTGCAGCGTCACCTGGTTATGCCACTTTTTCTAATGCGAATGTGAATTTAATCTTACTCGCCGCTGGCACAGGTTATGGCGTAGTGAACAACCAAACAAATGGTAGCAAAACCTATATGAACATGGCCGAAGGTGGCGTTGGCCTAGGTTTAGGCGCGAAAGATTATCGCATCGTTATGGTTTTTCATACCGCAGAATCAATGAATCAATTTGTTGAAAATGGGTGGACCTTTGGTGGCAATGCCGATGCAGCAGCAAAAGCCGGTGACAAAGGTAATTCAATCGAGGGCGAGGCTTATTATGGTGATGTAACTGTATACACCATGACCGAAAGCGGTATTGCACTTCAAGCCACGGTAAAAGGCACAAAGTTTTGGAAAGACGACGAACTTAATTAAAGTAAAAGTTAGGTCGCATGTATAAATGATTTTATAGCGCTTGCTGTATTTAATTGGCAAGCGCTATTTCGTTTCTACGCTTTGATTTTCTGCCTGCCATGACTGTAACTTCGCCATACTCATCGGTTTCGCAAAAAAGTAACCTTGTAACAATGTTACCTTAGCACCTTGAGCTTGGCTCACTTGCTCTTTATGCTCCACTCCCTCAAGCACCATATCGAAGGCCATTTTTTTAGAAATTGTCGCCATTGCCTCAATGATCGCTTCGCCTCCTGACGTCCAATCATCCACAAAAGACTTATCAATTTTTACAATCTTAGGCGCAATGTTTTGCAACTGTGATAACGAAGAATAGCCGGTTCCAAAGTCATCAATGGCGATATTAAATCCTGCATCTTTAAGTGCATTAAGGTTTTTAATTAGCATCGCGGTATCAGTATTGAGTAAGGTTTCGGTGACCTCAATATATATACGATTGGGCGCCACCGAATAGCTTTCAAATAAAGCGCTAAAGCTAGTCGCAATATTACTTTGCATTAGTTGCGCGATAGACATGTTAATTGATACACATAAATTAGTATTATTGGGATAGCTAACAAGCTCTTTAGCTACTTGCTCTGCAGCCCACAACCCTATATTCTGAATAAAACCGAATTTCTCAGCAATGACAATAAACTCACTCGGCGCAATACTCTCAGCACCTTTTTGCCAGCGGATAAGGGCTTCTGCGAATAAAATACTGTGGTTCTCTATGTCAACAACAGGCTGAAATACCAAATAAAACTCGTTATTAACTATTGCGTTGGTGAGGCTGTCCTTAATGAAAGCTTGACGCTTTATTTTCTCTTGCATATCGGTCGAAAAAAGCTTCACATACCCTTTGCTCTGATGCTTTTGTTGATACATAGCAATATCTGCATGCGCGATAAGTTCAGATTCTGAGCGCCCATGCTCTGGGAATAGGCTTACGCCCACCGTTGCGCTTACCGATAACGATCCTGCTTTTGTCATAATCGGATGAGACATCGCTGATATGATCGCGTTTCCTACATTTATCACTTGGGAGTCACTTATGTAGGTTGTGCTGACCAAAAATTCATCGCCTCCCCAGCGGCATAACAAATCGTGTTGTTTACCCAAGCCTTTAAGTCTTTGTGCAACTGTACTTAGCACATAATCACCAATATCATGGCCATGCACATCATTGATCGCTTTAAAGCCATCAAGATCAATAAAGTATAGAGCAAATGGCTGCATAGACTTTTCACTGGCAACCATAAGCTGTTTAAGTTGGGTAGAAAAAGCGGAACGATTACTTAAACTCGTGAGTGGATCGATGTTTGATAACTGATAAATTTTTTCCGTACGCTCTTTTACTCGCGTTTCAAGTAAACTATTGGCTTGTGAGATTGTTTCATTTCGCTGAGCTAGCTGTTCAATCAACTGAGTGTTTTCATAACGAATCTTTACCGAAGACAAAGTGACATCAGCAGCACGAGCACCCGAGATGGTAATCACAACAGAAAAGCCAACACACAAGCACCCAATCAAGAACGCATATTCCTTTGGGTTTAACATCAACGCCCCGCTCATCGGCAACATCAACAAGCATACAAATGTACCGGAAAGGACTTTGTTTCCCGCCAAGGTCGAAGACGCCCCTGCAGCTACGCCCGTATAAATTGCAATGGTTGCTGCTAACTCAATATCATTACTGATACTGGGAACCAATATCAAAGCGTATGCCCCCCAGAGCACGCCAATACTGCAAACACCTATCATTATGTGTTGGAGGTGAGTAGACACATCATACGTCTTAGAAGAACTTTGTTTGTGCCAGAACAAAATAGATGCCATACGCGCTACAGCTGCAAGACAAAAAAGTACGTACCAAATGATTTTTGTATCTGCATTGGCCTGATCTAAAAAACCAAAAATAAGCACACTTGCACAAATAACCGAAACAGCTAACCCGCCTGCGCTTGAGCGGGTGAGCATCTCGACTAAGTGCTGTTTTTCATTTGCAGTTAATAAACCGCGTCGATTAAAGAAAAACATGAGCGATGCAGACATCTAAGTTAACCATATGCTTTGATTTAACTATAACTTGCTGCAAATTGCGACCTCAAATTTTAGCTCACACTCGTATCAACACGTTTGATTGCAACAAAGCACCTAATCGGCTTCCTTTGGCGCTAACTTATCTGCTAAGCCTAAGTCAATTTCCGGCATAGGGTCATTACGTGTTGCACTCTCGCCTAAATAGGTATCCATCCAACGCATAAACCGTAAGGAGTAATCATACTGCGCAGCCGCTTTGCGGTTGCCATGCCCCTCTCCTGGATAAAATACCAAACGCACGGGTGTATTGGTGCGGACTTTCATTGAACGGTATAATTCCATCGACTGACTTGGGTGCACGCGAGTATCTTCCTCACCATGCATAATTAAGGTCGGAGTAGTACTTTTGCCCGCATGAAAAATTGGAGAACGTTCTAGTAGGTTCATCCAATTGTCTTCCCATGGCCATTTTAAAGAATGAACAAGATGCATTTCATTTGGAATGTCGCTAGTACCAAACTTTGAGACTTGATTTGAAATACCCACAAAGGCCACAGCTGCCGCAAAATGCTCAGTCTGCGCCGTTGCTCCCCACATTGACGCATACCCGCCGTACGAGCCACCGGTAATTCCTACCCTGTCTGAGTTGACAATGCCTGCCTCTACTAAAGCATCCACACCATCTACTAGGTCATTAAACTCTTTCCCTGCATAGTCATTTTGATGCTGCTTAGCAAAGGCAACACCTCTGCCCGTTGAACCTCTATAATTGGGATAATACACAGCATATCCATCAGCAGCGGCAAATTGACCACCATCTGAATAACGCGTTATCCAGCCGTCGCTATAATGGGCTTCAGGCCCGCCATGAACGGTTAAAATAAGCGGCCATCCGCCGGCCGGGGCCTCACCGTTTGGCGTAATTAATAAGCCATCAATCATTTCTCCATCACGGGCCTTAAAACTAAAGGTCGTTTGCTCGGCTAAATTTAGGTCTTTTAGCCATGCGTTGTGATCAGATAATTGCTGGGTTTTGTTGCGATGAATCGCAAACACTTCGCGCGGATGTGCTGGGCTGTCAGCTATAAAGCGAATAGTGTCGTCACCAACATCAGCGCTTCTTACCACAATATTGTCAGGCGTGCGCAATGTACGTTTTTCATCACCGTCGGTATCGTATACCACTAAATCACTTTCAACTGAGCGATGTACTACCGCAAGAATGTCTTTACCCAACCAATCAATATCCATTACGCTTTGGGGCGCATCTTTATTTAGCTGAGTAAAGCTAGTGCCATTTGCTTCTGCCACCATCAGTACACCTGCCGAAGTATCTGAAATATCAGTACCTGCCAAAAACGCTAAATGTTTACCATTTTCTGACAACTCAAAAGCACCTAATTTACCCGGTACATCAATCGTTGATTTAACTTCGCCTGTACCAATATCAAGAAAATGCAGGTCTCGCTTCATTAATGAGTCGTCGACCAAATTTGTTGGTGCAGCGGCAATAACTAAGGTTTTTTCATTCGCCGATACATCAAAACTCGAAACGTGGGCGTCGCTGAACATTTTTTTAGCTTTACTGTCTTTATTATCGGACTGTGCGTTTAAATTGACTGACCACAATGAAGCAAGGCGCTGATCTTCCTCATAAACGTAGGCTTTGAAGCCCTTGTCTTTTAAATCTTCTGCCTCGTCTTTTTCTCTTGCGACAAAGTGTAACGTAGAACCATCGTTACTCACGCGGTAATCACCAATGGCGGTATCAAATTCAAAGCGCTTTTGTGCTTCTCCGCCCTCAAGAGAAATCGAATATAGCGACGTATTTTCATCACCCTCTCGCTTACTTTTGAAAAACAAAGTGCTGCTATCTGCGCTAAACTGCAAGGCTGAAATGCTGCCTTCGCCGCCAACAAATAAGGTGGGTTGACCGCCATCACGAATGATATACAGATGCGTATCATTAGGTCCGTCTTCATCTCCTGCAACAATATCGCGGGGTACGGAAAGGGTGTAAGCACTGATGTTTCCATCGGCAGATACAGTAATGTTACCGGTATGCTGTATTTTTGGTAAATGCTCTATTTCAAAAGTATCTGCGATTGCGCCAAAGCTAGTAGCGCTAGTTGCCATAGCAATAGCTGCACCCAGTAAGGTGGCTTTAAAAGGAATATTGCGCATAAATGAACTCCATCGTTTTTTTAATTGTAAGAACTATACTTATTATGTTGCTATGACATACGCAGATTCAACATAAACTGTTCATAGCGAACAGATTGGATATGCTGACCCGGTATCTGCTGCTCTTTAACATGGGCTGACTTTAAGGACTCACATGCTAAGAAATATTAAGACATATCTTGCTAATATCGCTGTATCTCTGGTGTTTATTTTTATCGCTTTTGGCCTCTTAGATTTTATTTGGCTAGGGCTGATTGCCCAACAGTGGTATCAGACTGAAATGGCCACCCTTTTACGCCAACAATTTATTACTTGGCCATGGTTGGTGTTTTACCTCATGTATGGCTTTGTTGCCTTTGTCTTGGCCGTTGTGCCAAACAGAGACAAACCATGGTATTACGCAACTATCGACGGCGCTCTGTTAGGGCTAGCAAGCTATGGCGCATACAACCTAACCAATTACAGCATTATCGAAGGATTTACCCTGCACATCATGCTTATTGATTGGGCTTGGGGCATCAGCCTAACGGCAATGTCGGCAACGGCTGGCTGGCTTGGCTTTCAATTACTCAAAAAGTAAAGCCTGTGCGCGCTTTTAAACTATCAACATCAAACATTGACCAAACCCCTTGGGCGCAAGAACGTATTGTGTCAAAGGGCGTGAGTATTGATGAGCAAGCAAGATGAGGTTTTAGTCGTAGGCTCTGGTGCGAGGGGCGCAATGGCGGCTTACGTATTGGCGGAAGCAGGTCATAAAGTCCTGTTGAATTAAGACATCGGCCTCAGTTTTCAATGCCGTTTATTCGACCAGCTCAAGACTTTCTCTTGTAGCGATTGCGGCTGGAAGGGTTTGCTCAGGTAGTCGTCCATGCCGGCATCATGGCATTTTTGTTTATCGGAACTGGTCGTAAATGCGGTAATAGCAATAATGGGCGCGTCTGTGTGTTTTTCTCCCGCTTCCCCGTCACGAATCATTCGAGTAGTTTGCCAGCCGTCTAGCTCAGGCATTTGGCAATCCATTAAGATGACATCAATTGGTACTTTGATTTTTTGTAGAATCTCCAGCGCTTGTATGCCGTTATGTGCCACGATGGTTTTTGTATCAGTCAATGTAGCAATCAACACCTCTTGATTGATTTCGTTATCTTCAACGATGAGAACGTTAGGGATTTTGCCTGCCGTAAGGTCGGGAACGTCGACGCTACATTTACTAATAGGTGCTTCAGTGATTTGCGTTCGTACCGAAAAATGAAAACAACTGCCTTCATTCACGGTGCTTGTCGCCTTAATTTTACCGCCCATTAATTCAACTAATTGTTTGCTAATGGTCAACCCAAGTCCAGTGCCTGTAGTGACTTTATTGCTGGCTTGCTTGACTTGTTTAAAAGACTTAAAGATATCGACGAGGTGGTTATGGTCGATACCAATGCCCGAGTCTTTTATGCAAAAATGCAGGCTATACTCTCCCTCGGGCTGCTCATGATGTAACTTAACGGCTAAGCTAATTGCGCCGGTATCAGTAAACTTCAAAGCATTGTTAATCAAATTTTCGATGACTTGCTGTACTCGCATCGCGTCAATTAAAAAGGTATGGCCTTTTAGTTCGTCGATGCAACGTGAAAACGACAGGGATTTACTATGACATTGTGCCTCTACACGCTGACAAATGTCGTTAAGTAAGTTATGAACATCACAAGGATGTTGCTCGATGCTTAACTGCCCTGATTCAGCTTTTGAGTAATCGAGCACGTCATTAACAATCAATAACAAATTATCGGCACTTTTATTCGCGAGTGTCGCATATTTAACTTGTTTCTCAGTAAGCTCAGTTTTCATTAGCGCTTTAAGCATGCCATTGATACCGTTAATGGGGGTGCGCAATTCATGGTTAATACTTGCAAAGAATGTTGCCTGTGACTCCATGGTTTGTTCTGCTTTATCTTTCGCCTGTGATAACAACAGGGCCGTTTGTTTTTCTAGTGTAATATCTTGCTGCACCGCAACATAGTATTGCACGCTGCCATCGTCATTAAACACCGGCATAATCGAGAGAGAGTTGACAAAAAGATCACCGTTTTTACGGTAGTTGTTAATTTCTATATCAAGCGGTTCATTTTTAGTAATAGCCTGCCTTATTGCCGCTATGGATGCTGCTTGCGTTTGCTCACCTTGTAGAAACTTGCAATTCTGACCAATGGCCTCTTCAAAGCTGAAGCCGGTCATCGTGCTAAAAGCATGATTGACATAAATCAGTGGTTGCCAAGGTTTAGAAACATCTGCAATGGATACCGCTACAGGAGAAGCCTCTAAGGCTTTATTTCGCATTTTAATGTTTTGCTCTAGCGCGACTCGTTCGGAAACATCTTGACCAGTTACAATTGCGCCAATCGTCTCACCAGCTTTGTTGACAAATCGGGTAACGCGCCAGTCAATGATACATAGAGCTTTGCTTTTTTCAGACTCAGCTTCAACTCTATTATTTTGAGCCTGTTCGTCAACCGCCTTTGTATTTTGCTCATTCAACCTATAATGCTTTGTTGAAAATGAAGGACTCGTATCCGTTTGTAGTAGGTCGAAGGCTTGGCTGATTATCTCATTATGTTCAATGCCCAATGCCGCAGACGCCGCCTTGATGGTAGCGTTTTCGAGAATAAGATGACCCTCGTTATCCACAACAATCAAAAACTCACTCAGTGAGTTAATTACGTTGGTTATCTTATTATTACTAATCGACAACGCCAATACTTCGGTTGTAAGCGTGTGAAAGGAAGCTCTGATGTTGTATAGCTCAAGTGCTTCATCTATATCATTGCTTGTGTCTTGTCCATGCGTTATTGGCTCCATATCTTCATCAAGAAGTTGTTGAGCAAGGCTCTTATGCAAACGTTGAAGTGTTTCTGCACTTTTTTCAGACGCTAAACGCACTGCATACCAGCTACTGAATAAGGTGCCTAAAATAGCCATTAAAAAGATGGGCAATAACCAAATACTTGCTGCATAGGCTGAGCTAAAACTCTGAGTACTAAGCACATTAAAGTTTTTATATGGGGTCTGCATCACAAAGCTATTACGACTAAGCTCTAAAAACTCATCCATGTTTAAATCAAGGTAAGTCGCGTCGGTTGTCGCAACCGCTTGCTGATTACTGTCAAACAAGACTTGCGCTGTCTGTTTGGGGTCAACCTGCATTAATGCGCTGATGTTTTCAGTAAAACCCGCGAGTGCACCCTCTGGTTGTCCGCTTATGAAAATAGGCGTGATGATCAGTAAGCCTTGTGGGCTTATAATTTCTAATACCTCACCCTGATTTAATACCGTTTTTTTCCAATCGGGAGCCATTGCATCAACCTGTGCAATTGGCCAGTTATTATCTTGAACGAGCTCACCTGAAAAATCATACAAAGCAGAGAAATTATTTTCACCCTTGGCAATTCTAAGGCTTTGAAAAAACAGCGGTAAGTACTCGTCCCGCATTTCAAAATCGATCATGGCGTTAATAAGTAAATCGTTTGCCGCTAGCGTCACAATATTTGTGCGAACATTATCGATGCTAAGCTCTAGAGCATCAGTAAACCGCGCAATTTCAAGTGAGTGTCGTTCCTCGAGCTGCGATTCTCCTACCCATAAAAATAACGCACAAATAGCCAAGGTAAATGCAAATACCACGACCATAACTCGGCTGAGTACCAGTTTTTGTAATTGGTCATATAAGGTCGCTCGCGCCGGAGCTTGTTGTGATTGAACATCATTTTGAGCGATTGATGCTTTAGAAGACGGCGCCGGTTTGGGCAAGGCAACTGACATATCTTACTGCTCGAAATAGGGGGATAAATATCCCATCTCGTTGTAGCGAGTCATAAAATAGTCTTCGCTAAGCAGTGCGTCTTGCATGCTCTCTTTGAACGGTGGCAAGTAGTCTTTTACTGCCCCTTTATAACGCTTAAGCTGAAGCAAGCTATCTGCGAGTGCATCTGCATTAAGTGATTGTATTACTTCGATACTAGTGGGGTTATTTACAATGTTGTCTTCACTTTTGTCGGCAATTACATTCAGCGACGCCAAATACAGCATGTTAACTAAATCATAGGCTTGAGCCACACCAACTTGAGCCGGTACATTATAGTGTGTTGCTTGTGCATCATAGTGTTGTTGATATTGCTCGAATAATTTCCGATTTTGTGGGTTCTGTTTGTTGTTCGCAAAGTGAAACGTTTGCAATACGTTAATATCGTAATTTAGTTGTTTGAGCCGCTCCAAACCAATTAAATCAATAAATTTGCCCGCTGCTATCCCCCAATGAGAAATAATAGCCAACTTTTTTTCAGGAGGAATATGCTTAATTACAACCGCTCCTTCTGGTACATTTGCCACTAACAGTATCGCTTCGGCACTGCTCTGTGCAATCGCTGACATCTCATTGTCGAACTTAGTTTGACGCCAATTTATCCATGTTTCGGAGACTATTTTGATATTGTGTTGTAACGCTGCTTTGCGGATAGAGTTTAAATTGGAACGTCCCCACCCAGTTCGTTCTAACACTAAAGCCACGCATTTAAAGCCGCGACTTTTTGCATATTCAATTAATACATTACCTGCCAACTCATCTCGAACTGAAGCTCTAAATACATAATTGGGAGAAAATTGATTCTCAACAATTCCGGTTCCGGCCGCCCATGCACCTAAATATAAGATTTTTTGCTCATGGATATAAGGCAGTTGTGCCAGTGCAACAGGAGTGTGTACGCCACCAATAACAGCGAGTAAATTATTCACATCGTTCAGAGACTGAATATTCTTAATCCCCCTTGCTGGGTTTCCACGATGGTCTTTTTTTATCAAGCGCAACATAAGGCCGTGAATACCGCCTTTTTGATTAATCTCATCTATTGCGATTTGGGCCCCTCTTGCAATGGCTTCACCACCTTCTTTAGCACTTGCAGAAAAGTCTGCGTCAATAGCAATGAGTAGTTCAGGATATTCACTGACATTTGTATCGGTGTTGGCATGTAAGGGATTGATGCCTGCTAGCAATACTAAAATAGACACAAAAAATCGGTCATAATTTACCGAAATACTCATAAGAATTTTGATTCTTGAAAAAATAGGTCGTAAAAATACTCGCTTAGTAACGCTTTTATTCAACTTCCCCTCCTTATACCTTGTCGACCACAACCGCTTTGGGCGACAGCTTAAAAGCGACACCCCACATTGATTGTTCATTATTAAGGCTATCGGTCACAGCACATAAAATATGAGGCTATTTTACAATCAAACACGTGTGGACAGCTTGCAACAGGAGCGATATAAGAGCTAAATAAACTAGCTTCTTGATTTTTGATAGGCGTTGTAATCAGGTACTCGATACTCGTATTCTCGATTTAGCATGGGTGAGCTAAGTAAATAATCTGCGCTACTTGGATTACACGCAACAGGAATGTTCCATACTGCTGCAATACGTAGCAGTGCTTTTACATCTGGGTCATGGGGCATAGACTCAAGTGGGTCCCAAAAAAAGATTAATATGTCGAGTTGCTGCTGCGCAATGCGAGCTCCAATTTGTTGGTCTCCCCCAAGTGGTCCACTTAATAAAGGTGCGACCACAAGCCCGGTGTCTTGTGCAATCTTTGAAGCGGTTGTGCCCGTTGCGAAAAGTTCTTGAGCCTGTAAATTCGCAAAGTGTTTTTGACACCATTTGCTCAGAACGGGTTTCATATGATCATGTGCAACTAGGGCTATTTTTTTAGTAGCGGGGGCCTTTTTAAGTGTAAATTCCATGGTAGAGCCATATCTGTGCAATAAAAGTTTGTTTAGCTTTTCACAATATCAGCGCGGCGTCACGTGCTGAATGCGCAATTTACATCATTTTTTTGTCAACATATAATTTGCAATAAAACATCTGCAAGCTTGATTAATCTGCCTTACAATGTCGCAAGGGTCTAAGCTTTTGTTTAAGGCCCCCATTGGTTTATTTCTGCATTGGACAGCACATGACAAACCTTGAAAAAAACACCACAAAAGAACAAGAAATTGAATTGATCGTGGGGAATTCTAACTCCAATTTTTCGGGCGTTACCTCAACCATGCTGCAAGTCTTGTCGCATCAACGCAAAATGATTAACACCCGCGTCATGGGTCGTCATTTTCTACCCGACAACGATGTGTATATAAGCTTTTGGGAAACGGCAAAGATGTGCCGTAAACCTTTGCAAAATGGAAAGTGGCGAATATTTCATGCGCGCCGCGTAGATGAAATGATTCAAGGCGTTATTCTCAAATACCTTTTCAGGGCCAAAATCAAACTGGTGTTTAGTTCAGCAGCCCAGCGCTATCGCTCAGGTTTAACGCTTTGGTTAACTAACAAAATGGATGGTGTCATTGCGGTAAGTAAACGCTCAGCATCCTATATTCAAGGGCCGGTTGCTATGATCAACCCTCATGGCGTACAAAGCGATCAATATCTGCCTGCAGAAGATAAACAGGCCGCTTGGCAAGCATTAGGCTTTGGTGGGAAATACGGTATTGGCATACTTGGCCGTGTGCGTAAACAAAAAGGCGTACACTTATTTGTGCAAGGCTGCATTGACGTTCTCAAACAGTACCCTGACTACCATGCTGTAGTGGTAGGCGCTATTTCATCTAGTAACCAAGATTTTGTAGATGATTTAAAGCAGCGTATTGACGCGGCGGGTCTTGGTGAGCGCATAAGCTTTACTGGTGAACTTGAATTTGAAGAGATCCCCAAAATATTTGGCGCGCTAAGCCTTGTTTGCGCCTTGAGTGATAACGAAGGCTTTGGCCTCACTGTACTTGAAGCTATGAGTAGTGGTGCTGCGGTGCTCGCAACCGAGGCAGGCGCTTGGGAAGATATTGTGCGACCTGGTACCGACGGTTACATTGTGCCGGTAAATGATCAAGCCGCGGTATCTGAGAAGCTCAACCTGTTGTTGCAAGACCCTGTGAAATTAACACAAATGGGCGCGAACGGCCGTTCAAGTGTTGAAGCGCAATACAGCGTGCAAGATGAAGCGCAGCGTCTAGTCGATTACTTTAGGACCTTGCAATAAGGGTCTAATTCTAGAGCGCTGCAACAAGCTTCCATGTTCTTTGTAAAAAAATAATGTTTATGCTCAACAAAATATTTTGTTGGTTTTTACCTAAAAAAACCCGATATTAGTAGGTGAGTAGCGAAATGGTTTTGCTACGTAACATCACAACATCAGCACCTGTAATATTGAGACAAGAAAATGAGTAAAGACCACCGTTTCAACAAGAAAGACTTTGGTTACGAAGACGAAAACTTCGGCGAAGACAGCTTCAGTAGTGAGAACAAAGCACTAAAACAAGCAAAACTAATCAAGTACATGTTGAAGCAAAAACACAAAGCCAGCGTTAAACGCATTGATAAGCGCAGCTTAGCTTAAGCGAGCAACTTTCAAGGTTAAGATTTGTTAGGTGAATACATAGCAATCTAAATAAAAACCTAAGTGTTCATAGTGAATCTGCTTGCGCGGTTTTGCATAAAGAGTAAGCTCTGCATTATCTGCAAAACAAGGTTAAGGTTAATGTGTGGACCTTAGGTTTTTTATTACCTTTATTGAAGTTTCTAAAACTCGGCACTTTTCAAAAGCTGCTGAAAATCTTTATTTAACACCCGCTGCGGTAAGTGCTCGCATTAAGCAACTCGAGGAGTATTTCAATACGGCTTTGTTTACCCGTGAGCGCAATAGTATTCAGCTCACGCCTGCAGGTAAAAAGCTTCTTCCCTATGCCAACGAAATGGCTAATTCCCTAAAACACGCTCGCGATGCCCTTAGTACCCAAGACATCGAGTTTATTGTATGGGGCGCCACCCCAAATGCGGTAAATCTATTATGGGAAACCCTGTTTTCAGCTTGCAATACGATCGTACCTAAAGCGGCTATCAGAAGTGAAATACAAAGCAGTGAGCAACTCTCTAGGCAACTTCACGAGCGCACTATCGACTTTGCTTTTACCACCGAACCGCTTAAATCTACCGATATTGAAAGTATCGCGTTTTGTGAGCATTCGCTGTATTTATACAAGGCAAAGCCAGCTAACTCAGACAACAAAGCTTCATTTGTCGATGTGTTATGGAGTGCTAAAGTAAATACGAACGATTTTTCTCGCACACCAATTATGCATGACTACCATATGGACCCTTACCATATGAAAACTAATGACGTACGGGTAGGAATAAGTTACGTAAATCAATATGGCGGCGCAATTATATTGCCCGAGAAACTAGCACATACTTTAAACAATGCTGAAAAAACTGAAATAGCGATAGCTACATTAACGCTTTACTGCGTCAGATTAAAAGAACGACCTGCAACATTAACTGACAACATTATTGCCTACTTGCAAAACTCTCAATTGCCCTAGAAGAACACCACGTGTCTCTCTTAGCTGCTTCATAAGTGCCCAAGACATGGTAAGCCTCGGTTTTGATTACTTTTGAAAGTGTTTAGCTGCGTTTTCGGTGGCCGATTCAATGTGGCGACGCATAGCTTCGCGGGCTGCATTGGGGTCGCGTTTTTCCAAGGCGGTTAGTATCGCTTGGTGTTCGCTAATAGACGGGTGGATCCCCTCGCTGCGGATCCGCTCTAAAAACGATGTGCTAAGCATCGACTCGTTGCGTAAAGTCCATAACCAACCAATAACCGAAGCAATCGCACTATTTTGACAAGAGCGGGCAATAATTTCGTGAAAGGCTTGGTCTGCCTTTTCAGAGGCGTTTGCTTGTTTTTCCTCTTCTTCCATGTCGCGGACTGCCTGGCGCAGTTTTTCGAGGTCTGCGGCGGTAATTCGAGAAGCGGCTAAGGCACACGCTTCTGATTCCACAATAAGGCGTATTTCTAAAATCTCAAAGGGGCCAATACCGGTATCATCTAAGGCTAGCTTTTTGGTTGGCTTCGCTTGTGATGCATAGATGCCAGAGCCAGAACGAATTTCAATCACGCCCGTTAATTCAAGCGCAATCATCGCTTCACGCACCGTTGGGCGACTGACTCCAAGCTGCTCAGCTAATTCACGCTCAGAGGGAAAGCGTTCACCGGGCTTTATTCCGCCATTTTCAATTAACTTGCGTAATTGCTCGGCAACCTTCATGTAAAGGCGATCATTTTTGACGATTTCTAACTGCAAGGACTTCATCCGTTCTCTCATTCACTTAGATGGTGGCTTGACCAATTGGCCTAAGTTTAATGGCTTAAAGAGAGAACTACAATTAATAAAGCAGGATTGAATGGATTGAGACAAGCAGTTTAGTGGCTGCTCGTCTCAATTAGTTGTTGATATCAGACTAACTGGATGAGGATAAAATGACGTTATTTATGCCGCATAAACGCATCCACTGCATGCATTACGCCACGTAATTCTGCTAAACCCTTTAGCCGTCCCATGTAACCATATCCTGGCTTCACATCAGGCTGGTTCAGTTCGTCTTCAAGTAAATGGCCATGATCAGGACGCATGGGAATGCCGCATAAACTAGAGGATTTACCATCGGCTCTTCTGCGCTGCTCTTCAGACAATAAAGCTTGCACCAATCCAATCATGTCATTATCACCATCAAGATGGTCTGACTCATAAAAGGAGCCATCTTCCTCGCGGGTAACGTTACGAAGATGCACAAAGTAAATACGTTCAGCGAACTCTTTGACCATTTCAACCAAATCATTGTCACCTCTGGCACCATATGAGCCTGCGCACATGGTCAGGCCATTTGCAGGACTAGGATAGGCTGCGAGTAACTTACGTGCGTCTTCAGCGGTGGACACAACACGAGGCAAGCCAAATAGTGAGAAGGGTGGATCGTCTGGGTGAATACACATTTTCGCACCATAGCGCTCTGCTACCGGAATCACTTCACGCAAAAACGCGAATAAATTCTCACGAAAACCCTCTACACCCAACGCAATAAATTGCTCTATGGCGACTTTTATTGTTTCACGCGTGTAAGACCCCTCACCACCAGGTAAGCCAGCGATGATATTTTGCTCAAGCTTTTCTTTTGATGCCTCAGGCATTTTTGAGAAAACCGCTTCTGCTTTTGCTACTACTGAGCTTGGATAAGCATCTCTTGCACCCTCACGTTGTAGCATAAAAATATCGTAAGCGGCAAAATCGGTCATTTCAAACCGTAATGCATGGCTTTGATTTGGCAGTTGATACATTAAATTAGTGCGCGTCCAATCTACTACCGGCATAAAGTTATAACAAATAGTATAAACACCACATTCAGCTGCATTTTTGACTGATGTTTTGTAATTTTCAATCAGTTGCTTGTAATCGCCAGTACGGGTTTTGATATCGTTGTGCAAAGGGATACTCTCAATCACTTCCCATGTTAAGCCTTGCGCCTCAATAATCGCCTTTCGAGCTAAAATTGCTTCTTTTGTCCAAACGTCACCCGTAGCAAGTTCGTGCAAAGAAGTCACAATCCCAGTCGCTCCGGCCTGCTTAATTTTGCTAAGTGTTATTGAATCGTTTGGACCAAACCATCGCCAGGTTTCAATCACGCTGTGTACCTTCTATCAATATCTACACGGTCTTTTGAGTAGATCATTTCTAATAAATTCATCTTTGGAAAAAAGAACGGATGCATCTGCATACATCCGCTCAACGAGGTTTACATTCTATATTTCAAACCAATAAAGTAGCGCGGACCAGAATACTCGATTCTATTATAGGCCTCACTCGCTACCCGCTGCTCAACGTAGGGCTCGTTTGTAATATTAATTGCTTGGAAACGTAAGGTTAGATTTTTGCTTAAGTCGTAAGCAAAATCCACATCAAGTGATGACTGATCATCAACAAAACGATTCGTTTGCGCCAAACTCGAACCAAAAGGCTTCAAATATTCTGAGCGGTACTTATAAGACAGTCTGGCTGAAAATTCTTCATATTCCCAGTACACTTGAGTGTTATATACCGTATCTGACAAACCCGGTACATTTGCCGGCGGAATGACTTCCAATACATCATCAGAAATCGCACCGCCCGCTTCAGGTGTCTCAAAATTAGAATCTGCATAGTTATAGTTAAGCACAATACCTAGTCCATCGAAAGGTGAAGGTAAGGTGGTAAAGCGATGCTGAACCGTTAACTCTATCCCTTTGATGTTAGAAGACTCATCAACAATAGTTGGTCTGCCTTGTACTTCGACGTTATAACTTTGACCATCAACAATAACGTCTTCAAAATCACTAGTGGCTTCTAATCTTGCTTCAAAGCGCTTGTAATAAATTGCCGCCGAAAGCAAGGTATCTTCGCCCATAAAGTAGTTATAGCTTAAATCTAAGTTATCAGATTCTATTGCCTCTAAAAATGGGTTACCTAGAGCAGTGACGTTATCTTGTAGAGCATCTTCAACAGTTGTGAAATCCTCATCGGCGGTGGCATTACCAATATCTCTAGCAGAGCCGTAATACCACATATCAGGGCGCGAAAGGGCTGAATACGCGGCAAATCTCAGTTGGGTGTCTTCGGTTAAGCCAAAGTTTAGGTTTACGCTTGGCAGCGTATTGTTGTAATCGTTGCTCAGGATATTCACTTCAGGGTCATTGTTCTCAATAAAAAGAATATTTCCCTCAGGCGTTGTTTCTACGCTGTAGGAGTTACGAATACCCACCGACTCAATGTCGGTATTGATTTGACGCACACCCACGTTGCCATCGAGCGTAATATCGCCCAACTCTGTGCTAAAAGAGACCATCGCATAAGCAGAGGTAATTTGCTCGGTCAGCCTCACATCACCCGATGAAGGCGAACGTGGGTCTACAGATAAGTCAGCATCGCCCACTAAGGTATCGTATGCACACCTTGTATCGTAGGTTGCCCATTGACTCACAGGTGTATTGGCATCATCACCGTAATCACTTTGCGGCCAATCTATTGAACAATTTGCACCTACCTCAGCTAGTTTTTCGTCTCGTATAGCACTTGGTGTGCCTAAAGTTCTGCGCTCTTCTCTGTAGTTATCATGGGAGCGTACTGAGCGCTGCACACCAAATGTCACGTCATTAAAAAAGTCGCCATCTAATAAGTAGTCAAAATCTAAGCGGTAGGCGGCAATGCTATCTTCTATATCAAAGCGATAGTTGCGCGCTTCGCTGTTTGCATCAAAAAAAGATAAGTCTTGAATGCTAGACAACCAATCAAGTTGAGAGCCTGCGGGGTCATTAAAGTCACTATAGACACTGCTCACATCGGCAAAGCTATCGCTGCCTTGATTACGCCAATCGTAGTAAAATCGGTCACTGCGGAAACGGGTATAGGTACGGGTTTGATAACGTTCTGTTCCGGAGTAGGAGACATCCAACTCGGCCCCTAAACGTTCGGTAATAGACCAGTCTACATTAAGCCCTAAACCCTGGTAATCTTCATCTCGCACTCGATATTCGCCATAGGAGCTTATGCGCGAATTACCTGTGTAAGATTGCAATGCACCTTCATCGTTAGTTTCCCAATTTGCAATTCGGCGACGGCCATCGTCGAATAATAAATCATGACGGTCTTCGTAGTAATAGCGGCTCGACCATTGACCATCAAGATTAATATCGACATTTGAATTCGGCTGATACTGTACAGCAAAAATAACAGCATCTCGGTTTTCTTCCGACTCCATCTGTCGATAGAAAAACGCATTTGGAATAAAGTAATAATCGCCATCTACCGCACTACCACCATTTGCGGCTGCATTAGAATCTCTGAAACTACAATTGCTGCCCCCATCTAAACCAAAATCGGAGTTACAGTTACGTAAGGTTGAACTGGTGTTGTAACTCTCTTCGGGAGAGGAAATATTGGCACCCGCATAGCCGATGGCAAAACCAAATTTTGCGCCACCGTCTAAATCATAAGTGTTGGTGTATGAAAAAGTAGGGCGATAGCCAAAGCCATTTTCATCGTTTTGCTTTGCATGGTAAGGATTATAATTTACACGCATTTCAGCTTGTAAGCGCTCTTTTCCATAATCAATGGGTTTAATCGTTTGCAGGTCTATAGTGCCCGATACGCCACCTTCTAATAAGTCTGCTTTTTGAGCTTTATACACCACCACACCATTGACCAGCTCTGAGGGAAACTGACTAAAAGCAACTGAGCGATTTCCGCTACCCGATGAGATAGCGCGACCATTAACCGTTGAAAGCCCAAGGAATGGACCTAAGCCTCGAATTGATATTTCGCTGGCATTACCCTTAAAGCGGTCACCACTAACACCGGTGATTCTTTCTAATGTTTCTGCGACTGATAAATCAGGTAATGCACCCATGTCGGCAGACGACAATGCGTCGACAATTGTGGCTGAATTACGCTTTTGCGCAATCGCATTTCTGTATGATTCAGCAATACCGGATACTTCAATAATCTCGGTTGTCACCTCTTCTTGAGAAGGCTCGGTTTGAGCTATCTCTTGTGCATTAACTGAGGTAGTTGTCAGCGATAATGCCGAACTTACAAGCACTGCTAATACAGCGGGCCGAAAACGTCTGGTGTTAGAAAGTATGAATCCGTTGCGTGTGTCCATGGTCTTCTCCGAGATACTCATGTAAGCATTTATAATTTACAAATTGTTTACACAGTTTCTGGAATACCGGCCATAATGTCAAGTGGTCATGCCAAAATTTGTAGGCAAAGACATGCGCTAGAATTATACAAAAGGTATCAACATTAAACTTAAACTATTGTTTTTGTTTTAATTTATTATAATCATCTCAAGCATGAGATACTTTTATTATGTAAAAACCTCAGCGTATCTTTATCACTTTTATTAAATCGACTTGCAAAAACCTTAACAAAATTGCAATATATGGCCCAATTGGTAATGCCACATTACCGAATGGGCAGTGACATCTTTGTTACACCGCACGTGCAACCTGAGGACGAGTGAAATTATGAAAAAAAAACCCATTTTTAATATGAGTGTAATAGCTACTTTGTTGTTTGGCCAAGCCACATTTAGCACACCGCTAACGGCTGCAGAAAACAATAAGGTCGTTGCAACACAAACACACGTCGAGTACCTAGTTGATTATCAAGCGCCTGTGGTCGAAGAATCTGTTTTTTCAAATGAGTTATCAAAAACGGCAATTACCAAACTAGCGCATCAAGTAGCCGATTGGCAACTTGCTCAATTTGATATTCGCTCAAATAAAATGCGTCCTGAGATGCGCCCTAGCGGTATTCCAAACGGTTGGATGTACGCCACTTTGCACGTGGGCTTGTGGCGCTGGGCTGCGCAAATCGATAATAATGCTTACAAACAAGCAGTACTCAATTTAAGCCAGCTAAACGGTTTTGAACTGGGTCCTCGGGTCTACCATGCTGATGACCATGCCGTGGGAGATGTTTACCTTTCGTTATATGAGGCTTATGGTGGTGAGAACAAAATAAACCACGTAAAACAGTTCTTCGACGAAATTGTTGAAAATCCCGACACGCGCTCTTTTGAGTTTGAAGTAAAAGAACGCGACGTACATACCTTTGAACTGCGAACCTTTAAAGATCCATGGTGCACCCGACGTTGGTGCTGGGCAGACGCTGCCTTTATGTCGCCTCCTGTATTTGCCCACCTTGCAAAAATAACGAAAGACTCGCGCTATTTAGACTTTATGCATGCCGAATTTTGGGAAATGACCGATTATCTGTTTGACGAAAACTACGGCTTGTATTTGCGTGATAGCCGTTACTTTACCCGCAAAGACGAGCAAGGACGTCCAATATTTTGGGGGCGCGGCAATGGCTGGGTTTTAGCCGGCATCGCCAGAACCCTAGAATATTTACCTACAGACGATGCGCAGCTTGAGCGCTATCAAACGCTCTTTAAAACCATGAGCAAAAGCTTACTCAATTACCAGAATGACGATGGCAGTTGGCCCTCTTCCTTGCTGGAAGCTGGCAGCGATGCGCATTCAGAAACAAGTGCGACCGCCTTATTGGTATTTGGCTTAGCATGGGGCGTAAATACCGGCTTGCTAGAGAAAGATGAATACATGCCAGCAATAAAACAAGCTTGGGCCTCTATTGTTGAAAACATTCACCCTGACGGCAAGGTAGGTTATGTACAACAAGTCGCTTATGCGCCTGGCTCGGCAACTAAAGACGACACTCAGCTATATGGTAGTGGTGCAGTACTACTGGCAGCAGCTGAACTGCATAAGCTGGCAGAATAACAATGAGTAAAGTATGAGGCTCAGCTTTACTAATCTGCTCAAAGTAGCGCTTTTATTGTGCGCAATAAGCGTTACCATTTCAGCGGGGAAGGTATATGCGGCGAGCCCCCCTGAAACTGCACCGCCACAAACACGGTTGCTGTTAAGCGACACAGAAACTTTAAACAAAATAAAAACGATGCTGACGCAAGCTGAACATGCCCAATTTAAGGCTTATTTAATTGGGCAAGCTGATGCGATTGCACAATCGCCCCCACTCAGCGTGACTCAAAATAAAAGTGTAAGCGTAAGCGGAAACAGCCGAGATTACTTTTCAGTAGGACCCTATTGGTGGCCCAACCCAAACACCAAAAATGGTCTGCCTTGGGTAAATCGAGACGGTCAAGTCAATCGCAGCGTTAGAGGGGCAAATACCGATTCAAAACTCTTTGATTCCCTCGCCTCTCGCTTAAATACCTTAGCCCTTGCCTATTATATGGCGGATAACAAGTCAGCTGAACGAAAACGATATGCAAAAGCCGCTGAACAACAATTAAACGTGTGGTTCTTAGATGCAACATTGGGCATGTCGCCGCATCTAAACTACGCACAAGCGGTGCCAGGAAAAGCTAATGGCCGTGGCATTGGTATTATCGAAGTGCGAAAAATGCCAGGAATTTTAGACGCTATCGCCATAATGAAAAATGATTTGTCGGCCGAGACACAAGAAGGCCTAGATATTTGGCTGAGCGTGTTTTTAGGATGGCTGATTGAAAGCAAGAATGGGCAAGACGAAGCCGCCATGCATAACAATCATGGTAGCTTTTATGATGTTATTGTTGTGAGCTTAGCATTGCATTTAGATATGGATGATCTAGCCAAAGCCATCTTAAAAGGCAGTGATGCTAGAGCCATAAAACAAATCGACAGCTCAGGTGCCCAGCCTCATGAACTCAAACGCACCAAGCCTTTTCACTACAGCATATTTAATTTATATGCCTTTGCTTCTTTGAGTAAAATGGCCCGATTAACCGATACCCCCTTCAGTGAACAAGGCATCAATAGATTAACCAAGGCGCACGATTATCTATTTGAGAACCTTGAGACCTCCAGTATTTGGCCCGGCCCACAAGAAAAAACATTACCCGTTGAGCGCTTAATTGATGTGAGTATGTTGTTGCAACAAAGCTATACCGATATCACAATAGCTGCTGCACAAATTGCATCTTTCCAAGGGGCCCAAACCCGATACGCCGCCTGTGAGTTTTGGATGAACGGCGATGACACCTTATTAGCACAATTGACAATTGAACAAAGAAGCGACTTTATGCTTACCCGATGCCACTACCTTCATTAAATTGTAAGTTTGGATAACTAAGAAAAGTAATTTAGTTTAGATACAACATTCAGTACAGTGAGCAAAACGTATCACGAAAGAGGATTTTTATTATGCAGGTTCGACATTCGACCAACCCCAAAGATGCAAAACACTACGATACCACTCGCCTACGTGACGAGTATTTGATTGAAGCGCTTATGGAAGCTGACAAGGTTAATTTAGTGTACTCACAAATTGACCGCGTGATCACCGGTGGCGCACAGCCCGTTAATCAAACATTAACGCTTGCAGCCGGAGATGCGCTGCGAGCAACGTCGTTTCTACAGCGCCGTGAACTTGGCATTATTAACGTAGGCGGCGATGGCAAAGTAAAAGTAGGTGGTGAAGAGTACGCCTTAAGCAAGTTAGATTGCCTTTATGTAGGACGCGGTGAAGCTGATCCTGTTTTTAGCAGTGACGATAGCGCCAACCCTGCTCTGTTTTACTTGGTGTCTACACCAGCACACACCGAATATCCGACCACAAAGAGTACCCAAAGCGACGCCAATCCGATTCATTTGGGCAGTCTGGAAACCAGTAATAAACGCACCATTTATCAGTACATTCACGAAAAAGGCGTGCGCAGCTGTCAGTTAGTAATGGGCTTGACCCTGCTCGATACTGGCAGTGTGTGGAATACCTTCCCTGCGCATACCCACGACCGCCGTATGGAAGTGTATTTTTACTTCAACCTTGGCAGTGAAGACCGTGTCATGCACCTAATGGGCGAACCCCATGAGACTCGACACCTAGTGGTAAAAAATCACCAAGCGGTATTGTCACCCAGTTGGTCTATTCACAGTGGTGCAGGTACCAAAAACTATGGATTTATATGGGCAATGGCTGGCGAAAACCAAGCCTTTGACGATATGGACGCGATTGATTTAAATGAGTTTAAGTAACACTTACTCTCACAACACTGATATAGGAATTCATTATGTCTAGCGACTTATTCGACTTAAGCGGCAAATGTGCGCTTGTCACCGGCGGCTACAAAGGGCTCGGTTTAGCCATGGCCAAGGGCCTAGGTCAAGCGGGTGCAAAAGTGATATTGAACGGGCGCAATGAACAAGCCGTTAGCAGCGTATGCGATGAATTAAAGGCAAGCGGTATTGAAGCCGCTATTGCCATTTTTGACGTGACCGATTATGACAACTTAGCAGAGAATGTTGACCAATGTATTGCGCAACACGGCGACATCGATATTTTAGTTAATAACGCCGGCATTATTCAGCGCGAGCCGTTAGCGACGATGTCGGTAGGTGATTTTCAGCGTGTTGTCGATACTGATTTAACCGCTCCATTTGCCGTTGCCCAAGCGGTAGTTAAGCATATGAGAGCGCGCAAACAGGGTAAAATAATCAATATCTGTTCGATGATGAGTGAACTAGGACGCGATGGCGTGGGTGCCTATGCAGCTGCCAAAGGTGGTTTAAAAATGCTAACGCGCAATATGGCGACCGAGTGGGCTCGTGATTCGATACAAGTTAATGCTATTGGCCCGGGATATTTTGCGACCGATATTACCGCGCCCATTCGCAAAGACGGCCACCCTTTTAACGAGTTTATTATCAATCGCACCCCTGCTGGCCGCTGGGGAGACCCCGATGAGCTGCAAGGCGCGGCAGTGTTTTTAGCCTCTAAAGCCTCTGATTTTGTAAATGGTCAAGTCGTGTACGTAGACGGCGGTATTCTCGCCACCATAGGAAAGCCAGCCAATGAAAGCTAAATCATATTGTAAACTGAGTTGTGTTGCCGCAAGCCTATTACTTGCTGCCTGTAGTCAACCCAATTCTGGTCAAGAGCCCACACTAACAGACACCTCAAGTAATACAATCTCGGTTACAACAGCATCACTTCAAGTGGTCAATAGTGCAAACCAGAGCTTTAAAAGTGTTCCATTAGTGCTCTCAAAAGCCCAAGTGACAGAGCTTGGATTAATAATAGATGAAGAACAAAAACAGATTCAAGTTTTTGTAGAGCCTGGTCAGACTGATGGCGAAGGTGCCGCGAGCCAATTGCTTAGCCAAACCGACGATCTTGATGGCGATGGCGCGTGGGATGAACTCGCATTTATAGTTGATGTTGAGGCAAATTCATCACATACGCTTCGTTTAAGCTTAGTTGATACAGCTGCCGCTAATATGCAAACAGCCAATACAAATATTCGCTTTGCCCAATATAGCAACGAAGATAAATCACAGGCCCAAGAGTTTACGAAATACTCACGTAAAGCGGCGGAGCTAGAGGAGGGCTACTCTCGTCAATTTCAAATGGAAGGGCCGGCCTGGGAAAACGACAACATTGGTTTTAGGCTTTATTTTGATGAACGAAATGGCTTTGATATTTTCGGTAAAACCAATACCCAATTAGTCCTCGATAATGTCGGTATTGGCGAGAACTACCATGAATTACAAGATTGGGGCATGGATATTTTAAAAGTAGGCCGCTCATTAGGCGCCGGGGCACTTGCCTTTGCTGATGTTAATGATGGCAATAGCAGAGCTTTACAACGCTTGGCAAATGCTAAAGAGACAGAGTTTTACATCATATCAGAAGGCCCCGTACGCAGTATTTTCGATGTTAATTATAAAGCGCTTCCCGTTGATTACCCTGAGCCTACTCAAGTAAACCTCACGCAACAAGTTTCGATTTGGACTGGCCAACATTACTACTCCAGTAAAGTGTCACTGGACGATTCAGAAGCAAACCTTGCGCTGGCAGTAGGCATTGTTAACCTACATGAAGCAACTGCGCTTGAAAAACTTAGTTTAAACCATGCTATCTTGGCCAGTTACGCCCCACAAGCAGAAGAAAATACGGATTTGGGCATGGCGGTAGTCGCAAGTGATCAAGCACACATTAATTTTGGTGGGCTGGGCGCAACTGAGCAAGGGATAGAATACTCATTCTTTTCGACCTTTGCGCTTAATGCCAATCAAGACCTTAACTACGATTTTTACGCGGTGTGGCAACCAAGAATGAAAAATGTAACAGATGAAGCCGCATTTCTAAACATCATAGAAAATGATGCGCTGCGAAAACAGTCGGTAACGCTTGTCTTAAACAAATAACTTACCGATCCCTTTTGATACCGTAGCCGGTTATTGAGTAACCGGCGTTTTATTATTTAGTCCCAACTAAGCCTAATACCTGTGCCCAAAGGTCACGACTGACCCTGCACCATTGGGTAAAAAGCCTTATCGGCCATGTTGTCCGCCATGGCATGGTGATATTACGCTTACGGTTGTTGCATACGCTGTTGCAGTTGATACTCGTAAAGCGAGGGCACTACAGGTATCTCCCCTATTTGCTCAAAATACGTATCAACTTTATAATCGACATCAAATAGTCGATTGCTATGTATGCCTATCATGTTCAGTTCAACACCGTCTTGAGGTCCCACAAAGGTAATCGGGCCAGCCTTTCCTCCCTCTACCTGTACATTAATGTTGTACATAGTGCTGTGTCTCCCATGTGAGGGTTTCCAATAACCGGCGCCACCACCGTCAAATACTTTAAAGCGACTTTCGTTTTCTTTTAACTGAACATGAGCGCTAATATTATCGAACAAATTATGATGATTGGCACCTGAGTGCTGGTCTAGGCGTGCCATACTTAGCACGGTACTATTTTTGTAAACACTTTTTACCGCATAGGTATTAAAACTTAAGGGGTGTTCTGCGGTATTTTCTACGCGAATATTATCATTCAATACGTTAAATACGCTGCCCATGTGCACGGTATAATGTGCGTAATGCTCCCCCTTTGTTGTAACGTCAGAAATAGTAACATTGGCAATATCGTCGGTAATAATGCCCGCATCTGCGTTGTTAATAGTGACGTTATTTACATAGCTGTCGAATAAACTCATCAGGTAAATTGCATTAAAGCCATCTTCGACATGATGCGGCATGCGAATACCGTTAGGAAAATCGATATTTAAATCGCTAATTGAAACGTTTTGCAGGTGCTTCCAAGGCACGATTGCAGGCTCCCATTCGGCTCGTGCTTCCATCACCAGTGGCGCAGATAAGCTGAGTTGATTACCTTCTTTTGCGGTAATTCTCACCATTTGCGTGATTAGTGCGCGCTGAGGATAATTCCAATGATGACTACCCAACTTATCAAAGCGCGTTCTGTCGCCATACATCTCACTTAAGATACTGCCAAATTCACCCTCTCGGTTATACCACTCAATCTTTACCACATCCCCTACATTTACTGCACTAGCGTTGGCTACGCTAATAGTGAGGGTATCTTTGGCTCCGTATGTAACAGTGGTCAAAGGCTCAGGAAAATCATCGTACTCTTCGAGGTAGGCTTTGCCTCTTGCGTTGGGTGTTTGCGTCCAAATAAAGCCGCCGCTCCATGCATAAAGCGAAAAAGGCATGTCCACATTATTTTGTTTTTCGCGCTGGCGTTTGTCGAACTTAATAAGATATTCGTCCAGTTCTTTAAAGGCCGCCGGTGTCGGCAGCGTGCGTAGCGGAAAGGGATAGTATAAAGTGGTTTGACTACCTTCACCTTGCAAAGCAAAATCACTGCGCTGAATATAAATGATATCCGATAATATGAAGCGCCCAGCGGGGAATTTTAGAATCACCGGCCCCTTATGATCATTGGCTGCATCCAACGCTTTAAGTACCGCTTGGGTATCATCTAGGGCGTCGTTTGCGACCGCGCCGTATTCAACTACGCTAAACACCTTTCCGGCCGGGGTTGGAAGGGCGGCTTCGCCGTTTTTGTATCCGGCATACGAATAATCAGGAATATATGGGCCATCAGGTAACAGAATGCTGGCTTTGTTACTCGCCTTTTTAGAAATCACATCACCGTTAATCGCGGCATTGGCAACACTTCCATCGCTTTGCGATTGAGCTTGACTACTCGCGCTAAGTATAAGCGCCAAAGCAACAAACAAGGCGCAAGTTTTTGAACTTAAACGCTGTTGCCGAGGTTTATGCGCATACATTTATAGCTCCTCTGCTAGCATACTTGCTGGAATAGTAATGTAGTAACCGCGATAATCTTGCGTTTGAATGTTCACGACAGATTCTGTCGCACCAGGATAGACAATAATCGACGATGTACCGTTGGCAAACTCACGGGTTTGACTGCCCGTAGGCGTGCCTTGGTCTTGTAAAAAGCGCCCACCGCCGTCAATGGTAAAGTAGCCACGGTCGTTCATGCTAACAACGCGATTCCCGGCTTTATCTTGCGCCTCGGCAAACAAGGTGAGAGAGCCGTCTCCATTGTCGATAGTGGTAAGTATAATATCTACCATTTTACCAATGCGATTGGTGTTATAAGTCAGATCATATCCATGCTCGGCGACCACATTGCCTTGTGCATCAAATCCTTCAACCGCTAAGGTATTTTTACCCTCTTCAAACACAAGATCCCAAGTGAGGCCCGATGCGGGATACTGGCTAATATCACGCTTTTTAGTATCAAGCGCTTTGCCGTTTAACGACAATTGCGCGCTGTGCGTATTACAAAACACCGAAATCGTTTTAATTTCGTCTTTTTTGCCCACTCGATAGTTCCAACTTGGACTTTCTATCCAGCAGGTGGGTGTTTGTTGCCAATAGCTTGCAAAAACATGATACACATCTTTTTTGATACCATCGCGCTGCATTAAGCCCTTCATATTCACAAAGGGGAGTGGATTTTCCGGCCGAATAGGCGTACCAAAATCTTTAAATGCCCATTGTGCACTTCCGGCAAAGTTAGGGTCAGTTTCAGAGATACGCAAATACCAATCAAACAAATCAATCATGTAGCTCATATCCCACACTTTCGATTTTGCGACTGAAATAACACCAGTTTGATTCACCGCTTCCTCTACCGAACCGAGATTTTCAGGGTCCGATGTTCCAAAACGACCAAAAGGCTTATCTAAGAATCTACCCACATGAGAGCTACCGCCATATTCCATATGCAATAGGTAAGGGTGCTCTGCTCGCGCCATCTCAATTGCTTCTTGATACTGCACGTAACCACCACCGTACCAACCGGCCCAAATAGATGGCGAATAAACATCAACAATGTCTGCGCCTTCAGGGAATTTACGAATGGTTGTCAAACGACCTGGATCTATTTCTTTTGCGATGTTGTGCAATAACTGTAATTCCTCAGCTACTCTTGCTTTATCGCCACCACCTTCAACATCTGGCAGCCAGTACATTTCGTTGCCTAAGGACCATAAAAAAACGCTAGCACGGTTATAATTTTGTTCAATCATGCGTCGGGTCATGGCTTGAGTATTTTCACGCCACTTTTCACCGCCTACACCGCCGCGGTTCCAAGGAACTTCATCGTATAAAATGATACCGAGCTTATCTGCAGTATCGTAAATTACCGGATCGTGAGAATAATGTCCTAAGCGCACAAAGTTAGCGCCTAGCTCTTTGATTGCGGTTAAGTCGCTAATACGCTGCTCGTCGGTCATCGCCGAGCCATATCCAGCATGACCCTCGTGTAAGTGGGTTCCTCTTAGGAGTAAGCGCTCACCATTTAAGTAAAAGGGCCCGTTAGCTTTAAACTCAAACCAGCGCAAACCAAAGGTGTCGCTAAAACTGTCAACCACCTCCCCATCACTATCGAGCATATCGGTGTAAATGGTATAGAGTTGAGGAGTATCAGGAGACCATAGCGCTGGCTCAGAAATTTTATATTCTAGTGCCTCACCCGATGCCACTGTCTCGCCATTTGGTGCGGTTATACGGGTGCGAAAATGTGCCGCATTAAAGTCTTTAAGTGTATCGGTAATCGGCTTTAAAGTAATGTGTGCTTGCTCTTTTGAGACCTCAGGTGTACTTACCTGCACTTGTTTGAGTCGATTTTGTGGGGTTGTTAGCAACCAAACATCACGAGTTAAACCGCCATACTGAAAGAAATCGGCTTTTTGTGAGGGCACTAGGTCTTTATCTACGCCATTGTCCACGCGTACTAAAATTTCGTTTTTACCTGATACCACATGGTCCGTAATTTCAATATCAAAGCTAATGTATCCACCCACATGATCACCCGCCTTTTCACCGTTTACATATACAGATGCTTTCATTTGTGCGGCTTCAAAATGGAGGAAATAGCGTTCGGTGGGTATCAAATCCAACGAAACATGTTTTGCATACCAAGAGGCATCCCGGCGATAACCGGTGATAACATCGGTGGTATCGTCAGCATTCCAAGTGTGCGGTAAGCTTATTGCCTCCCAGTCAGATGACTGTTTTACAAATACAACATCAGCGGTCGCATTCTCAAGATATTGCCAATTTGCTGATATCTTTTGGCGGGTGTGGATAATATTTGTGAGTGTTGATGATACGTCTTGTGGCATCACTGTATTACTCTGTGGTTTATGCAACGCTGAGGGCTTTGAAGATTCGTCATTGCTGCATGCACTAAGCGCTAAAACAGAGCCTAAGATCATGGCGGTGTTTACAAGTTTTACTGCTTTCATATGGTACTCACATTTTTTAAGAACTAGTCTAAAGTGCGCTGTACGCTTTTGTATTGGTACTTTGACTATTTTACACCTGCATTTTGGTAAGGCCACATTACCATCAAGTAAAGTTGAGTGGCAAGCTCTTTGTAAGTGAATTGTTAAAAACACAGTGATAACTTGTGTGCCACTGACACTTAACGAAACCTAGCAGATGCTACGTAGAAGCCACACGGTGTATTATATTGCAAATAAGAATATTGCAGATGAGACTTTTAAAAACTGATCGAAGCATCGCTTTGTTCAGTTAAACTAGCATCACTATGCAAAAGCTATTTGCCTCAATCACCTTTAAGGTAGTTCGTAAATATGTCTAATATCGACTTCACATTAGGCCTGCACCAAGAGTTTTACAACAAGCTAGGCGAATGCGCTATGGACGCTGAAGCATTGGACTTTCCAAAGGTAGAGTTGCGTTACTTTAATCTGGCACTGGCGCAAAGCTTTGATGCTAATTTTCCTGAGCAAGAGGCTGAACTTGCGCAATTGTTTGCCGGCCAAATGCTTCCTGTGGATGCTAAACCCATCGCGCAAGCCTACGCAGGGCATCAATTTGGGCAATTCAATCCTCAACTTGGTGACGGACGAGCGATGGTCTTAGGTGAGCTTGCTGATCGCCACCAACGCTTGTATGAACTGGATTTAAAAGGGAGCGGCCCTACGCCCTTTTCTCGCGGCGGGGACGGGCAAGCAGCGCTCGGTCCGATGTTGCGAGAAGTCCTTATATCTGAAGCAATGGCTGCGTTAAATGTTCCCACCACGCGTTCACTTGCAGTGGTTACGACAGGCAAAACCGTTCATCGTGACCCGCCCCAGCGCGGTGCTGTACTCGCGCGTACCTCAGCAAGTCAAATTCGTATCGGCACCTTTCAGTTTTTTGCCGCTCGCAACCAATACGACGTGGTAGAAAAGCTCATTGATTTTTGTATAGAGCGCCATTTCCCTCATATTAGCGGCCAAGCAAACAAAGCACTTTCCTTACTCAAGGCCGCCATTGAGGCGCAGGCTGAGCTTATTGCTAAATGGATGGGCTTAGGGTTTATCCATGGCGTAATGAATACCGATAACATGTTAATTAGCGGCGAAACCATCGATTATGGCCCATGCGCTTTCATGGACACTTACGACCCTAAAACTGTTTTTAGCTCCATTGACCGCAATAGCCGCTATGCGTATATGAATCAAGCAGGCGTAACGCAGTGGAACCTATCTCGCTTTGCTGAAACCTTACTGCCACTAATTGCACGCGACCTTAATGTTGAACAAAGCGTCGATTTAGATGATGACGGCCGCAAAGAGCAAGCCATCGCCCTAGCCACCGATGCCATACGAGAGTTTGATGGGCGATATACGCAAGCGCTTAGAGCGCTCATGTGCGCGAAATTAGGACTTCACATCAAGCAAGATAATGAGCATTTAAAAAGCATCGATAAACAAATTGAGCAGTGGCATGACATATTGTTTACGCAAAAATTAGATTGGACTCTGGCACACCTATATTTAACAACATATGTTAAAGGAGACGACGAGCAAGCCCTGCTCAAGCTTTGCCAAGAGCCTGACATAATGAAAACGTGGTTAATGGAGCGCCAGCAAATAAATGCAAGTGCCATAGATAAATCCAATATACAAATACTAGAGGCCATGCAAAGCCACAACCCAGCCGTTATACCACGCAATCATTTAGTTGAGCAGGCCTTGGAGCTGGCACATTCAAAAGGTGATTTATCTGCCTTTGAGCATTTACTAGCGCAATTACAAAAGCCCTTTGAGCTTCCTAAAGATGCGCGGTATTTATATCCCGCAAGCGCTGAGTTTAACAAAGATTTTATGACATTTTGCGGTACTTAGATCTAGGTCAGCTTAAAACATACTAAGTGCTTAACCCTAAAGGCACTTTCCTTCACTTCTGCCAGTGAGCAATATTATACATGGTTTGAAATTGACAATGCGCTAACATATTGTTTACACTGCTGGTAAAGCGGCATGACCAATTTATTGTGAGCATGCGTTTAAAATACCAAGCTCATCGCAGAATAAAAGGCTCAAGAATGACCCAAGTGCTCCACCTCGACGAAATGCGCTTATTCCCAGCAGAAAAAACCGCACGGGCGATATGTAAAACACTTTACGACCATGTAAAGAACTTACCCATCATCAGCCCCCATGGACATACCGATCCTAGTTGGTTTGCACTCAATGAAAACTTTGAAAATGCGACTTCTTTGCTACTTACTCCCGACCATTATGTATTGCGCATGTTGTATAGCCAAGGCATTAGCATGCAAGCCTTAGGCTTACCTAGTAAAGAAGGTGGTGTTTACGAGCAAGATCCCAAAAGGGTATGGCGTTTATTCGCACAACATTATTATTTATTCAGAGGCACTCCCTCACGTTTGTGGCTTGATTATGTATTTGCCGAAGTCTTTGAACTCAAAGTTCGCCTCAACGAAAGCACTGCCGATCATTATTACGACGAAATTACCGCTAAATTACAAAGCGATGCATTCAAACCCCGCGCACTATTTGAGCGCTTTAATATTGAGGTGATCTCTACCACCGAGTCACCACTTGATGACCTAAAACATCATCGCAGTATTTTAGAAAGTGATTGGCAAGGACGCGTAATTTCCGCCTTTCGACCCGATCCTGTGGTTGACCCGGAATTTGAAGGTTTTTATGAAAACATCGCCAAACTGTCTGAGCTCACTGGCGAGAACTGCGATAACTTCAAAAGCTATTTGGCAGCGTTAATAAAGCGCAGAGCATATTTTATTAGTTTAGGAGTAACCTCAAGCGACCACGGCCATCCTACTGCGGCGACCGCAGATTTAAGTGAAGCCGACTGCGAAGCCTTATTTTCAAAAGTTATTCGCGCTAAACTGAATCAGCAAGGGTTGAGCAAGCAAGATGCAGAGCTTTTTAGAGCACAAATGCTCACCGAGATGGCTAAAATGAGCATAGACGATGGCTTAGTTATGCAGATTCATCCAGGCTCGTTCAGAAACCACAATCCCAGCTTGTTTCAGCACTTTGGCCGAGACAAAGGCGCTGATATTCCCATGCAAACTGAATATGTTAACGCTTTAAAACCCTTACTCGACAAACTGGGCAATCACCCTAAGTTAAGCATCATCGTATTTACCCTCGATGAAACCGTATATAGCAGAGAACTTGCGCCCTTAGCAGGTCATTACCCTGCGTTAAAGCTAGGACCGTCATGGTGGTTTCACGATAGCCCAGAGGGAATGCGCCGCTTTCGCCAGCAAGTGACCGAAACTGCCGGCTTTTATAATACGGTAGGCTTTAACGACGATACTCGCGCGTTTTTATCGATTCCTGCCCGCCACGATTTGGCCAGGCGCATGGATTGTAACTTTTTATCCCAACTGGTAAGCGAGCACCGTCTTGAACAAGACGAAGCAATGGAGCTTGCATATGACCTTGCTTATGGCTTGGCAAAACGGGCATATCGCCTTTAACGGCACTGACTTTAAGGCGATTTATGACTACACCTAATATGGCGCCCCCTATGCCCCGCTTACAAGCTGAGCTTGCAAGCAGCAATTTAGGCTATAAAAATACACCGCGCGTAGCGGGCATTGTACATATTGGTATCGGAGCGTTTCATCGTGCACACCAAGGCCACTATACCCAGCGCGCAATGGAGCTTGACGGTGGTGATTGGCATACTATTGGGGTGAGTTTACGTAGCGCCACCGTAGCCAATCAACTCAACCCACAAGACGGTTTATATACCATTGTTGAGCAAGGCAAAGACGGCTTAAAAAGCACACTCAACCACTCAATTACCGAAGTCATTGTAGCTCCCGAGGCACCTGCTCGCGTGCTTGATGCGCTGTGTTTAGAGCATGTTCACATTGTAAGCTTAACTATTACCGAAAAAGGCTATTGTCATGACCCTGCTAGTGGTGCATTGAACCTCGAACACAAAGACATAGTGCACGATTTACAAAACCTAGGTGCTCCGCGCACCGCCATTGGCTTTTTAGTCAGTGCCATGCAGCGACGCATTGCCCACCAACTGCCGCCACTGAGTATCTTAAGTTGCGATAACCTGCCTGATAACGGTGCGTTACTTCAACAGATGGTACTCACCTTTGCCAAATTAGTTAACGAAGAGCTCGCTGCGCGCATTGAGTCGGACTATAGCTTCCCCTGCACAATGGTCGATAGAATTGTTCCCTCAACTACCGAACAAGACCGAGCCAAGCTGGCAAAAACCCTTGGCTATACCGACGAGGCAATGGTGATCACCGAGCCGTTTACACAATGGGTGATTGAAGACAATTTTGCTGGACCTCGACCGGCTTGGGATAAAGCCGGTGCCTTAGTTACCAATAATGTTCATGCGTTTGAGACAATGAAATTGCGCTTGCTCAACGGCAGCCATTCATCTATCGCCTATTTGGGGTATTTGTCCAATAAAGAATATGTAGCCGATGTGATGAAAGTAGAGCTGATGGCCTCTTTTATTCGCCACATTATGCATAACGAGATTCTACCTACCGTGCAGGTGCCTGATGGTATTGATATTTTACAATACTGCGAGCAACTACTTGAGCGCTTTGCTAACCCAAATCTATATCACCGCACCTATCAAATCGCGATGGATGGCTCACAAAAGCTGCCGCAACGCCTTCTTAATCCTTTGCGCGAGCAAATCAAAAATGGCCGGGCTTATGGCGGAATTTGTTTAGTCATTGCTGCATGGATGCAATATGTCTCTGGGTATGATTTAAAGTGCAATCGGATTGAAGTTCAAGACCCGATGGCGATGGAGCTGGCACAAGTGGCGAAACAGCATGCAACAAATGTCGAGTTCTGGGTATCGGATATGCTTTGCATTGATGCCATATTTGGCGACGATTTAAAACATCATGAACCTCTACTTCAACGCTTGATTACTAGCCTCGAGAGCTTACGAGCTAGTAAAGATATTCAACGACAACTGCGTCACTTTATGGGCACGCAAACATGAAATCACTTATTCATAACAGGTCATGCACACGCGCCAGAAGAACGCCCTTTGCCCCAATAAACAAGGCAATATTTGCACTATGCTGTTCTTTTTTATTGACCGCTTGTAGCCAACAGCAAAGCATTGTGAAAATAAAGCTTGGCCACGGCCTTGATACTCAGCACCCCGTGCATCTTGGTATGGAGTATATGGCACAGGAGCTTGCTCGCATCTCTAGCGGCGAGATGAAAATCGATATTTATCCAAACCAACAGCTAGGGAGTGAGCGGCAGACCCTAGAGCTACTGCAAATTGGCAGCGTTGGCATGACGAAAGTTTCTGCCGCTGTACTTGAGAATTTTGCGCCCAATGTAAAAGTCGTTAGCTTGCCTTATATTTTTATTAGCAAAGCCCACGCCCACCGAGTTATGGATAGCGATATTGGCCGCGACCTGCTTACCGAAAGTGAGCCTTTTTGGTTAAGAGGATTAACCTTTTACGATGCCGGTAGTCGCAGTTACTACAGTAAAGACAAACCGATTTTAAGCCCAGACGATTTAGTTGGCATGAAAATACGGGTACAACCTAGCGTGACCGCAATGAGTATGGTCAAAGCTATGGGCGGCGCGCCTACCCCTATTGCATGGGGCGAACTATACACCGCCTTACAACAAGGTGTAGTAGATGGCGCAGAGAATAACCCACCTAGTTTTTACTACTCAAGGCATTATGAAGTCGCGAAGTACTTTTCCCTAAACGAACATACCTCAGTGCCTGATGTTTTGATGATTTCGACCCACCTATGGAATCGATTAACACCTCAACAGCAACAATGGCTGCAGCAGGCCGCAGACGCCTCAGCCGTTAAACAGAGACAATTGTGGGCAACAGCAGAGGAAGAGGCCTTAAGCGCAGTAAAAGCAGCCGGTGTTGAGGTGATTTACCCCGATAAAAAACCCTTTGCTGACGCAGTGGAAGAATTGCTAAACACCTATCAACAAGAGCCGCAAGTGTATCAATATATCCAACGAATTAGGGAGCGCGCCGATGAGTAACACGCCACATTCCCAATCAAAAGGCATTGCCTTACATCGCTTTTTAAACCATATCTTAGAGCCTTTTTTAGTCACTGCAATAAGTGTGTTGGTACTAGTGGTGCTATGGCAGGTATTTAGTCGCTACGTGTTGCAGTCACCGAGTACTGCCACCGACGAGGTGGCTCGATTTCTTCTGATGTGGCTAACACTATTGGGAGCGGCTTGGGTAGTAGGTCAACGGGGGCATTTAGCCATTGATTTACTTAGCGATAAATTATCTCAGGGTAAGGCCCTTTGGTTAGAGCGAGTGCTTATTTGCCTGATGGCCTTGTTTACCTTTGCCGTGTTAATTGTGGGGGGCATCAATTTAGTGCACGTTACCTTGCGATTAGCGCAAAGCTCAACGGTGCTGCAAGTACCTATGGGCTATGTGTATTTAGCGCTGCCGGTGAGCGGGTTATTTATGTTGGGTTTTTGTTTGTGTGCCTTTATTGAGAGCAAAGATAAGCACCACGTTTCGGCGCAGGAGTCTTAAGAATGGATTTAATCGAAGTATTAGTCCTTGTCGTTAGTTTTATTATATTACTTGGAATTGGCTTGCCAATTGCCTTTAGTATTGCCATTGCGGCGACCTTGACCTTATTAATTAGCGTACCGGCAATGGCTACCTTAACTACCGTCGCCCAGCGCATGGCAACAGGACTCGATAGCTTTACCTTGCTGGCGATTCCGTTTTTTATTTTAGCCGGCCAACTTATGAACAGCGGCGGCATTGCTCGGCGCTTAATTGACTTTGCGCGAGCGCTGGTAGGCGCATTGCCCGGCGGATTGGCCTTTGTCAATATTGTCGCGAACATGCTGTTTGGGGCAATTTCAGGCTCAGCAGTGGCTTCAGCCTCTGCCATTGGCGGCGCCATGGGTCCTCGCATGGAAAAAGAAGGTTACGATAAGGCCTATTCAGCCGCGGTCAACATAAGCTCAGCCACAACCGGGTTAATTATTCCTCCTAGCAATACACTCATTGTCTTTTCACTCGCCAGTGGCGGTGTTTCCATTGCTGCGTTGTTTATGGCCGGGTATTTACCTGGCTTACTGATTGGTGCTTTATTAATGTTGACCGCAGGTATCATTGCAAAAAAACGCAATTACCCACGAGGTGAGAAGGCTAGTTTTGCTGAAACCGCACGCACCTTAGTGGCGGCTCTACCCAGCTTATTGATGTTAGTAGTGGTTATCGGCGGTATCGTAAATGGTTTATTTACCGCTACCGAGGCCTCTGCAATTGCAGTGTTGTATTCGGCCTGCTTGGCAGCAGCCTATCGCGAGGTATCGCTTAAACATATAAAACCTTTGCTACTCGATACGATTAAAACCACCTCAATTGTATTGTTCTTAGTAGCAACCTCTATTGCCCTATCTTGGGTCATGGCTTACGAGAATATTCCGCAAAGTATCACCAATGTGCTACTTACCATCAGCGATAATCCCATAATTATTTTACTGATTATTAACGTAATTTTGCTTGGCGTCGGTATTTTCATGGACATGACACCCGCAGTATTAATTTTCACGCCTATCTTTTTACCGGTAGTGGTAGCCACCGGTATGGACCCTGTGCATTTTGGCATTATGATGATACTCAACTTGTGCATTGGGCTATGCACACCACCGGTCGGCTCGGTACTTTTTGTGGGATGCAGCGTAGCAAAAATAAAAATTCAAAGCGTTATCAAACCTTTGCTGCCGTTATTTATTACCATGCTCGTTGGGTTGATGTTAGTCACCTTTATTCCTGAGATTAGCCTTGTATTACCGCGAGCATTAGGCTTGATTGATTAATAACTGACACTAAAGTGCCAATTGAATATGGCTAGATAAAAGAGTGAGTGTTCACTCTTTTATCTAAAAACAACCAACCCTTTTAAAACTCAGTATAAGTATTACACTATTGTGATAGTTAACACCTGAGGTCTTACTTTGTCTGAGCAAAATTCAACACAAACCACACCTGCACAAAATGCTGAGCAACCCTTTCCGCATTTATTCACGCCTTTAGATTTAGGTTTTACGACCTTGAAAAATCGAAGCTTAATGGGCTCTATGCATTTAGGACTCGAAGAAGAAAAAGGCGGTTTTAATAAGCTAGCGGCTTTTTACGCAGAGCGTGCTAAAGGCGGTGTGGGTCTAATTGTTACAGGCGGCATCGCACCAAACGTAGCGGGCTGGGTTGCACCATTTGCAGGGCGCATGAGTAGCACTCGCCATGCTAAAAAACACAGAGTGATTACCGACGCCGTGCACAAAGAAGGCGGTAAAATATGCATGCAAATTTTGCACTCCGGTCGTTATGGTTATCATCCTTTGGCGGTGTCTGCCTCAGCGATAAAATCTCCGATTACCCCTTTTAAGCCCAAGGCGCTATCGGCAAGAGGTATTCGCAATACCATTAAAGACTATGCACAGTGCGCTGTATTAGCAAAATCTGCCGGTTATGATGGTGTTGAGATCATGGGCTCAGAGGGTTATCTAATAAACCAATTTTTTTGCGAGCGCACTAACTTTAGAGAGGATGAGTTTGGCGGAAGTCTTGAAAACCGAGCTCGTTTGGCAGTTGAAATCGTCAAGCTGACACGCGAGGCCGTTGGCCCTAATTTTATCTTAATTTATCGTTTATCGATGCTCGATTTAGTCGAAGGCGGCGCACCTTGGGAAGAAGTCGTTTATTTGGCAAAAGCCATAGAGAAAGCCGGCGCAACGCTGATTAATACTGGTATTGGCTGGCACGAAGCTCGCGTACCGACTATTGTGACTTCAGTACCACGTGCCGCTTTCACGTGGATAACCGAGCGGATGAAAAAGGAAGTCAGCATTCCTCTGATTGCTACAAACCGCATCAATACCCCCGAAATTGCTGAGTCGATATTAGCACAAGGCCACGCCGATATGGTCTCCATGGCAAGACCATTTTTAGCCGATGCGGATTTTATGGCAAAAGCCAAGCGCGACGAATCGGACCAAATCAATACCTGTATTGCGTGTAATCAGGCCTGTTTAGATCACGCCTTTGAACAAAAACGTGCAAGCTGCTTGGTTAACCCGCAAGCTTGTTACGAAACCGAGCTTATTTTCAAAACGGTGGCAACGCCTAAAAAGATAGCGGTTGTGGGTGCGGGTCCTGCCGGATTAGCTTTTGCGACCTATGCCGCAGAGCGTGGTCACGAGGTCCATTTATTCGAGCAAACAAGTGAAATAGGCGGACAATTTAACTACGCAAAACAAGTGCCCGGCAAAGAAGAATTTTATGAGACATTGCGCTACTACCAGCGCAAAATAGAGGTCACCGGCGTTAAGCTTTATTTAAATACGCGCGCCGACGCAGACAAGCTAAGCACCCTCGGCGTATCAGAGGTAGTTTTAGCTACCGGTATAAAACCAAGAACACCAGCCATCCCAGGCATTGAGCACCCAAGTGTAATGAGCTATATCGATGTACTGCGGGACCATAAACCCGTGGGCAAACGTGTTGCGGTGATTGGTGCCGGTGGTATCGGTTTTGATGTATCGGAATATTTAGTCGAAAACGAAGGGCTAAGCACCGATTTAGATAAATGGCTTTCACATTGGGGCATAGACAAAAGCTATCAAGCACCCGGCGCATTGCAAAACAAAGAAGATGTCTCACCAGAGCGAGAAGTATTTTTGCTGCAACGTAAAAGCACAAAGGTTGGTAAAGGCTTGGGTAAAACCTCAGGTTGGGTACACCGAGCCTCGTTGACCAATCATAAAGTACAAATGATAGGTGGTGTAAGCTATGAGAAAATTGACGATGACGGTTTGCACATTTTAGTCGGCGAAAAAGCAAAGACCCTAGCGGTTGATAACATTATTATTTGCGCCGGCCAAACTCCCTTTCGAGAAATTGAAGACTCACTTATAAGCGCGGGTTTAAATGTGCATGTCATTGGCGGTGCCGATGTGGCCGCCGAGTTAGATGCAAAGCGCGCTATTCGCCAAGGCGCAGAGCTAGCTGCCACTATTTAAGCGTGAGGCCCGATTCTCTGCTAATTGGGTTGTTCATCGCGTCGACTAATATATTTGGGTTGGGCGATACAATGCTCAACCAATATTTGGCTCGAGTGATGGCGGTATAAAGTAACTCTTTAGTCACCACCGGATTAATGCGTTCGGGCAATACAATACAGGTGTGTTCAAATTCCGACCCTTGGGATTTGTGCACTGTCATGGCAAATACGGTATCAATTGCTTGCAATCGTGCTGGAGAAAACCAGCGTATGTCGCCATCAACTTGTTCACTGGCAAAGGCGACACGAGCAGCATAATACGGCTCGCCTTTTGCGTCTTTTACCCAGCGCCAAATCACCATACCAATATCGCCATTGGTCAGCCCTAAGTTGTAATCATTACGCGTTACCAGCACCGGCCTGCCATGATAAAAGCTTCCCTGCTCTGCCAATACGGCTTGGGGAATAAGGGCGTTTTGCATAAGTTCGTTGAGCGCTTCAACGCCATATGGTCCGCTGCGCATAGCGCAAAGTACCTGGAAACGCTCAAAACTGGCGAGCACATTGCTGGCTAAGCTATTCCAGTCTTGTTCTGCGCTTTGCTCATTGAGTGCATGCTTGGCTTGTGCTAATAATTGCAAGTAATCTTGATACCCTTTCGGGGCCTCAATGGGCTTATCTCCTTGCAAACGGCCCTGCCCATTATTGAGAAAACGATTAGGACTACCACTTGCCACAAGCTCTTTAAATATGGAAGCTTGGGTGTCAATTTCGGCTTCTTTATTCGCAATATCGTGTATTAACCAGATCGAATCGTTTAACTTGCTATCTTGTAATTGAGTGAGCAAGGTATTTGTTTTGTGTAAATTATTGCGCTCTGCAGTATTAACCATTTTTGCAAGTTGCCCAATGCCGCTATGGGCATCAAAACGAAAGCTATGATTGAGCATGGCAAGATTTTGCGCTAACGCATCGCTGTGTTCCGAATGCGTATTGTCAGATATTGCTTGCTCTGGCGTATCGATGCCGGTAATTACTTGTAAATACTCACGCGTACTTTGGCTATACCGGTTTTCATGTGCAAACTGTGCAAGTTGCCCTAGCACCGCTCCCGCATCTACCGAGGCTAATTGGTCTTTATCTCCAAGCAATATTAATCGCGCATCGTTGCGCAAGGCTTTTATAACCGCGGCCATCAAACCTACATCTACCATAGAGGCTTCGTCGATAACCAGCATATCGATAGGTAAAGGGTTTTGTGCGTTATATTTGAACTCGCGAGTAGAGCCACGACTGCCTAACAAGCGATGTAAGGTGCTGACTTTTTGCGGAATATCTTTCTGGGTAAGCTCTCCCGCCAGCTTGCTCAAAGGTAACTGGGATACCGCACCGGTAATAGATTGATTAAGCCTAGCCGCGGCTTTACCAGTAGGCGCTGCTAAAGCTATTTTGAGTTTTTCTCCAGCGTTTTGACTTGCCGCTATAGCCTGTAGCGCGGCTAAAAGTTTTACTACCGTTGTCGTTTTACCGGTGCCTGGGCCGCCGGTAATAATGCTAAATTGACTACGCGCAGCTAAAGCACAGGCTTGTATTTGTGATGCAGCGTGACTGCGCACTTGCCCCTCAAACAAAGTAGCTATGGTATGTTTTAGTACTGCGTTACTCTCGCTATCAAGACTTTGCATGCTGGGCAATACCGGTAAGCGCGCGTAAATCCCTTCGGCGATACATTGTTCATACTGATAAAAACGAGACAAATATAAACGGGAACCTTTGAGTGCTAGTGGTGCTTGTTGTGTTTTTTCGGTTAAGTCTTTTGCATGGGCCTCGTTTGTGTACTGCACTGCCGGGCAAGTTTCGAGCTTGCTTACACATTCTTGCCAAGACAGCTTGTTGAGTACTTGGGTAAGACTCAAGGTCTTATGTCGATGCTCTGGCGCGTGCTTAATAAAACGTTCTGGCGCATCAAATACTTTTTTGATATCCAAGCAAACGTGACCGTCGCTTAAATACAGTGAGCTGATTGCAGCAAAAAGCAAAGTGTTTGGTGATATGCGCTGACCGCTTGCCTCGCCCATTTCACATAAATGCTTAGCAAAGGCTAAATCTAATGGGCGCAGACTGTCAATTTCGCGCCATTGTTTGAGTAACATTAGGGTGTTTTGGGTGTCGTTTAAAAGCTCATCGCTTAAAGCTGAGCCATTTACAGGTGAATTATCTAGAGGCAAATCACTTTGTATCATCTAACTTCTCCCTCTGGATGTTCACTTTCGCCTATCGCTTTTGTAGTTATAGCTCGTGTAGCTACCTCGTTTGTACTTAGAGCTTGCCCTTTAAATAATGCATCGACTTGCTCAATCAGCACTCGCGGTGGTTTTGTGGTAAACACCCCTTGTGTTTCTGAATTAAGTCCTCTTAAGAAGTAGTACACACACCCGCCTACATGAGTATCGTAGTCATAGTCGAGGATTCGATGTTTCAGTAAGCGATGAAGTGCGACTAAGTAAATAACAAACTGTAAATCGTAACGATGATGCAAAATCGCCGCTTCAATGTTTTCGCTGGTGTAGGCATCGTCTGTTTCACCCAAATAATTGGATTTATAATCCAGCACGTAGTACTTGCCGTCATACTCGAAGGTTAAATCGATGTAGCCTTTAAATATGCCCGACATATTCTCAGGCTTTGCATGTGGGCGAGGTGCCCCCTCAAAGGTTGCACTAATCACCGCTTGGTCAATATCTGCCAACCGAGCATGCTCTGTGCTAAACCAAAACTCCATTTCGGGGATCGCTAAACTCAAATCAGCAAGCGCAGCACCAATACCGTCATTGCCTTGCATGGCATGAGCAAGCGGAAAAGGACGAGCAACAACATCATATAGCCAATGAAAAATAACATCAGCATATTCTGCCCAACCTGCCCGTTCGCATTGGGCTTTTACATGCTCATTGAGTAACTCAGGCTCTGCAAATACTTGAGCAAAGCCTGTTTTACCTGCCCACTCCAAAATATCATGCAAAAAGGTACCGGGTTTCGCGCCGCGGTAAAAACTATGAATCGTGTTTTCGATGACCGCTTTTTCACTGGAGGCAGACTCAGTTTCAGTATGGCTTTGTGCAAGGCTTTGTACTCTGCTATCTGGACTACTGTTTGTATCGTCTTGGTTTTCGCTTAACTGCGCAAATACTTTTTCATCAATATTGTTCTCGCTTTGTGTTTGAGGCGTGCTCGCCTGCAATACGCCATGCGACATGTAATCAATACTAGAATAACTGTATGCTCGCCACGACTGTTTAATCGACACTTGCGCTTGCTTAGCGGGTCCTAAGGTCGCTTGCGGCGGCGATATATAACAAATATCGCTACTCTCGGGTAAATCACTGATATCAATACAATGGGTATTATCCTTTGCCAACTGGGCCAGCGCATTGCCAATATTTGCGTCTTTATCAGTCACGCCAAGTATGTAGGCAAGGCCGCTTTCATGCCAATCTTTTACATCTGCCGCTCCTACCCAAGTGGCGTATTTTGCGCGGGTAAGCGCTACATACAACTTTCTTATTTCTTCTTTTTTGAGTTCGATTAATTTTTGTGCTTTGACCTTATCAACATCAAATGAAACTTGTGTCTCGCCATGTTCATCATGAATAGATAAAAACTGGGTCCCGCGCATGATATCGGCTTTTTGCGTAGCAAAGGGTAAAAACACCAGAGGGTACTGCAAGCCCTTAGATTTATGCACCGTGACCACTTTAATTAAGTCTTCATCGCTTTCAAGACGGGGCATCATAAACTCATTTTCTTCTTTGTTTTCGTCGCTTAATAAAGCCTCATAGTAAGAAACAAGATTAGTCATCCCATCAATTTTGGCACTAGCCTGTTGCAAGAGCTCGCCAATATGCAGAATATCGGTGATCACGCGCTCACCATTGAGTTGTTCAAGTAGTTGACTCTGCACACCGTAGTCGAGCATTAAGCGCCTGATCATGGGCAGCACACCCTGATGTTGCCACAGTGAATGATAGCCTTGAAACTGCGTAATAAGTTCATCTAAATACGATTCATCGCTGATAGCTTTGTGTATATCTTGAAGTGAGCGACCTAAGGTGTAAGTAGCTAATGCATTACGAAGTGAAGCAACATGCATTGGCTCGGCGCAGGCTTTTAACCATAACAAAATATCCTTTGCCTCTGGCGCACTTAACACACTTCCGCGGGTAGACAAATACACCGAGTTTAGATTTTTTGCCAACAAGGCCGATTTGATTTCATCAGCCTCCGCTTTTTTATTTACCAATATAGCAATATCACTGGGTAATATTGGCCGTTTTTCAGCACTTTTGCTATGTTCAAAATAGGCGCGCTGTTTTTGCGATGCATCCAGTATTTGTGCTATCTGCTCAGCGCAGCCTGCAGCTAAAACCGCTCTGTGTTGTGCAGCGCTTTGCTGCTTGTTATCCGCGTCGCTGTCTGCCTCTTTTTCCTCACTTGAACTGCTAGCATCCGCTTGAATACGCGCTGAACTTTGCCAAAAGTTAAGCCCTTCTTGACCTAAATTTGTAAGCACTAACTTATCTTTTAAACCATTTGCTTCAACGGAATTAAACGGTATAAGGCTTTGTGCATCAGTTTCACCGAGCTTTTCTTTGATAAATTGAAAAGCCTTTGTTGGTAAATTTTCTGCGCGGCTGAATAAATGATTTACCGCATTCACCATATTTTCGGTAGACCGATAATTAGTCGCTAAGGTATATTTTTGTTGTTCGACCTTACTGCTGGCATATAAATAAGTATAAATATCACCGCCCCTAAAGCTATAGATAGCTTGCTTGGGGTCACCAATCATAATTAGGCTAGCTGTTGTAGTATCTTGATTTGCGTTAGGCTCGTTTGTCTGTGATGTTTGAGGTCCTTGAGAGGCCTGAAAATAGACCTTCTCAAAAATACCAAATTGCACCGGATCGGTATCTTGAAATTCATCAATAAGTGCCACCGGAAATTGCTTAACAATGGTTTGGGCGAGTGCACGGTTTATATTTTCGCCATTCTCATTGGCGTTATCATCGGCTTTGTCACCGCCACTATCACCACTGGCTAATGCCTGATTAAGCTTCACTAACAATTCATCAAAACCAAGTTGTGCCACAAGGTCTTGTTCTTTTGCTACTTGCTGGGCGATGTGCACGCTAGCGTGTGTTAACATCTCTACTCGACGCGATTTAATCGTATCTTTTTTTGTAATTGCTTTTAAATAAACAAGTTTGTCGATTACATCACAAAGCCCAATAGTATGCTGCCCTTCAATCAACGCAGTAAAGCCCGCTTTTGATAAATACTCGTAGCCTTTTAATGAGCTAATTTTAGAAGGGTACGCGCTAGCACCGCTTTTTGCAGACCATTCACTTAGATCTTCTAGGGCTTTTTTTATCGGGTTTAGCTTATTTGCCGCCAGGGTTTGAACCGCTGCATGGGCCTCTTGAATAAGCACTTCGAAGTTTTGCGCCTGCAAATATCGTTGTACATTTTCAATTTCGGTGCTTAACTCAAATAGTGCGGCAGGTGCTTGAAAACATCCAGCACTACTCAAGCTTGCGCTTATTTTTTGCTGTAAGTCGTTGGGTGATTTGACTATTTTGTGCAATAAATCAAGCTGTGACAAACTGAGTGGGTAAATATGGCGGCGCCAGTAATCTTCACAGGCCATTTGAATAATCGGCTTTTTATCGCTTTCCAAGCTTAGCTCAAACAAACTGCCACTATCGAAGGCGTGCTCACTGAGCATGCGGTTGCACCATGCATGAATGGTTGAAATCGCGGCATCGTCCATCAGTTCAAGCGCATCTAACAGTTTTTTGCGGCATGGTGCATGTTCAGATTGTGGGTAGCTATTTTTTAGTTGGCTTAGCAAAGTAATATCTTGATGCTGGCGAATGCGCGGTTCAGGGGAAAAAACCTCGGCGGCTAACGATAAGTTAGCGCGTATACGTTCGATGAGCTCTTTGGTCGCCGCTTCGGTAAAGGTGACCACTAGAATATCTCGAGGCAATAACCCTTCTGCCAGTAAAGAGCCTTGAGGTTGGCCATGCCCTAACACCAAACGCACATATAAAAACGCGATGGTAAAGGTTTTTCCGGTACCCGCGCTAGCTTCAATCAGTGCGTGTTGATGTAGCTTAAAGTTTAAAGGGTCGAGCGTTTTGGCCTTTGTGATGCGCCCAGCATCAGTAACTGCGTGTTGATTACTCATGAATTTGCTCCTCAAGCGCATGCACTAAGGGCAAATAGAGCCTTTCGCTTAATTGTTCAAAGTCTTGGCACTTCTTATCACTGGTGTTCTCACTGGCAATAAAATCGATATGCTTGCCAAAAGCACGTCGGTAGTATCCCTCATCAAAAGCTAAGCCATCTTCAAACTGCTTTGATATTTGTTCTTTCACTTGTTTCCGTTTTGCCAACTCATGTTCTTGTTGTTCAGACCCTAATTTTTCAGAGCTATGCTGCTCGGCACGTGCAAGCTTTTCAGCGTGCACATAGTCGACCCATGCAAAGCCCGCCCGACTCTCAAGTGGCAATGGGCGCTGCATTCCTTCTACCCAAATACTTAAAATATCATCTAAATAGGCTTTCGCTGTTTGCGGCTCAATAGCGTAAAACACAAATGAAACGTCGGCTTCTTTGGCCAGCACCCGTGTAGTAAATGACTCTCCTTTAGCATGACATGCTAGATGCTCTAACCACGGTCCTAGCAAGTTATCAAAGCGCATTTTATCTCTTTTTTTGGTGCCTTTAGTTTTAGACTTACTAATTAGTAACCTTACAGACTCCCCGCCTTGAGTTTGCGCAAAATTACCCACAATACCCTCTAAAATAAGTTTTTTTCCATCCTCACCCTGGGCTATATAAGAATAATCAAGCTCTATACGTTTTTCTGGCTGAGCTTTAAGACCTCCAAAATAATAAAAGTAACGCTTGGCTAAATTTTTCATATCACGGGTATAGCTTTTCTCCTGAGACCGCATGGTCGATGCTAGACCGAGTTCTCCCGACATAGCAATCACCTCAACTTTATTGGTAATGTTACCCAACGCTTGCTCAAGGGTTTGCGCCGAGAGTATTGCTTTATCGATAATCTGACTCTCAGTGCCATACTTCTCTAGGTGAGACGGAGTAAAGGTTTCGCGGTCGTTATTGAGCTGTTCAGACGCATCAAAATTGACCAATAAGGACTGCTTAAAAAAGCTCTCAACGGGCTTTTTCAAAAACTGCGTTAGGGTATTGAGATCTAGTATTTGCTCTTGTTCAGTTAGGCTTATGCGTTGACTGCCCCGGGTGCTTGTGGCTGCATTAGAGTCAGCTCTTACATCATTATTGCGCGCCGCCCGCCATTCCCGCACATAGGTAAAGAGCGGGGGCGATAATACTTGCTCTGGCCGTTTTCCTACAGGCGCTTCATTCTCTTCGTTTACCTGTTTAAAATAGTGTTCGCTAAAAGGCTGAAGTGGATGAAAGCTAGTGAGACTATCACTGACCAGAGCATCTTCAAGCGTTTGCTGCTGTTCTTTACTCAATGGTGTCTCTTTAGGGCTTGATAAACGCCAGAACTTATTTATGTAATCGATTAATTGCGAAATTAAGAGCGAAGGTGGGCGCTCACTATCATCTTTAATACTTCGACCAACCCAACTGATGTACAACGATTCCCTTGCTGCCAGTAAGGCCTCTAAGAACAAATAACGGTCATCCTCACGCATAGAACGATCGCCTGGCCGATAATCGTTTGCCATTAAATCAAAGTCCACGGCCTTATTTTGCCGCGGAAAGGCCCCGTCATTCATCCCCAATATATATACGCGCTTAAAAGGGATCGCGCGCATTGGCATCAAGGTAGCAAAATTGACACTGCCCATTAAAAAGCGATGATTCAAACTTGCCCCATCGAGACCATCTAATAAAAGGTCTTTTACCGTATCGATGGGCAATACTTGCTCATCTGTCCCTGCCTGCTGAATATGCTTAACTAGCTTTTCGCTTTGTTTTGTAATTTCACTTTTTATTGCCAAAGTTGTTAGCTCTGTTTCAGCAAAAAAAGTATCGAGCAGATGTTGTATATGAGCTTGCCACTGCGCTGGTGTATGCTCTTGTTCTAATATGGCCTTAAGCTTTCCTAAGGCATCGACAAATTCGATTAGCTGACCAATCAATTTAACCTCTAAGCCACCCACTTGTGAGTAAGCCAGTTCACCCGCCCACTGCCCGCCATCTGGCATACTATATCCGAGTAACATGGCGCGTAAACCTGCTTGCCAAGTACTTAGGTGCAGTTCCGATGAAGCCAAGCTGGGGTTTTGCACAAACTCCTCTCGATGCTTAGCATCTAAGCCCCAGCGTATATTCGCTCCTTGGCACCAGCGCTTTATAATGTCTAAGTCGAGTTCATCAATATCGAACTGTTGAGCAATGGCAGGAAGCTCCAATAAAGAGATAAGCTCACTGTAGGTAAAACGGCTCTTGTCTAAGCTAAGAAGGTGCTCAAAGGCAATTACATTAGGGTCTTGGTCTCGTAATCCTTGGTCTGAAATCGCAAAAGGAATATAGCGCTTGTCGCTGCGGTCAAACAATCCAAAAACCGCGTTTATATGCGGCGAGTACTTATTAATATCGGGTGTCATTACCAATATGTCACTGGGCTTTAAGCTAGGGTCTTGGTTGAAAGCGGCTAATAATTGATCGTGCAGGACTTCTAGCTCTCGTTGCTCACTGTGTACCGCATGAAAAACCAACGAGCTATCCTGCCCCAGTGCAAGAGTGCGCTTACTGGCAAGCAGCTCATCCACAGGACTTAGGTCAAAAATATCGTTTTGAATTTGCGATAACAAACTGACATCATCACCACCGTTTGGGCCTGCGTATGGCACGAACACACTGAGTCTGTCGCTGATTTTGGGGACTTGGTTTTGTAATTCTTGGCCAAGCGCGGTCTCTTCTGCATAGCTACCGTCAAACTCTTCCAACAAGCGAATATAATCGCGCCCCTGCTTTCCCAAACTCGCCAGCAGTGGATTGGCTTGTTGATGTAACTCCTCAAGCGGCAAATCAACGAGGTGTTTGTGTTGATCTTGTCGCAAGCGTTGCCGCCTTTTTACTTCAGCTTTTTTATTACCCATGATTGCATCGCGCTCGCTGATAATATCGCCCCAGTAATACTGACAGGGGTTTGCCACGCAAAACACCACTCGAGTAAACTTACTGACCATTTGTAGCGCTTCCAGTATTTGCTGGGGCATCGCAGAAATGCCAAATACGATAATGCGCTTGGGTAAAAGCTCAGGATGCGTGGGCACCTCAATTTGCTTTGCCTTTTCCATAAAGCGCTGATGCACACTGGCACGGCTGCTAGAGGCGTGGCTTTCTCCCGCATCCTCTAGTAAAAGCCGCCAAAGTACGGGCTGCCATAGTAAATTACTCGGAACCGCTTGTTCTAAGTTACCCTTGTAAATGACGTTTTTTCCAAGCTCCCAGGCGGCCAACCAATCAGCTCGATACACTTGGTATTGATCAAACAATAACGCAATGCGCTCAGCTAGCTGAAAACGCCTTAATTTAGGATTGTCGCCCTGTAAAAAGCGTAACAGTGGTGCAAACACGCTCTTTAATTCAGTATCGCTGACTGGTGTATCTTGACGCGAGTTTAAAGATGGGCCTAGCACGTCGATATCACCCAACATTCTAAACAGGCGCCAAACCAACACGTCTTTGTCGAGAGAAGATTGGTCGGGTACGGCGTCAGTAGATAAGACCGAACGATAAGCTCGCCAAATAAAGGTAGAAGGTAAAGAGAAGTTGAAGCCTGCCGCAATGCCTAAACCACCTCTTTCGGGGGGCTGCGCAAGTCCTAACTTTAGCCACTGTGCGATTCCGTTACTCTGCACCAAACACATCTCGTTTTGCAGCGGAGCGAGTGGCTCAGTGCTACAAATTTTAACTATCAGCGCACGCAGGTCCTCTAGCCGGTTAGCATGTATCGAATAAAAACCTGTGTTTGCTTGGGTTTGGGTCATGTAATCACGCTCAATTGATGGGTTGATTCGGGTAAAGCTAAGCCATATTCACTTGCCTGATAACATCGTACTTACGATGAGATAATACTAAAAGTTAGCACAAAAAAGCCCCTGACGAGAGGGGCTTTTTAGATATTTTGCGAAATATTTCACTGCTGTTTTTACCCCCTTTATTAGAGGGCTTAAGTGCTCAAAAACTCACGGTAAGTATTTAAAATAGTGGGCTGCTCCCAATGCAAAAAGTGTCCCGCACTGGGAACTAATTTATACACACAGTCTGAAATCCGCTTAGCCGCTTCACGAATCCCTTCGTGGTCGAGAATCGCATCGTGCTCACCACTTATTATTAGTGTTCTGGCCTCAATTTTTGACAATTGAATATACTCTTCAATATGGCTGCACTGCTCTACAAATACACAATGGTCATAGAAGCTGATGAACTGCTCTCTATCCATATTGCCAAATTGCTCGATGATCTGGCGCTTTTGCGAATCTGGGATTTTTTGACCAAAGCTTTTAATCATTAGCGGGGCAATTTCATGTAGACGATTTTCATCGTATAGGGTTTTGCCTTTATGGATAACCTCTAGTATTTCTTTATTCGGTTTGACACCAAAGCTCCCGAGAATCATTTTATCGACCAATTGGGGATGATTCGCCGCCACGGCTGCCGAAATTATTGTGCCCCAAGATGCTGCCGCTAAAATAACTTTGCCATTGCGGTTACTGGCATTGATGATCCCTAACAGAATATCTTGCTGATCTTGAAAAGATGCCGAGGGCTCACCCTCTAAAATAGTTGCTCTACCTTGACCCGGTAAATCAAATACGACAACGGAATAATCTGCGACAAAATGACTGACAAAACTGCGCCACGCCGCCATCGTTTGCTTAGCACCACTGATACAAACAATGGTTTCTTTTGCTTCGCCGTACACCCTGTATGGTATAAGAAACCTTCCAAGTTTCAGCTCGTTTTTTTCTATTTTCATTTAGGTAATCACTGCATGTTTATTAAACTAACTTGAGGCTAAATTTGCTCAAATGAATAAGGCCATTGCTCTTTGCACAAAACAATCGTTGATGATAACACGAAACGCCTAGGTTGAAGAGGATTTAAACCCAGAATAAACACTATATGCTTGCTATGCAATAGACTTGGATTTGCGCAAATATAAAACCCTATGAACACTTACAAAAACACGTCATTCCGCTATGCAACTTGCTCTAGAAAAAGGAATCATCTAAGGTTGACGTTACTGGCTTCTGCATCAACGCCACATCATTACTTTAAAGGATGACACAATGAAATTAGGTTTGTTTTCAATCAGTTTAAAAGTTGCGGATATCCATGTATCAAAGGCCTTTTATGAGAAACTAGGCTTTGTACAAATGGCGGGGCAAATTGAACAAAAATGGCTCATCATGAAAGATTCCGATGACCAAATTATTGGTTTGTTCGAAGGGATATTAGACAATAACATGCTGACCTTCAATCCGGGATGGGATGCCAATGCAAAACACATCGACGACTATATCGACGTAAGGTATTTACAGAAAATGTTGGCCAATGAAGGCATTGATGTTGGCCCCTTAATCAACGAAAACAACAAGGGCCCTGCTAATTTCACCATGACTGACCCTGACGGTAATGTTATTTTAATTGACCAACATCGTTAAAAATCTTGAAGGCATGCTTATCCCTCAGCGATTATATTTGTTGAACCTCTCACAACTAAGCTAGGCGTGAAGTCTTCGTGTGGGGTCTGAGCGCCTTGCGTTCGCATACGATTTTTTGTGATGTTGTTGATTAAAAGCGCAGCAGCTGAGGCGCCAATGGTTTTAGTCGGCTGGGCGGCCGTGGTGAGTTGTGGGATGGTTTGCCTCGAAAAGGGGCTATCCTCAAAACCGGCAATGGATAGTTGCTTGGGTATGTCGACTCCTTCTAACCTAGCAGCTAACAGCGCGCCTGCGGCGATTTCATCATTACAAGCAAAGATAGCCGTTGGTCTATCAGCTAGCGCTAACAAGCTTTGTGCTCCGCGCACACCATAATCAAAGGAGTAACGCCCCTCTACAATCCAATCGGGGTTAACATCTAAGCCATGTGCCCGCATCGCTTGCATATACCCTTCCTGACGTTCAAGGGTTGATTTATGGTCTTTTTCACCGCTAATGAAAGCAATTTTTTTGTGCCCGAGTGTAATTAAATAGTCGACGATAGTTTCGGCGGCTTCACGGTCATGAATAAAGACACAAGAGGTATTTTCAATTTTACCATCGTCACCCGACACCAGGCGAACAAACTGAATATCTAGTTTGGCTAACTCACTAATAAACGCTGGATTCTCAGACAAAGGCGGGCTAACGATTAATCCCGAAAGCTGAGTGCGTTTCACCATTTGTTGGATTTTTGTGATGATGTCATCAGTACTCGACTCGCAAGGGTGAATAAGGAGCTCATAACCTTTACGTCCGCATTCCTCCAAAATACCTTGTTGCATATCAATCACATAATATGCGTTGGGATTGTCATAAATAAATCCTAAAGCATATGACTTTGACCCGGCTAAATTTCGTGCCGCCGTGTTAGGCTGGTATTTAAGCTCTGCAATGGCTTTCTTCACTTTTTCTAAGGTTTCTGGTTTTACTGTACCCTCATGGTTCATTACTCTAGATACGGTTTTGAACGATACCCCAGCGTGGATCGCAACATCTTTAATGGTCACTTTCATATTTCAAATTTTTCCTTGTGCATTAAAACAGCACCTTATGCGGATACTTATGCCACGAAGTAATTGGCTCACTCTATAATTATAGCACTACTAATCGTCTGTGCTTAATCGTTAAAGCGGCAAGCGTTTATTTAAACAAAGAGCAATGTAATTGTTAACTTTTTGTAATATCTGTTTGCCATTCGCAAAATCATATAGTAATCTGATTCAAATTGACAGCGCTGTCATCTGTAGTTTAAGTAATAATATACAGAAATAAAGCGCTAATTTTTAAGATAAATATGACAACGCTGTCATATTTATTTCAAAAACGTTATGTCGAGAATAAAATTAGACATTTAATAGTGACTTTATCACCGATTTACATAAGGCTAAGGCATGAAATCAACTTTATCAAACAGGCCACTTGCTTTCTTGAGCTTGACGTTTGTCGCTTTGTTAAGCGGCTGCACTGAGCAAAATAGCAAGAACAGTGTTGCCCACACGCCAGTAGTCAGTGAAATAGCTGAGATTGAAAATTCAGCACAAACTCTTGTAGAAAGCGCTGCGCAAAATATCGATATTACTGTTCGTGTCGACAACAACTATCTTTCTGAGGGCTGTCCGGCAGATGCGCAAAGCTGTTATAAGGCCACTATGAAGCTCACCCTTGCTGCTAATATGCCCGAAAACTGGCGCATACTATTTAGTAATTTATCACCGGTGAGCCATGCGGTCAGTCGCGAGCTAACCTTACGCCATATGAACGGCGATCTTCATGAAATTACAGCAAAAACCGGTGCATTAGCATCTGACATCGCCTATAGCATTACTTTTTATGGCAATACACCATTGGTGTCTGAATCAGTGCTCTTTCCTAATTATTTATTGGTGGATGGACAAGGTAATACACACGTAATTACCTCAACTACCGAACGCTTATCAGATGGTCATCAATTACCCCGTCCGCAACATGTGCTTGCCTTCACCGACTCGCAACAAAGCCTACGAAAAGCTGATGATAAAGTAGCCATCGCCAATGCAACAGAGCGCTATCATCGATTTAACGCGCGGGCAGCAGCGCTTTCAACAGGTGAAAGTAACCGCATTATCCCAAGGATTGAAAATCCTGAATGGACCTCAGAACGCATTGATGTGAGTGCGGGCTTACATATACCTGCACTTACACAGATAAATGATAAGGTCGACAACGCTTATGCAAACAATATGCTCGCGGCCATCGTGCAGCGTTTTAGCGACAATGGTTTACCGTTGAGTAAAGGAGGTGTTGAAGTTGACCTTGTGCATATAGAAGATAGCGACAGTCACAATCTCAACGAAGGCTATCGCCTCGACATCAATAAAAACAACATACGCATAACTTATCACAGTATCCCGGGTTTATATTACGCGATGATGTCGCTAGCACAGTTATATGACGAAGATAGCACTAGCCTGCCTATTGGGACTGCACAAGACACGCCGCACTTGGCCTTTCGTGGATTGCATATTGACGTGTCGCGCAACTTCAGAAGCAAAGACTTCATCTTAAAAGTGCTAGATCAAATGGGCTACTATAAGCTCAATAAACTGCACCTTCATTTAGCTGATGACGAGGGCTGGCGCTTACAAATTGCCACCCTGCCAGAGCTAACAAATGTTGGCGCTTTTCGATGTTTTGACGAGAATGAACAGCGCTGCTTGCTACCGCAGCTTGCAGGGGGTGACGGCAAACTCCCCGCTAGCGAGCAAAACAGTGGCTATTATAGTATTGAAGACTACATTGAGATTTTGCACTACGCTCAAGCTAGGCAAATCGAAGTTCTTCCCTCGTTAGATATGCCGGGGCATTCGCGCGCAGCAATTGTATCGATGAATGCGCGTTATAATCGCTTAATGTTAGAAGAAAAACCTGACGAGGCCGAGCGATTTTTCTTAACTGAACTGGCTGATACTAGCGAATACCGCTCTATTCAACATTATAACGATAACACACTGAACCCCTGCATCCCCGCTACTTATCGTTTTGTTGAAGAAGTACTCGGCGAACTTAAACGTATGCACGAAAGCGCAGGCGTTCCCCTGCAGCGCTATCATATAGGCGCTGATGAAACTGCCGGTGCATGGACTGACTCTCCTGCATGTGCAAACTTTATTGCAGAAAATGACGACATCACTGAAGTGAGACAGCTTGGTCCTTATTTTATTGAGCGTGTGGCTAATAAGGTGAGTGAACTAGGAGTGATACCCGCAGCTTGGAGTGATGGTATGTCTTACGCTAACCCTGCAAATTTGCCGCCTCAGGTGCAGGCGAACGCATGGGAAACCTTATATTCTGGTGGGCATAACAAAGCGCACAAAATGGTCAACAAAGGCTGGGATGTGGTGTTATCCACACCCGACGTACTGTATTTTGACTTTCCTTATGAAGCAGACCCGATTGAACCTGGCTATTACTGGGGCTCTCGCTATACCGATAGTTATCAGGTATTTCAATTTATGCCACTTAATTTACCTGCTCATGCCGAAATCTGGTACGACAATTTTGGCCACCCGTACAGCGCGAAGGCTGAGATAAACATGGAGCCAAAGCGCAGTATCTTAGGCATTCAAGCGCAGTTGTGGAGCGAAACTGTGCGCTCGGATGCACAAGCTAACTACATGCTGTTTCCTCGCTTACTGGTAGTCGCTGAGCGCGCTTGGCATCATGCCGACTGGGCTGAAGCGTATCAAAGTAATACAGATTACTCACAAGAAACATCCCATATTGATGCTAAGCAAATTGCCTTGATGAAACAAGATTGGCAGCACTTTTCGCAAGTGTTAAGCCACAACGCCATGCCACAACTGATTCGAGCAGGGATTGAGCCTCGCGTGCCACTACCCGGCGCCATAATAAAAGAGGGACATTTGCATATGCACCCTACGTATCAGGGCTTGCAGCTTGAATATGCGCTAGAGTCAGACCAAGACGACTGGCAAGTTTACCAAGGTCCAGTTGCGCTTAGCGAACAAAATACGAAAGTTAAAGTACGTGCAAAGGTAACAGACACTAAGGTATTTAGCCGCGAACAACAAATTCAAGCAGGAGGACAATAAATTGAATAGCTCCTACTTTTTAGGGATCGACGGCGGCGGCAGTAAATGCAAAGCCCGACTCGAAGACGCTAACGGCAAACTATTGGCTGAATATATCAGCGGACCGGCTAATCCGATGCGTGATTACGAACTCGCATTGCGCTCTATAAAAGATGCGATTAGCGGAGTGTTTACCAGCGCAAAGGTTGATCACAAACAGATTTCCAATACACATACAGCCATTGGCCTAGCGGGTTTAAACATCCCCAGTTGCTTACAAAAAATGCAAAAATGGGAACACCCGTTTGCTAGCTTGTTACTTACAACCGACCTACACATTGCATGCGTGGGTGCGCACGAAAATGTTGGCGGAGCAATTGTCATCATTGGTACGGGCTCATCTGGTGTTGTGTGCACCGACTCAACACAAATTGAATTTGGTGGTCATGGATTTTTACTCGGCGATAAAGGCAGCGGTGCATGGTTTGGTGCAGAGGCAATTCGTCATACCCTCGAATCTATCGACGGGCTCTCAACACAAAGCCCCTTTGTTACAGCGCTTCTTAAGAGCATCGACACTGCTTTTGCTTGTGAAATCGTAGAACAATACGCAAAAGCACCACCGGCAAAGTTTGCACAATTAGCCCCTATGGTATTTGAATATGCCGAAAACGGTGATGAAGTTGCTTTGATGATTGCTCAACAAGGCGCAGCTTATATTGACCAGCTGTGCATACAAATTCTTAAACACAAGCCTCAAGGACTGAGTCTAATTGGCGGTTTGGCGCATAAGGTTCAACCTTGGTTATCGGCCGACATTCAAGCGCAAATTAACGCGCCTTTACATCCACCTGAAGTTGGCGCAACGATTATTGCTCGCCAACAGCACGCACTAGGAAAACAACTCGTATGACGCACACCATTATGGCCAAAGAGGCCGCACAAACACCCGACATTATTCAACAACAGTTACAAAACAATGCCGCATTGTGTGAGCAAATTGGTGAGACCATACGCGCCGCTGCGCCTCATTTTGTCTATATCATTGGCCGCGGCTCCTCCGATCATGCAGGCGTGTTTGCTAAGTACCTTATTGAAGTGGAATTGGGTATTCCGGTATGCTCCGCTGCGCCATCGGTAAGCTCTATTTTCAAACGAGAACTCAATCTCAAACACGCGCTTGTGATTTGTATTTCACAATCTGGTCGAAGCCACGACATTCTTGCTCAAGCTAAAGCAGCGCAAGCCTCAGGCGCCACTTGCATTGCTCTGGTCAATGATGAATCATCGCCCCTTGCCCAACTTGCCGATGCGGTCGTGCCGTTGCGCGCGGGTGAAGAAAAAGCTGTGGCTGCAACCAAAAGCTACTTGGCAACGTTGTCAGCCATTTTGCAATTGGTGGGGTCTTGGGCACAGTCTAGCGACTTATTAGGAGCACTTGAGAGCTTGCCAGAGCATTTACAAAAAACCATAGATGCTAAACCGCAATTGTCTTTAGAATTTATTCACGCTTTGCGCAATTGCGTTGTATTAGGCAGAGGTTTTGGCTATGCCATTAGCCGCGAAATAGCCCTAAAGTTAAAAGAAGTCTGTGCCATTCATGCAGAAGCTTTTAGTAGCGCTGAATTTTTGCATGGTCCGGCTGCTCTGGTCTCTAAAGACTTGGCCATTGTTGATATTGATATAGAAGATGAAAGTAGCGAGGCTCACCGTGCACAAATTGCGGAGATGACAAAACGCGGCGCGACAGTTATCCAACTTACCGGGCTTGGAGAAAACGTGCATCCGCGCCTCGCTGCGCTTAGTATATTGCAACGCTTTTATTTAGATGTAGAACAAATCTCTGTGGCAATGGGCTTTAACCCAGATGCACCAGAAGGTTTAAATAAAGTGACGCAAACAGTATAAGGCAGCACATGAAAACATACTTAGCCAAGCAACTATTCGACGGTGAACATATCCATAGTGATATGCTTATGCAGGTGGATAAGGGTAAAATTATTGCGCTGCGATCGCAGGCAGAGCAGGAACGCACCGAGAGCAAGTGGCAAGTAGATAGCGAACTGAATGGCCTGGTGAGCGCCGGCTTTATTGACTTACAAGTGAATGGCGGGGGTGGAGCTTTGTTTAACCATGAACAAAGTCCGCAAGCCTTACGACAAATGGTGCTAGGGCATGCAAAATACGGCACCACTGCCATGCTGCCCACCTTAATCACCGACAACAGCGAAAAAATGCAAAAAGCAGCCGACGCTGTTGCTGAAGCAATTGCGATAACAAGCCCTGGTATTGTCGGCATCCACTTTGAAGGTCCGCATTTAAGCTTAGCGAAGAAAGGAATTCATAGCGCCGAACAAGTGCGCCCAATGAGCGATACAGACTTTGCCACCGTGACGCGTCGCGACATTGGCAAGGTAATGATTACCGTAGCCCCTGAAAATGTGCCCCCTGACGTAATTAAAGACCTCATCAAACACAATGTGGTGGTCTCACTTGGTCATTCTAATGCAAATATTGATACCGTAGTCGCCGCCATAGATGCAGGAGCTCATGCCTTTACCCACCTATTTAACGCAATGTCGGGCTTAAGTGCTAGGAGCCCTGGCATGATTGCCGCTGCGCTCAGTGACTCTCGTGTAAACGCTGGTCTCATCGCAGATTTGCATCATGTGGATACCTATAACTGTAAATTAGCGTATCAGTGCATCGGCCCCAAACGCCTAATGCTCGTGACCGATGCCATGGCGCATGTGGGCAGTGAGATGAAGACGCTACCTTGGCTCGATTCAGAAATTACGCGCGTTGGCAGCAAGTTAACTTTGGCCGATGGCAGCATCGCGGGCTCTTGTTTAGACATGGCAGGCGCGGTGAAAAACATGCTTGAGTTACTCAGCAAAGATACAAATGACACCCAAACACAGACAATACTGCAAGATGTATTAAATATGGCCAGTGCCACACCAGCCGCGCTGATGGGATTAAATACACAAGGACAACTCAAAGTGGGCTTTAACGCTGACTTTGTATTACTTGACCAAGCATTACGCGCCAAGGCGTGTTGGATAAACGGCGAACAAATCGCGCAACAATCGTAAAGGAAGTCTTATGCAAAGCACAGCAGTCGCTCCAAATCAAAGCAGTAGCTTGCTGCCTATGATGATCATTGGTGGATTATTCTTCATCTTTGGTTTTATTACCTGGCTTAACGGCGCTCTCGTGCCTTTTTTGCAAATTGTTTGCGATTTAAACGAGATCCAAGCAATTTTAATCGCCTCAACTTTTTACTTCGCCTACGTTGTCATGGCCTTGCCAATGGCAAAAATACTTGATATCACCGGTTATCGTAAAGCCATGTCGGTAGGGCTTGCGATGATTGCTATTGGCTGTATTTTGTATATTCCTGCGGCGCAGGCACAGTCTTTTTATCTATTTTTAGTCGCGCAATTTGTACTCGGTACCGGCTTAACCTTGCTACAAACTGCATCTAATCCTTATATTGTAAAAATTGGTCCTGAGGAAACTGCCGCAGTACGAATTTCAATTATGGGCATATTAAACAAACTCGCAGGTGTGGTTGCACCGATGATATTTACCGCCTTGGTGTTAGGCGATTTTGGTGACGTAACAGCAAAATCTATTGCTACATTAAGCGAGGCAGACCGTGCGATTAAAATTACCGCCTTGGCCGACGGCCTTATTTACCCTTATTTATGGATGGCAATTGCACTAGGCGTGCTCGCCTTAGCCATTTTAAAGTCTGGTTTGCCAGAACTAAACTTAAACGAAGTACACCCCGATGCAGCCACAAATGATGCTGTGCAGACATCACTGTTAGCGTTTCCGCATCTTATTTTAGGCGCTATGACCCTCTTTGTGTATGTTGGTGTAGAGGTAATTGCAGGCGATACGATTGGCTTGTTTGGCTCTAATTTAGGCGTAGCAAATGCCACCACCCTCACCTCTTTTACTATGGCATTTATGGTCCTTGGTTATGTGCTCGGTTTAATCCTTATTCCGCGCATTATGACCGAACGTCACGCCTTATTAGGCTCTGCAGTACTCGGTATGATTTTATCTATTGCCGTGGTGTTTTCGTCCACCACAGACACCCTGTTCTCAGAAATACTTTGGGGCTGGATGGGCTTTGGTTTAGTACCCAATACCATTACCTTTATTGCTCTACTAGGTTTTGCCAATGCCATTGTCTGGCCTGCAATATGGCCACTTGCACTGAAAGGCTTAGGCGAGCTTACCGCTAAAGGCTCAGCACTATTGATTATGGGTATTGCCGGCGGGGCGATTTTGCCTCTAATCTACGGCGGTTTGTCGACTATGCTAGATAGCCAATCGGCGTATTGGATGATGCTGCCTTGTTATATGTTTATTTTTTACTACGCATTAATAGGCTGTAAATTATCACCCCGTAACCTTAAGCAATAAGTCATCGGCAATACGCGTTCGTAAAAAAGGATAGGCATATGACATCGCCTGCTCGTATCGACTCCATAGATATACTAAGAGGCTTAGCCCTTGCGCTGATGTTGTTGGTGAATCATCCAGGCTCATGGTCAGCGGTGTATGCGCCTTTTTTACACGCCGATTGGCATGGCCTAACCCCCACCGATTTAGTCTTTCCGTTCTTTTTATTTGTGGTCGGCGCATCGATGGCTTGCTCTATGCGCCATAAACTGCACACCGGCGGCCTAGCGTGGTTCTCTATTCTCAAGCGCACCTGGTTGCTATTTGGTATTGGCTTTGTATTACTTATCATTCCCTTTGACCAAGCGCCGGAGAACTGGCGCATTATGGGCGTATTACAGCGTATCGCCCTTTGCTTTTTGTTAGTTGCCATCATGGTCACTTGTATAAAAGAGCGTTGGTTATGGCTTTTTGCAGGGTTTATTTTGATTGCTTACTGGCTGCTCTTACTCAGCGTTGGCGATGCCCCTTACACGCTTGAAAACAACCTCGTACGCCACGTCGATATGTTAATACTAGGCAGTAGTCACATGTGGCAAGGAAAGGGTATAGCCTTTGATCCCGAAGGCTTGCTGAGTACGCTAAGCGCAAGCATTACCGTACTTAGCGGTTATTTAATATGCGCACAAGTACTGCAAAACAAAAGTCACAAAGCACAAATTCAAGGCTTAACCCTAATTGGCGCAGTGATGCTAACGCTAGGTTTGATATGGTCAATATACCACCCAATCAATAAAAGCTTATGGACAGGCTCCTTTGTATTAGTGAGTTCTGCCTTTGCTTGTTTGTGCTTAGCAATCATCATTGTGTGCTGGGAGCTGTTAAAGATAAAGCGAGGTTTTAATGCCCTTAAAGTATATGGCAGTAACCCCATCTTAATATATGTGCTAGCGTGGCTATTTGCGGTTTTTTTAGGCCGCATGACTATCACTTTTTCTGAGCAAACGATGTCGATTCAAGGCTGGATGTATAGCAGCTTTCAAGGCTTTATGAGCGACAAATTTGCCTCACTTTTTTATGCTTTGCTGTTCACCTTGATTTTCTATTGGCTGGCGCTGTTGCTTTACAACAAGAAGATTTTTATAAAACTATAAAAAGTGATTGGGTATGCCCAGTGTTTGCTGCTCATGAAAACCTGTTTTCAACGCCCACTGCTCGGGGACTTACCCAAGTTCTTTTATGCAGCGCGCTTACATAGTATCCCAATAATTTTTTCAATGTGAGACGCTTAGCCACAGCGGCAGGGCTAGATGCCTTGAGCAGGCTTACCAAGGCCCAAACTAGATTGGACAGCAGATGTAAAAAAATATACTGACAATGCATAAATACCGCTTTAAGCCCTCGCTCCTGCAGACTTACATACACATGATGAGAAATCTGTACTTCGGTTTTTGTTAATGACGTAATTTCTGGATTAATTCGAGAGCTGCCGCCATGCTCGTGGGTAATCGACGTCGATTGCAAAATTGCTACAAGTCCCCCCATCTGTGTCGCTCTCTTGCATAAATCAATATCTTCGCTGTACATCCAGTATCTTGTATCCCACCCTTTGAGCTCGGCAAAATTTTGGTGTTGCATCATGACAACACTGCCTGATATCCAATCGGGGAAAACCAATATGTTGCGACTATCAAAATCTTCTTTGTTTTTCTTTTTGTTGAGCTGTCGATGAATCATCTTACCGACACCCGATATTGTCAGCGCACTGGGGAAAAAACGATTTGTTCGCTCTGGCCTTCCCTTCGCATTTGTCTTACTACACCCTAAGATAGAAAAACTAGGCAGCTTTTTAAATTCCGTCAACATTTGAGAAAGCGCTTTTGGTTGAACTTGAGTATCCGGATTTAAAAACAGTAATGTCTTAGACCTAGCCGCGAGTGCTCCGGTATTGCAGCCGTGCGCAAAGCCTAAATTTCCAGAGTTATTAATCAACTCAAGGTCTTGGTAGTTGTCTAATAAGCTTGCCAGTGTTGTATCTTCTGGGTCATTGTTAACTACAATTATCTGTATAGGAAAGTCCTCATGGCACTCCTTCATAAGACTATCTAGACATTTAGTTAACTTATCCCTAGCGCGAAAACTAACGATTATTACACTGATTTCAGGTTCTGATTTGGTGGAACTGAGCATCGAGACTCTCTGTACAGACTAATATGGTGATGTTAAAGCAGTATGCACTGTTACGCGAGTGATAAATAAATACTACCCACAGAGCATTTACCAAGAATATAAAAACAATGATGGGCGTATTTTTTAACTCCAATTTTCTCACCTTGCGCTATTATTAGTCTAATATTGGGATCTGGTTATTCGAGCAAAACTAAGCACATCTAAAAAATTGAAGGATAACTGACATTACTAGTCGAAAATCAACACAGCATATTACTGCAATCATAATGGCTGCAGGTAAGAGCATAAGATTTAAGGGCATTAAACAAATTGCCGCGCTCAACCAGCCCAGCTCTGAGTTACATAAAAATAATCGAACGCTAGTAAGGCATACAAACGCTAAGCTCACTGGCACGCTTACGCTAGTCAAACATGCCTACCTAGCTTGTAAACATGCACAATTTGATCAGATCAACATTGTGCTCGGTGCCAATACTGAAATCATACAAGCTTATTTACCTGAAGAAGTTGAGTACTTAATTGCCAATGATTGGCACTTGGGCCTGGGCCATAGTATTGCAAGTGCAGTTAGACAACTTCCTTCTCATACTACCCACGTATGTATTGGCCTTGCCGACCAAGCGGCAATTAAACACGAGCATTACACCAGCATGATAGAACTGGCAAAAGAGCACAGCGATTGCGTTATTGCCGCAAGATATTCAACAGCCTGCAAAACCGCAAATCTCAATTCAATGTCGCATCAATTTGAGGCGACAGACCGTTTAGGTGCGCCCTGCATTTTCCCTGCCGCTTATTTTAATGAGTTGTCAAAACTCACAGGTGATAAAGGCGCAAAAGCGCTGCTACGCCAGCTCCAGCTCAATTCTCCTGACGCTTTGAAAGCCCTTGACTTACCTCAAGCATCGGTAGATATTGATACCAGAAGTGACTTAACACGCTTTATACAAAACCAAGGGTTTGGCGATACTAAATAATTAAAACAAAGTACGTTATATGAACGCTATAAATGTAAAATACGCCTTAATTTTTACTACACTGGCACTTGCAGGGTGTTATTCATCATCAGATACGACAAATATCTCTGACCTTAGAGTCCTGCCTCAATATAAAGCAAATATGATGGCAGTTGAGATTCGTTTTGAAACAGACCGCTTTATTAGTGGAAAATACGACTACCCTGCAATATATGCCACATTAACAAATACCGGGAACGAAGACCTCTCCCTGTCATTATCTGATTTAAACATAGAGGCAGATGGCGCTGTACTTTCCATAGTTGCCCCAGAGGGCTTGGTATCAGAGCGTAAGAACAGTCTTAAAAACCTCAGTCGATTGCGCACAACTGGGGTCAGTCGTGGGTCTAAAGGAATTGCACAATATCAAGGCTCTTCAAGCTCGCCACAAGGTCAGGTAACCCTCAGTGCAGCCCAACAAAAACAAATAAAAATGGGCGAAGCAAAAGACTACAAGCACGATAGCTTTTTACAAAGCTATGCTAATTTTATCAGCCAACAAATCCCCTCTCAATTTGTGCTAACACCAAACGAAACGATTGAAGGGTATATTTCTTTTGAAAGAAGTGAACAAAGCGACAATAATTTGAGTAACTCTGCCATTGCAGTCAAGCAAAATAAGTACGACAAAATAACGGATGTAGCTGCGCACTAAAACCTAGCGTAAGCAAACAAGTGTTGTCGTTCTTGTTGTTATTAATTTAATGCCTTAATAAGGATAACCACATGATTCGCTTTACCCTTAACAATAAAGCTATTGAAGTAGACGCAGAGCCAAATATGCCCTTGTTATGGGCATTACGCGATATATTAAATATGACCGGTACTAAGTTCGGTTGCGGTATTGCCCAATGCGGTGCATGTACCGTGCATTTAGATGGCTCGCCTATTCGCTCATGTGTGATGCCACTTTCCAGTATTGATGGTAAAAATATAACGACCATTGAAGGCTTGCCAAGTGATGCCAGCCACCCAATACAGCAAGCATGGTTAGAACATGATGTACCGCAATGTGGATATTGCCAGTCTGGGCAAATAATGAGTGCTGTAGCCTTGTTAGCCAATAACCCTAATCCCGACGATGTTGCTATAGACACCGCCATGCAAGGAAATATTTGTCGTTGTGGTACCTATCCGCGCATAAAAGCGGCGATAAAAGACGCAGCCAGCAAACAAGCAAGTAATGTTGATTTTGACCTTGCTAAAAACGTGGGAGAAAACGCATGAGCCATTCTTCTAACAACACTCCGCCAATCATCGACCCTACTGAGCACTGCCCAGCCCTTTTTGTTGAATCTAGTCGTGCGCACCAAGACCGAAAACGCGCTGAGAACAAACATTCTGCTTTAGGCACGAGTGCTTTTAATACCGTAAATCGTCGTGATTTTTTAAAGCTTACTGGCTTAGCAGCTGGTGGCTTAGTGTTAGGCGCGATGCTGCCTTTTTCCACATCAGCAAGTGCGCAGACAACCGGTAATAAGCCGACCAATACAATGAACTTATTTGTAAGTATTGAGCAAAACAATACGATAAACATTGTTTGCCATCGCAGTGAAATGGGCCAGGGTATTCGCACCAGCATCCCGCAAATTGTCGCTGATGAACTATGCGCAGCTTGGGAGGATGTTCATGTGGTGCAAGGCCTAGCAAACGAGGCCTATGGTAGTCAAAATACTGATGGTTCGCGCTCCATTCGTAATTTTTACGACACTATGAGAGAAATGGGTGCCTCTGCCAGAACGATGCTAGAACAAGCCGGCGCCAAGCAATGGGGAGTAGATGTCAGCGAAGTTTATGCAAAAGACAGTTATATATGGCATCGAGCTAGCGACAAAAAATTAAGTTTTGGTGCCCTCGCTGAATTGGCAGCACAAATTCCCGCGCCTGCCCTTGAAAGCTTAACATTTAAAGCAAAAAAAGACTTTAACTACATCGGTAAACCCATACGTAATATCGACCTACCGGATGTGATCACTGGCAACACCACCTTTGGCCAAGATATTCAACTCAAGGGCATGCTCTACGCTAGTATTGAGCGAAGCCCGGTATTTGGTGCATCGGTGGAAGCTTTTGATAAAGCAGCGGCATTGGCCGTGAGTGGCGTGGTAGACGTATATAAAATGCCCGAACAACCTAATCCCATTGGCTTTAGCCCCTTAAATGGGGTTGCCGTATTTGCCACTAATACATGGGCAGCTATGCAAGGCAGAAAAGCCCTCGCGGTTGAGTGGAGTGAAAGCCCTCATCAAAGCCACAACTCAGAGCAATACCAAGCAGAGCTTGCACAGCGTATTGTTAATAAAGGTAGTGCGGTGCGCACGATGGGTGATGCATACAAAGCCATTCAAGAGGCAGACAAAACCATAGAGGCCACTTATAGCATGCCTTACTTGGTGCATGCCGCAATGGAGCCACCTGCTGCTACTGCAATCGTCACTGAAAATAGCTGTGAGGTGTGGGCTTGCACACAAACCCCACAAAGTACCCAGCAAAATGTGGCCCAAGCATTAGGACTTGAAAAAGAGCAAGTAATTGTGCACGTGACCCTACTGGGCGGCGGGTTTGGTCGTAAATCTAAACCTGACTTTTCAGTTGAAGCTGCGCTACTTGCCAAACAAGCAGGTAAACCCGTAAAAGTGGTGTGGAGTCGAGAGGACGATATTCAGCAAGGCTATTACCATGCAATTAGCACCCAACACTTTGTTGCTGGTGTAAACGACAATAAAGTCGATGGCTGGGTTCAGCGCACCGCTTTCCCAAGCATTAGTTTTACCTTTAATGGCACTGAAGATGCCCCCACTGTAGGCGAGATGTCTTTGGGTTTTGGTGATGTCCCCTTTGAGATGGCGAATTTAAGCTGCGAATCTCATAAAGCGCCAGCACATATTCGTATAGGTTGGGTACGTTCGGTGAGTAATATTCATCATGCGTTTGCACAAGGCTCCTTTGTTGATGAGCTTGCAGCAGCAACTGGTACTGCGCCGCATAAAATGTGGCTCGATTTAATTGGCTCTGACCGCTTAGTTAATCCTAAAGAGCAGGGTTTTGAATACGGTAACTATGGTGAAAGCCTCGATAAATTCCCTATCGATACCAAGCGACTTAAACACGTACTCAATGAGGTTGTGGCAAAATCAGGTGCTGATAAACCCACAGCACAAGGCGAAGGTTGGGGCTTGAGTGTACAGCGAAGCTTTGCTAGTTATGTCGCGGTTGCCACAAAAGTAAAAGTCGCAGATAACAAGGTTACTGTGCTCGAAATGCATTCAAGTATCGATGCCGGTACCATCGTAAATCCCGACCGAGTGCGCTCACAACAAGAGGGTTCGATGATATTTGGTTTATCGTTGGCACTGATGGGTGAAATTACCGTAAAAGATGGTGCGGTGGTGCAGTCTAACTACAGCGACTATCCGGTATTGCGTATGGGACAATCACCGCAAATAGAGAGCTATATTGTTGCCAGCGACGCCCCTCCGGGCGGTGTCGGTGAGCCTGGCACTCCGCCTGTTGCAGCAAGCTTAGCAAATGCGATTTATCATGCAAGCGGTAAACGTATTCGTGATTTACCAGTGTCGAAACATATGCAGGT
>CAZUON010000001.1:173749-205808 GCA_964621345.1 uncultured Glaciecola sp. | reverse complement strand
CGGGCCGTTTCTCAGTACTTTCACAATCGCGCGATGACTATATAGATAATATTGCGAACGACGAAGGCAACGCTATAGGCGGTTTTCTAGAGCAAGCTTGGCGCGGACAATTATTGTTTACCCCTACCGATGACCTTTCTATTTTAGCCCAGCTTCATGGCAGAGACCTTGATGGAACGGCTTCAGTTTTTAGAGCCAACGTATTTACGAAAGGGTCTAATGATTTAAATGAGAACTACAAGCGCGATGAAGTTATTTACGACGGTAATTTAAACGGCAATGGCTTTGACAATAACCCGCAGGAATATTCAGGTTTTGGCGGTTCATTTAAAGTCGATTATGATTTTGGCGATGTTACCCTAACGTCCATTTCAGCTTATGAAGAAGCCGACGGTTTCAGTTTAGGTGATATCGACGGTGGATTTGGTAGTGCCGCAGATTTTACCCCAGACCCGCGCCCGGGCTTCATTCCTTTTGATGCAGTTACCCAAGACAATTTGGATGATTTAGAACAAATCACACAAGAAATTCGTTTTGCTAGCGATACAGACGACGCTTTATCTTGGCAGGTAGGTGCTTTCTATTTTGATTCATCATTCAGCATCACTTCTATTGATGGTTTCTTTGGCGCAACCACTGTGTCTCATGAGAACACGACTTGGGCAGTGTTTGGTCAAACTAGCTACGAAGTCACAGACAAGCTCACCGTAACAGGTGGTGTTCGTTATACCGACGACGAAAAGTCATTAGAAGTAGGTGCACAGAATGTAGATGGCTTTGCCTTAGTCATTGGTGCCGCTGAAATCCAAGACTACGACCCGGTAAATGTAGATGACGGTCAAACAAGTTTTGAATTAAGCGCCAACTACAGACTCACCGACGATATTTCAATTTTCGCTCGTTATGCCAATGGTTTCAGAGCACAGTCAATTCAAGGGCGTGATATTGCATTTGAAGGTAGCCCTTCTGTTGCCGATGCCGAAACGATTAACTCTGTTGAAGCTGGCTTTAAGGCAGACTTACTTGACGATCGCTTACGCGTAAATGCAGCCGTTTTTGCCTATGAAGTAGATGATATTCAGTTATCTGCAATTGGTGGCGCAAACAACGGAAACTCTCTGTTGAATGCCGACAAAGGCAGAGCGTTTGGCTTTGAAGTAGATGCGCAGTTCTTAGTCACTGAAAACTTTGTATTAACCGGTGGATTTAGCTTAAACGATACCGAAATACAGGACGACGAACTTTTGGTTGCAGCATGTGGTGCTGATTGTACAGTCTTAGATCCAATGGTCAACGGCTTAGCTGCGGTGGATGGCAACCCCTTCCCTCAAGCACCTGAAACCATCTTCAACTTTACTGCACGTTATTCAATTCCAATGGGTGCAGACGGTGAGCTATTTGCCTTTACCGATTGGGCGTTTCAGGGCGATACCAACTTATTCTTATATGAATCAGTGGAGTTTCAAACCGATGACAACTTTGAAGGCGGTTTACGCGTAGGTTACGAGAACTTTGCAGACGGCTATACCATTGCATTGTTTGGACGCAACATTACCAACGAAGATAATGTAAAAGGTGCTATCGACTTCAACAACTTAACCGGTATTGTCAACGAACCACGTATTGTGGGTATTGAAGCAAAATTCACTTTTTACTAAACCCATGTAAGTGAATTTGTTTAGGCCAGTCTCCAAGACTGGCCTTTTTGTTTAATCATTCGTTTAAAAAATCTGACTTGTGTCAGAGACAAATAACAGCAGAAGATAAGATGTTACATTCAAACGTATTTTTGTTTACCGCATGTGTATTTATTTGGGGCTCCACATGGATTGCCATCACCTTTCAGACCGGTGAGGTAGATGTAATGGTGTCGGTTGCATTGCGCTTTGCTATTGCAGCCTGTTTGCTTGGTCTGTGGTGCGTTTTACGAGGTATCTCCTTGCATATTTCGCGCTCTCAGCACAAATATTTATTGGCAGCGGGCATCTTTATTTACTGCCTCGACTATTCATTTTTGTATGCGGCTGAGCAGCACATGATAAGCGCCCTACTCGCAGTTCTTAGTAGCAGTGTTATTTATTTCAATGTGGTATTGCGCCGCATTATATTGGGCAAAGAAATAAGACCAGAAGTTGTTGTAGGAGCAAGTTTTGGCTTAGTCGGTATCGTACTGATATTTGCACCTGAACTAGAAAAACTATCGTTGAACGAAGGCTTAGTTGTGGGTTTACTCTTTGCTACCGCCTCTTTTTTGTCGGCTGCCCTTGGGAATATTACTTCCGAGCGTATTTTAGACCGCAAAACAGAAGTTATTCCGATGAATTTCTGGTGTATGACCTATGGAGTCATATGCACCAGCATGGTCGCATTACTTAGCGGCAAAAGCTTAAACCTACCCGATACCGCATCCTACTATTATTCGTTGTTGTATCTAGCGGTGTTCGGCTCGGTACTTGCTTTTGGTTCGTATATGAAACTACTCAAGCAGATTGGTTCGGATAGGGCTGCCTATGTGGTCTTGGTATATCCCATCGTGGCTTTGATCATATCTACTTTTTTTGAAGGCTATAGCTGGACGCTGTATTCAGTATGCGGCGTGATATTAGTGATGATTGGTAATGCGATAGCAATGGGCAAAGCGAAGCGCTTGATGGCTCGCTTTACCCAATAAGCCCTACTCGTTTTCAGAGGCTAATTTTACTTCCTTTATGTTATCAGTCTGCGGCGCTTGTAAGTGTTTTTTGCCTTTAAATGCCCGCTTGATGTCATCTAAAATCAAATATAGCGCCGGCACAAGCAGCAGTGTTATCACCGTTGCAAACAAAATCCCAAATGCTAGCGATATCGCCATCGGAATAATAAACTGCGCTTGCAAGCTCTTCTCAAAGACAATTGGCAACAATCCCATAAAGGTAGTAAGTGAGGTTAAAATGATAGCTCTAAAGCGCTGGCTACCGGCGCTCACAGCAGCTTCAATAATAGAATAGCCCTCACGACGTGCACGGTTTACAAAATCGACCATAATCAACGAGTCATTCACAACAACCCCCGCCAAGGCAATGATGCCGAGGATCGACAGCACGCTGACTGAAATTCCTAAAATCACATGGCCTAAAATGGCCCCAACCATCCCGAAGGGGATCACCGACATGATAATGATAGGCTGCGAATAAGACTTAAGCGGAATGGCCATCAATGCAAATATCATCAACATCGCAAACAAAAAGCCCTGGGCAAGAGATACCATGGACTCTGCTTGCTCCCGCGAGTTACCTTGTAATTTAAAGGTCACGTTAGGGTAGCGTTCTAAAATTTCAGGTATCACGTCATTGGTAATTTCTTTAACCACTTCACCCGGCTCTAATAGTTCTTTATTCACCTTCCCGGTCACGGTGATCGAACGAGAGCCATCCACGCGAATGATGCTTGAATAGCCTTTAGCTAATTCAATTTCGGCCACTTGGCTAAATGGAATGTCATCGCCATTCGGCGCTCGAACGCGCATGTTTTCGAGGTTACCTACAGAGTTTCTTTGGTCTTGCGGATAACGCACCATGACTTTAACTTCTTCGTCTTTGCGCTGAATACGCTGGGCTTCTGCACCAAAGAATCCATATCTAACTTGTTGTGCTAATTGCGCAAGAGAAATACCCAATGCCTCAGCTTGGGGTTTTACTTCTAAGCGAATTTCGTCACTACCGCCACTAAAAGTATCGTTGATTTCGCTCACACCTTCATAGGCTTCTAGGTAGCTTCTTAGCTCTGCAGTTACATTGCTAAGGTCTTGAATATTGCTCGAGCTAAATTCAAAATCTAGGTCTGAGCCACCACCAGGGCCGCCGGCTCCGCCGATGCTCAAGCTTCGAACACCTGCCATTTCGGGGATGTAAGTGCGCCAGCGTTCTTCAATTTGTTTGTCAGTGAGCTCTCGATTCTCGGCCTTCGTTAATTCCATAAATAGCTGCCCACCAAGCGAGCCATTATCAAAGGCCAAATAATGTTGTATCACGCCCCGCCCCGTTTCATCAGCAACAGCATTGTCCATTTCAACCGCTGCATTCATTAAATTAGTAATGGTCTGATCGCGTTGACCGATAGAGCTTCCCGCTTCCATTTCTACACTTGCAATTACAAAGTCAGAGGGAATATCTGGGAAGAATACAAAACGCACAACACCGCCAGCAAATAGGCCTATGGTAATAATTAGCATGGCCACAAAACTTGCTAAGGTGGTGTAACGATATCGAACAGCTTTAACTAAGAATGGAGCATACTTGGTTTCAATAAAACGTTTCACCTGATTGTTAAAGGCCTCTCGTTTATTTTGAAACCAATTAGCGGTGTTAGGGTCGTAATCTTTTACTTTCATATTGGCCAAGTGCGCTGGCAATATTAGTTTCGACTCAATAAGGGAAAAGACCAGGCATAAAATAACCACTAAACCGATGGTTTTCCAAATCACCCCAAATGTGCCCGTCACCATTAACATCGGCGAGAATGCCGCGATGGTAGTCAACACCCCAAAAGTTGCAGGCATGGCAACACGCTTCACACCACGGATAATATTGTCGATACTGTGACCTTTTCTATCGATTTCAGTATAGGCCGACTCGCCCATTATAATCGCATCGTCTACTACTATACCCAGCACCAATATGAAGCCGAATAGACTGAGCATATTAATAGAAATATCGATATATTCCATGGGCATTAACATGATGGTACCTAAGAAACACACAGGTAACCCCACAATCACCCAAAACGCGAGTTTAATTTTTAAGAATAAGGATAAGACTAAAAAGACCAGCAGAACTCCAAAGAACATATTCTCTAGCATCATGTTCAGCCGTTCTGATAAATAAAATGAGCTATCACCCCATGATGCAGCGCTTACATTTGGTGGCAATGTTTTACGTTTATCATCTAAATATGCGTTAACATCTTTAGATATTTGAAGGGCATTTTGATCGCCCACCGCTCTAACGCGAATACTCGTTGCGGGTTTACCATCAAACAACGCATAAGGTCTATCTTCAATAAACCCATCGTTGATACTTGCGATATCGCCTAATAATATTCTGGTACCGTCTTGGCGATTAACGAGCGGGATACTGGCAAACTCCCACGCAGTATAGGCTTGTCCTTTAGCTCGCAGCAAAATATCGCCGTTTTCCCCTTTAATAGACCCACCGGGGATATCGATACTCGTGGCTCTAATAGCACTGACTACTTCATCAAAGGTTAAATCGTAAGCCTGCAAATCATGTTCAGAAATCTCAACAGAGACCTCATAATCACGTGCTCCGAGCACACTAACGTCAGACACTCCAGGTAAGTTTGCTATTTCGTCACGTATGGAGTTAGCAGTTTCTTTTAAGGCACGTTCACCAACCGAACCATACACCGATACCCACATTACATCTTGTGGCACTTTAACGCGATACACTACGGGTTTTTCAGTATTGGCGGGGAATGAAGGTATCGCATCTACCTGTACTTTTACTTCATCGAGCATATCTTGAACACTGTAACCGTCTTCTACTTCAATGCTTACGGTGCCAACACCTTCTCTTGCAGTGGAGGTGATTTTTTTAATCCCTTCGAGGTTTTTCACCGCCTCTTCAATCTTTATAATAACGCCCTCTTCAACCTCTTGTGGAGCCGCACCAAGGTAGGGAACTTGAACTATTACATTGTTAATAATGAACTGAGGGAAGACCTGTTTTTGTACTTGGAAAATACCAAAGATACCCCCTACGATGATGCCTATCATCAGTAAATTCGCGGCAACGGAATTTCTAGCAAACCAAGAAATAATACCTTTTTCGGTATCGATATGCTCACTCATAAAATAAGCTCCTGACTATTCATTGCCTCACGGCCCTGGCTTTCTGCTTTGTCTAATGTGCGCACAGGCATACCGTCGTAAGGGGTTGAAATTGCGCTCATTACGACTTGATGCGAGGACGATAAACCGTTTCCAATATAAACGTAATCTTCGTCGGTACGCACAACGTCTACTTGATTAATACGCAACTTAGAATCTTCATCAACGCTTAAAACTGTGCCATCTAAACGCAATACAAATCGAGGGAGCTTCACAATGTTATTTGCGCGCACGCCGGTAATTTCTGCCGATACAAAACGCCCAAATTTAAGCGGAATTTGTTGGCTATTAGTCTTGGTAAGTTGATATGGGTCGTCTACCTCAACTACACCATAAATAACACGGCGCGCATCATCTAAAACGGCTTCATCTCTCACCAAGCGCCCTTGCCAAAATTGCTTTTTCCCGGCTACGTCGGCACTTAAAGTCACTACTGGTTGGTTTTGATTCAAATCGTCAATAAAGGCCACATCATCGTCGGTTAACGGTAGGCGAACTTGCGCGATGTCGGTCGCAAACACCTCACCTATCTGGCCACCAGTGGGCAGAAATTGTCCTAAATCTACTGAGCGACTTTTAACCAAACCGTCGTAAGGCGCTCTAATCTCTGTACGTTCTAAGTTTCGCTTAGCTCGTTGATGATTAGCTTTTGCAGCTTTTAAGTTTGCCTGTTCACTGGCCAATTGGGGTTTACGTAAACCAAGCTCAGGAGGCGTACCTGAATTAAAAGAACTCCATTCTTTTTCTGCTACACGACCACGAGCAATCTCTTCATCTAGTGCCGCTTGCGCTCGCGCCAACTCGGCTTCGCGCAACAATAAATCGGTTTCATAATCGACTTTCTCTAACTCAACCAGTACATCGCCTTTTTTGAAAAAACCGCCTTCTATAAAATCATCAGCAATACGCACTACTTTGCCACTGATTTGAGAGCTCAACATGGTTTGGTTTTTTGGCTGCACAGAGCCTTGGGCATACACCAAAAACTCAATATTATTAAACTCAATTGGAGCAACGTCGACTAAAAACTCGGGCGGCTCTGGTGTCTTCTTTTCTGGACGCTCTTTACTCATCACAAGTACAACCATGATAGCAATAGCGCCAAGAAGAATGAAAAGTGGAATGCCAACTTTTTTGATACCGCTTGCCATAGCTTTGTTTTTCCTATGTTTAAATTAACTGCCGCGCTTCATACGCAACCTTATTAACGATACATTATACAAGGCTTAAGAGGACTTAGCTCAAACAAGATCGCTAAAACCTGCAATTTAGTGCATTAAAGTGTGTCTAAATATTACAAATGTGAATTTTTATTCAATTAAGGGCATATATGAAGAAATATGTTTGATCTCTCTTGTGGAAATGGAGGTGCTAAAACGTGTGACGCCAGGTAACTTAGAAAGCTCTTGTCGTAGCAACACATCAAGACGCTGCATGTTTTTTGCAAGCACCTCCAGCAAATAATCGAAATCGCCGGTAACCGCCTCACAGCGTAAAATATTTTGATGTTCACCCACTGCTTTTTCAAACTCCAAAGACTGCTCAAAGTTAACGATAACATGTACAAAAGCACGAATTTCGAGACCTAAATGTTGATGATTAAGATTAGCGCTGTATCCCTTAATTAAACCACTTTCTTGGAAGGATTTGACCTTATTCCAACAAGGCGTTTTAGATAAACCCACCTCTTGGGCAAGCATCGAGAAAGACATACGACCTGATTGCTCTAAGGCAGCTAATATTTGTTTATCTTGGGAGTTAAGTTTCATTTTGACCTCAACTAATAGGGACTAAAGATGCTCACTTTCAGCGTAAGCGCTTGTCGCCATATAGTAATATAAGCCGTCAATTTTTTGAACAACGTCCTTTTAATATATATTTTATGTAAACAACATTCTTATTTATAGGGATTATGCAAAAACAAAAGCAACAATGTTCTATGAAATATAGCGAATACTATAGAGATGTATTTTGCAGCAAATTAAGAACAGGAACCCCCATGTCACAAAATAAAAACAACAGCGCTGACGCCACTCCCCCTCCTCACAGCAGACGAGCCGCTTATTTTGAAATGATCGAAAATCCCGACATGCTCGACTATGGCGTATACCTCAAATGCGACCAATTACTCAGTTGCCAAAAGCCCTTAGCCGAACTTGCTACCGCTGATGAGCTACAGTTTCAAATTGTTCATCAAGTAGAGGAGTTATGGATGAAACTGATGACCTTTACTTTAGTTGAGATTATTGACTATATGCAGCAAAAACAGAGTCATAGAGTGGTTACCTTATTTAAGCGTGTGCATAGCCTACAAACAATGATGATTGACCAACTCGGGGTGCTAGAGAGTATGTCACCCAAAGAATATCAGCAAATTCGTTTGCAATTAGGTAATGGTAGTGGACAAGAGTCACCAGGTTTTAGAATGTTGCTCAAGTTACCCAATGATTTATGGCAAGCTTTTGAAAGCTATTATTTAGATGAAGGTAAAATCTCAATCGATAGTATTTATGACGAAGAATACTGTCATGACGAAAAGTACGCTATTGCAGAAGCACTAATAGAATACGACGAATTGTTTCAGCGCTTTAGATGGCGGCATTTATTTTTGATTCATCGCTCAATTGGTTTAGGTTCAGACTCCTTGAAAGGTCGCCCAGTGGATTTATTACAGCAAGGCGCAAGCAAACGCTTTTTCCCACAACTTTGGGAGATTCGCAGCACCATGACTAATCGTTGGGGTAGCGAATACGGGAAGGTTAGGCCCTCCATTAGCGGAAAGTCCTAATGAATAATTCCAATTACACTAAGAAAAACATGCCCACATCAAATGCGACCGAACTTGCCGCACTTTATCAAAAACCCGATGGCATATATGCCCTTGCCCATTCTGTTGGCCCACTGTGCAAAGCGGCTCGCCATTCGCTCAACAACAATTTTTTAGAAACATGGCAACAGCTTGGTGGAGATGCTTGGCCCAAATGGTTAGCGCAAATAACGCGTTTTCAACAGGCGCTAGCGGCATTACTCAGTGCCGATTTTAACGACTTTTGTCCGCAACCTTCCGTATCCCTTGCGTTTTCCCTGTGGCTAAGTGCTCAAAGCAAAAACAGAATGTCAAAACAACGTCGAAAAGTACTGATGCATGAGGATGCATTTGCCTCTTTAGGTTTTGCTGTACAAGGTTTATGCGATACCTACAATATAGAGCTAGTACTATTAAACACACCCGCAAATGATCTTGATGCTTGGGAGCAAGTCTTAAGTAAAAATGAAGTTTTTGCCTGTCTTATTACTCATGCACATTCCAATACTGGTGAGCTCAGTGATGTGGCCGCGATTATCAATATTGCCAAGCAGCATAAGGTCTTAACGTGTGTCGACATAGCGCAGTCGGTTGGCATTATTCCTATTGATTTGCGGCTTTGGCAGGCCGATTGTGTTGTGGGCTCATGTGTAAAATGGCTCAGCGGCGGGCCAGGAGCTGCGTTTATGTATGTACCTGTAGAACAAGCAAACACTCTTACACCAGAGCACCTTGCTTGGTTCTCCCATGAAAACCCTTTCGAATTTGATATAAGGCATTTTGCTCCAGCTAATGGGGCCATGCGTTTTTGGGGCGGCACGCCGAGCATTGCACCCTATACAATGGCCGCGGCTGCAATTGAACAGCACAATGGCTATTCAACCGCATTATTTAGAGAGCATAATCAACTCTTGATGCGACTATTTTTGAAAGATTATCCATTTGATATACCCCGCCATTATGAGAAGCTCACGCAGACTAATAAACGGTTAGAGGCGAAAACTGCTTATTCCGCAACACTTTGTTTAGCATTGCCAAAGAGTAATGCTCATTCGCTTTGCGAAGCTTTAGGAAAACACCAGCTAAAATTTGATCAACGAAATGGTCAAATCAGACTGTCTTTTTCGGCGATAAACCATGCCGATGAGGTGCAAACGATAAATGAGATTTTACGAAGCTAAATTACCACGATGAAAATAGCAAACAAATTAGCTTGCTTACTAAAAATGCAAATCAAATCGTTTGATTAAATTAAAGTAAGAGCTTATCACGCAACACTAAATGCATGGTTTGCTCAGTACTATACATGTCCTTAACTTTTGCTTGCCAAAAGTCGCCATGCTTGTAAAGTCTTCGATGGCTATCGGAATATGCTGATAGTCCATTGGGTTATCTTGTTCATCTATATCAGGGTCATGCAGGTATAAGCATGTGTCGTCTATGTGTGTAATAGCAACCCAGTGAGGGATCTTTTTACCGTCAAATTGATAGGTGCTGATAAGGCAAACCAATGCTTTACCTGCCGCTAATGCCTCTCTTAATTGTTCGATATTCGGCTCTTCATGCCTAATCCTAAGCCCCTGCTCTTTCGCTTTTTTATAAAACTGTGCATGCACAATATCAAGCAAGGCTTTTTTATGGGGGCTGCGCACACTATCGATGAAAGGAGTTTGCTGAATATTTAAATACACTTCACTTTGCAAACCATAAGCAAGTGCCGCCAACGCAAGACCAATAGGGTGACTGCCCGCCTGACCAGAGTTCATGTAGATACTCGTCGCCTCTCGCCATATATCCAGTTCACTGTGCTGATTTAAAGGAATGCTTGTTTTTAATGATGCCGCTGCCATCATTAGTGATGCCGGTCCACAACTAAATTCAGTGCTTTGTGGATACCACGGATATTCACTTAGCGTTGCATGAGTGTAAACTTGCTTTATCGCTTTTTGCATTCTTAATGCATCTACTTTGTTCTCATAGTACGCCTTGTAAATCCCAAACTGTTTGTACCCTTGCGCCTTGTAGAGAGAAATTGCATGATGATTATCAACTGCCACTTCTAAACGCATAAAAAAGGCCCCTTTCAAGAGTGCGTGGGCTTCAAGCGCCATTAATAACTTTTCACCTAACTTTTGTCCTCTCACGCATTGGTCTACAGCAATCGAGTATAATCGGGTACAACGTGAGCCTTTGCGACTGATACCCAAAGCGTAAGCAACGACGGCATTATTGTCACATGCGACTAAAAATATCGCATTGCCTGCTGATACCCAATGTTTAAAGCGCCGTTTGCTTAGTTGGTCAAATTCGAAACTTGCCATTTCAATACGATGCAAGGCATCGATATCAGTGTTTTGTGCAGCTCGAATGTAAAATGTTCTGTCCATGTACTATTTACGTCCACGCGCTTCTAAACGATTCGCAAATTCCTGCATAATAATCATATATAACTCTTTACCTAAATAGACGTCCTCTACTTTTGACTCCAAGCTTGGATTGTCATTCACCTCAATCACATACACTTGATTATTGCTTTGCTTTACATCCACCCCATATAAGCCGTTTCCTACAATCGCACTGGCTTTTATGGCAGCATCTAATACCGCCTTAGGTACCTCAAACGTAGGCAAAGTTTCAAACCTACCTGAAAAGTCCTTTTTAGAGCTATGATTGTAAATTTGCCAATGATTACGTGCCATATAGTATCTACAGGCATAAATTGCTCGGCCATTTAGTACACCAATTCGCCAGTCATATTCAGTAAAAATGAACTCCTGCACTAACACTAGTGCTGACTGCAAAAGCATATGCTCAAGTTTATCCGTGAGCTGAGACTCATCATCGACTTTAAATACGCCAATTGAGAAGGAGCTCTCAGGCAGTTTTAGCACCATCGGAAAGCCAAATTTTTGAAGTAGCTCTGCGCGTGCGCTCTCATTGTTTACCGAAACAAAGGCGCTTTTCGGCGCAGGTACTTTGTTATAGGTGAAAGCATCTTGTAAAAATACCTTGTTGCAGCAGCGTAAAATAGAATTTGCGTCGTCAATCACCACTAAACCCTCTTGCTCAGCTTTGCGTGCCGCATGGTAGGTATGATGATTAATTGCCGTAGTTTCGCGAATAAATAAAGCATCGTATTGGTTTATTAAATTAAGTTGCTCTGGCGTAATGAGCTCAGCATGAATACCAACTTGTTGTGCCGCCTTTAAAAATAGCTTAAGCGCTTTGTTATCGCTTGGTGGCGTTGCCTCCTCAGGGTTATACAAAATGGCCATATCCCAGCGAGCTTGTTTTTTAGGCATGGCCTTACGCCAGTTTGATTGAATAAAATGGCTCAAACGCTCAAACAGTGTTGCTTGCTGAGACGCATTCAAGCTGTCAATGCTGACCAATTGAACATTCACCGATGTCACATTGTGAGCGAAACTTACACTCAGCGAAAAAATGGGCACAGGGAAACGCTCAAAAGCATACTTTGCAATCTTTTGATAAGCGCTATTTTCAGTTTGGCCAAAGTAAGCAAGTACGCTTTCACCAGTCATAGTGCCTGATAGCCCGCTACACAGATGCTGCGGCAACGTAAGTTGATGACTATCGAGTTGCTCGTTGCCGCTTCGAATAATCAAATCGTTAATTGCATTTACGCTCGGTAAAACTTTATGCTGGCGTGCTTCTGCAAGCAAAGAGCAGTAATAACCCCGACTTAAATAAAGGTCTGTTGCACACAAATTGATAACGCGTGTTTTTGCTTCGCACTTTTTTGGATAATCGGAGAGATAGTGATCAAAATCAATCACCAACAACCCTAAATCCGATATTGAATCAGTGATATTTGCAACTGAATCTACCACAACGATTGTGTGGATCATGTGTTTGCCCTTGTGTAAATATGTGCTCGATGCACTTACGTATGTAGATAAAAAAGTGAGCGAAATATAGACACATTTTGGCCATAAGCAATGTTTATTTACTTAATTTTCCACTAGATTTTCTCATGTATTTTGGGTAAAAAAATACCAGCACAGTGGCTGGTATTTTGCGAAACTTATATTAAATGTAAGCAATTGATTATAAGCTAGATTCCAATTGCGGAAGCACCTCAAACAAATCGCCAACTAATCCATAATCTGCGACTTGGAATATTGGAGCCTCTTCATCTTTATTGATAGCAACAATGACTTTTGAGTCTTTCATACCAGCAAGGTGCTGAATCGCGCCTGAAATACCTACTGCAATGTACAAGTCCGGTGCTACAATTTTACCCGTTTGCCCTACTTGCATATCATTCGGTACAAAGCCCGCATCGACCGCAGCACGTGAAGCACCAATCGCGGCGCCTAATTTGTCTGCAATACCATTTAATAGGCTAAAGTTTTCGCCATTTTGCATACCGCGGCCACCAGAGATGATCACGTTTGCAGCCGTCAGCTCTGGACGTTCAGATTCTGTCAGTTCAGCGCTCAAATAGGCTGACTTTTCAGAAGTTTTGACGATATCTACCGCTTCTATGCTTGCGCTACCACCGTCTGACACTGCGTCAAATGCTGATGCGCGTACGGTTACTACTTTAACGTTGTCACTGCTTTGCACTGTTGCAATAGCGTTACCCGCATAAATTGGGCGAACAAACGTATCAGCAGATTCTACCGCAATAGCATCAGATATTTGAGCAACATCTAATAAAGCAGCAACGCGAGGCATGAAGTTTTTGCCAGTTGTCGTTGCGGCCGCAAAGATGTGCGTATAGCCGCCAGCGAGCTCAACGACTAAATCTGCGATATTCTCAGGTAATTGATGACCATATACAGCATTATTAGCAAGCAATACTTTGCTCACGCCCGACAGTTTCGCGGCTGCATCAGCGACTGCTTCACATTGTTGACCGGCGACTAATACCGTTATATCAGCACCAACAGCTTGGGCTGCGGTGATCAATTTATTGGTTTCAGATTTTAGCACTTCATTATCGTGCTCTGCATATACTAATACTGTCATGAGATCACCTTCGCTTCATTTTTTAACTTATCAACGAGCGCTTCTACGCTATCTACTTTAACTCCACCTTGTCTTTGTGGTGGCGGTGTTACTTTTATCACCGATACATTTGATGTTAAGTCCACGCCTAAATCTGCTGCAGATTGCACATCAATTGGCTTACGCTTTGCCTTCATGATGTTAGGCAAAGAAGCATACCGCGGCTCATTTAAACGTAAATCTGTAGTAACAACCGCTGGAAGTGTTAGCTCAACAGTTTGCAAGCCGCCGTCAATTTCGCGAGTTACAACCGCTTTTCCGCCTTCTACTTTAACTTCTGAAGCAAAAGTACCCTGAGGCATACCAGTTAGCGCCGCTAACATTTGGCCGGTTTGATTATTATCAGAATCAATCGCTTGCTTGCCAAGAATCACTAAGTCTGGCGATTCAGCTTCAACGACTTTCTTCAGTAGTTTTGCTACTTGTAAGGACTCTAAAGAAACACCCGCGTCGGTTTCGATATGAATACCGCGATCGGCTCCAAGGGCCAAACCAGTTCGAATTTGTTCTTGGCAAGCTTTCTCACCAATAGACACAACAATCACTTCAGTCGCATCGCCTTTTTCTTTCAGACGAATGGCTTCTTCAACCGCGATTTCGCAAAATGGGTTAATTGCCATTTTAACATTATTTAGGTCAACCCCAGAATTATCAGGTTTAACACGAACCTTGACGTTATAGTCAATAGCGCGTTTCACCGGCACTAATACTTTCATACTTTCCCCTAGTGACGTTTGTCTGTTTACATATATGTGTATTTACTATACTCACTTTTACGCTGTTGAGTTCTGCGGTGCAGAGGCATTCGTTATGTTTATAGATGGCATAAGTATTAATAAGTTGCCAATTATAAGCAATCGTTCATAGTAAACGTGCTTGCAAACTGCGCTCAAGTGAGCTTTCAATAAATAGTCATAACTTGTGAATATATATTTTCAAGGCGCTAATTTATATAGAGTTGACGTAAACGTCAACCTGCATTACCTTTCACACAATACAGATTTTACAATGTTTTGACGATTGATTACATTCGTTTTACGAATACAACACTATAAGCTGTCAAAACTCGCCGGAGAGAACAATGGAAAGAGAAATAATGGAGTTTGATGTTGTTATTGTAGGTGCTGGTCCGTCAGGCTTATCTACTGCTATCAAACTTAAGCAACTCGCAAACGAGAAAAACACAGAACTCAATGTATGTGTACTCGAAAAAGGTTCTGAAGTAGGCGCGCATATTTTGTCTGGCGCAGTGTTTGAACCACGTGCACTTGCCGAACTATTTCCAGATTACAAAGAATTGGGTGCGCCATTGGGCGTTGAAGTCAATGGCGACGACATCTATTTACTTAACAGCGAAAGCTCATCTACCAAACTTCCAAACTTCATGACCCCTAAAACCATGCATAACAATGGTAACTATATTTTAAGTATGGCCAATATGTGTCGTTGGTTAGGCGAGCAAGCCGAAAGCCTTGGTGTAGAAATTTACCCTGGGTTCACCGGCTCTGAAATTCATTATGATGAAAACGGCAATGTCGCAGGTGTTATCACCGGAAGTTTAGGTGTGGGAGAAGATGGCAGCGAAAAAGACGGGTTTGTACCAGGTATGCTACTCACGGGCAAATACACCGTGTTTGCTGAAGGATGTCGTGGACATTTAGGTAAAGAGCTCATTGCTAAATTTGGTCTAGACAAAGACGTATCTCCTCAGCACTATGCCTTAGGCTTCAAAGAAATTTGGGATATCCCTGCAGAGCAACATCAAGAGGGTTTAGTTGTTCACACCGCAGGGTGGCCGCTAGATAAAGCCACCGGCGGAAGTTATCTGTACCATGCTGAAAACAACCAAGTATTTGTGGGCTTAATTGTTGATTTGAATTACGACAACCCGCACATGTCACCCTTTGACGAATTTCAACGTTTAAAACACCACCCTGTAATTGCAGATACCCTGAAAGGTGGTACACGCGTAACTTATGGTGCACGTGCAATTGCCAAAGGCGGTTTTCAATCTCTACCCAAAATGACCTTTCCAGGCGGTCTGATGGTTGGTTGCAATGCCGGGACGCTGAACTTTTCTAAAATTAAAGGTAATCATACCGCGATGAAATCGGGCTTACTTGCTGCCGAAACGTTATTTGAACTAAGTCAACAAGACGAAATTAAAGACCCGGTTGAATTTACTGAGCGTTATAAAAACTCATGGTTGTATGACGAATTGTATCGCTCACGCAATTTTGGTGCGGCAATTCACAAATTCGGTAATTTCTTTGGCGGCGCGTATAACACACTAGATCAGAACTTCTTTGGCGGTAAACTACCATTTACGATTACCGATTCGACTCCCGATTATGCAACACTTAAGCCTGCAAGTGATATGCCGACTTTCGACTATCCGAAACCAGATGGCAGTTTGAGTTTTGATAAATTATCGTCGGTGTATTTGTCGAATACTAATCATGAAGAAGATCAGCCTTGTCACCTTAAGCTAAAAGACACAAGCATTCCAATTCAAGTGAACTTGCCTAAGTTCAATGAGCCGGCGCAGCGCTACTGTCCTGCCGGTGTATATGAGGTTGTTGATACTGACGAAACTGATGCATCTGCGGGTAAACGCTTTCAAATTAACTCGCAAAACTGTGTTCATTGTAAAACCTGTGATATCAAAGACCCACAACAAAATATTGTATGGGTGGTACCAGAGGGTGGTGGTGGTCCTAACTACCCGAACATGTAGTATTAACTATGTCGAATTATAAATACCCAGCTTTTGCTGGGTGTTTTTTTAACCGGAGCATGTAATGTCACACGGCTTATATTTTCAAACGCACGGCGATGTAAAGGCTTCACAGAGCGAGTACGCAGCTTTAGTGCTTATCCATGGGCTTTTTGGCAACTCTGATAACTTATCAGTGATTCGTCGTGCATTTGAACACGAGCGCATGGTAGTAAGTATCGATTTGCCCAATCATGGTAAGTCATTACGTACTGAACAATTTGACTTTGATGATTATGCTGAGCGAATTATTGACTTGTTAGATTCACTGGATTTAAAACACTGCGTATTAGTTGGTCATTCGTTAGGTGGCAAAGTGTCGATGTTGGTCGCTAAAAAACGACCTGACGTAGTCAGTCAATTGGTGATCATGGACATTGCACCAATCCCCTATCCTGCTCGGCATCATAATGTGTTTAATGGCTTAAACAATATCGACTTAACGACATTGTCATCGCGCTCTGAGGCCAAAGTTAAGCTTGCGGAACATGTCGTTGACCCCGGTACACAGGCATTTTTGCTGAAAAGTCTTTATCAAGATGAAAACCAACAATGGCAATGGCGATTTAACTTACCGCTAATTGTGCGAGATTATGAATTGCTCAGCGATTGGAATGAGTCAGGGCTATGTTATGACGGCCCAACCCTATTTTTAAAAGGCGCAGAATCTGACTACATAAAAGCAGAGCATCAAGCCACAATTATGAAACAGTTTCCTCATGCCAGTGCCAAAATCGTGCAAGCTGGACATTGGCTGCACGCTCAAAAACCACAAGTCGTTAACGCCTTGATTACAAAGTTTTTACGAACAGACGAAGGTGAAAAATAAACTGAACACTTTTGCTGGTTTATCTGTCTGATTTGCTGAGTTTTGCTTGATTTTTGTGATAATATCGCGCGAGTTTATTAAGCTGGCTTTGTATACAGCGAGCCTTTAGCGAGCGGACCTTGCTCTCGCATTGCCCTTTGACTTTTAATAAGGTGAAGCTATGACGCCAGAGTTGTTTAAAACCATTGAGTCAATTGCTCTAAACATCACGCTAGTTGTGCTATTTGCATTGATGTTTTTTGCGGTACACGACGTACTGAAAAAAAACGACGTCCCTAAAGTAGGAAAAATGGTGGTTTATGGCGTATTAGGTTTAGGTGCGTTGGGCTTTGTTATGAAAGGCATTATAGAACTATTTTGGATGGCCAAAGGCATTTAACGGTTAACGATTTGGAGAATAATAGAAATGGCGAGCGTAGGCCTATTTTTTGGAAGCGACACCGGTAACACCGAGCATATCGCGAAAATGATTCAAAAAGAGTTAGGTAAGCACCTAATTGATGTAAAAGATATTGCAAAAAGCAGTAAAGAAGAAATTGCCGAGTTCGATTTACTCATGTTTGGTATTCCCACTTGGTACTATGGCGAAGCGCAATGCGACTGGGATGATTTTTTCCCTGAGTTAGAAGAAATTGAATTTCAAGATAAGCTTGTAGCGATATTTGGCTGTGGTGATCAAGAAGACTACGCAGAGTACTTTTTAGATGCAATGGGTATGATTCGAGATATCGTTGAGCCTAAAGGCGCTATTTTGATTGGTCAATGGCCTACTGAAAGCTATGAATTTGAAGCCTCTAAAGGCATGGCTGACGATGACCACTTTGTTGGTCTGGGCATAGACGAAGATCGTCAACCTGAGTTAACCGAAGAACGCGTTAAAGCCTGGTGTGCTCAAATTAAAGAAGAAATGTGTTTAGCTGAGTTGGAGTAAGAACCTAGTATCGCACCTTGTAAAAGTAAGCGACGAAGAAACACCATCTTAAAGCACGCGTAGCGACAAAACCCGCGTCATGCCAAAATGCACGTCGTACCAAAATGCACGTCATCCCCGAGAAATCGGGGATCTTCCACCAACACTCACCTCACCCCAGACCCTCTCACCTTAAAAAATAAAACCCATTTGAAATTATTACCCAACTACCCCTGTCTTGTTATTACACCCCATTGAGATTAAGCAGGCTTACATGTCAACTATATTTAATACCTTACGCACCATTGTTTTATTAGCACTGATCACGAGCCCGTTTTTTGCCAATATCGCAAGCGCTCAAATCTCCACTTACGACAGTATGTATTTCCCTACCACTCAATCGCTCGAAGGCACACGCGGCGCTCCCCGAATTTATGAAGTAATTAGTTTTGAATTTGGTTCTAATACCAATACATCTGCAAAATATTTTGACACAATAAAGACAGCTTACTTTGATGACACCAAGCACAGCTTTGAGACATTTAATCAGCGTTCTGATAGTTCTGAAAATACTATATTTATGTTTACAAACGCGCCTTCGGTATTGAGTCCTTTGCATCACAGGGCACTTGCTCGCTATTCGGTATCTAATTATCACAGCGTACATAGCGAAGTGTTATCGAATGAGCTAAGACAAATAGGCAGTGACAACGCGTTTAATTTTAGAAACGGTGATCATATTAGTGCATCGATTACACTAGCAAACCTAAATTGAACCCTTCCCCAGAATAACGTAAAGGCCGAATATTTTACCTTAGGCACTCAGTACGTTCGTATGAATGAGCCATTACCACAGAAAATAATTTACTTTAAAGCTCTGTGTCTTTAAGAGGAGGGTCATTACAACTTTATAAATATTAGTGCTACTCTAATTCACGTTAACACTCGTAAGAATTACAATAAAACGAACCAACGTGGACAGTAGACATGACTAAAAAAAGCCTTAGTGTATTTTGTGCTTCCTTATGTTTTGCAAGCCTTGCCCAAGCAAGCTTATTAATGAAGCCGACTTATCATCCAGACCTTGACTATCAAGCCCCCTTGCTCGAAGGAAACTATAATCAGGATGTTACTCACCCCGACAGTATTTTAGGGTTTGAAGTAGCGCATCGTGTTGCTACACCCGCCCAAATCACTGAAGCTATTCAAACGTGGCAAGGTCAAAGCGATCGCCTCAAGGTTGTAGAATATGCAAAAAGCCACGAGGGCCGGCCTTTGCACGCGGTCTTTATTTCAACGCCTGAAAATTTAGCGAAGTTAGACGACATAAAGGCAGATTTAAATGCCCTAGCAGACCCTCGCCAAACCTCCGATACAGAGGCTAATGCTATTATTGAGCGATTACCAGCTGTAGCATGGATGGCCTACTCTATACACGGTAACGAAACCTCAGGTGCTGATGCAGCGCTTGCTGCCATGTATCATTTAACCGCAAGTGAAGATGCCTCCGTTACCGATTTACTCGATGATATGATTGTGGTCATCGACCCGCTGATGAATCCAGATGGACGTGCCCGTTTTGCAAAGTCTTTAGAGCAATATCGCGGCACCGCACCTAATGTCGATGACCAATCTTTATTGCATCGCGGGGACTGGCCTTATGGCAGAACCAATCATTATTTGTTTGATTTAAACCGTGACTTTTTTTACTTAACGCAACCAGAAACGAAAGGCCGTGTTGCACTGATTAACGAATGGCGTCCACAGTTAATGATTGATGGCCATGAAATGGGTCCACAAGATACCTATTTGATGGGTCCTCCGCGTCAACCGCTTAATTTTAATATTGCGCCGGCGGTACAAAAATGGGCGGTGACCTTCTCCGCAGACCAAGGCGAGGCATTCGACAAGCGAGGTTGGCGTTATTATACCGGCGAATGGTTTGAGAACTGGTATCCAGGGTACTCGAACTACGCTGAGTACCGCGGTAGTATGCATATTTTGTACGAGCAGGCTCGCATTGCAGAAGATGGCGTAAAACGCCCCGAAGGCACCATACAAACCTATAAAGAATCAGTACATTTGCAGTATATTAGTACCCTAGCCAACCTAGAATCACTTGATAAGTATTCAGACGAAATGTATCAGGACTATTGGCAAGACCGTAAAATGCTAGTCTCGAGCAAAAGCCCTTATGCCGATAAGTCTTATGTGATACTGGCAAACGATAATCATAGCCGAACGCATTTATTAGCAGAAAAACTATTAGCGCAAGATATTGAAGTACAAGTCGTTGATAAAACTTTTAGTGTGGATGATGCTGTTAATCATCTAGGCCAAAAGAATGACGATGTGTCGGTCCCTGCCGGTAGTTTGGTCATTAATGCAAGACAACCTGAAGCGCGACTACTTGCGGCTATTATGGAGTTTGACTCCGAGCTCAAGCCTGAGGTTATTCAAGCTGAGAGAGCAAAAGTACTCAAAGAAGGCCGTTCAATTATGTACGATACGTCAGCATGGAACTTAAGCATGATGTACGGCTTAGAAGCATTGACCGTTGATGATGAACTTAGCAAAAACCTGAAACCGTATACCCCGCCTACGCCTGCAAATAATCAACCGATGAGTGATGCTATTGCATGGTTTGTAGACGGCGCTGATGATGCCTCCGTTGCCTTTGCAGCACGCTTAATGGAGCAAGGCGTAAATGTTCGCGTAATTGATAAAGTTGCCAAGTTTGGGGAGATTTCATTAAGTCGTGGCTCGGTTGCCGTCACCATTACCGATAATCTTAAAAACGACAATTTACTCGCATTGATTAAACAAACTGGCGATGAGCTTAATCTACCGGTTTTAAGCACAAAGACCGGTTATGGGAAAGGTGTGCTTCCTGATTGGGGCGGTGAGCATTTTGTATTATTACAACAACCACAAATTGCAATTGCCTCACAAGCGGGCACGCGCAGTAATGATGTGGGAACAACATGGTGGAGCATCGATACTAATTTAGGTATTCGCCACTCCCATTTAGACTCCAATAGCCTTGCCTCTGCCGATTTGCGTCGCTATAACACTATTGTATTGCCTCAGCGCTGGTCGATGAGCGAATCAAGTCAGAAGGCGCTAGCACAGTGGGTTGAACAAGGCGGTACGCTGATTACACACGATAACGCCAGTGCGATTGTTAGCCGCATTAAAGACTTCACCTCAATCAAACTTGTAGACGACATGCTAGATAAGGCAAAAGACTTCGATATTGCTCTACAACGCCGTTTGCTTGCTGGGCAAGACTTTAAAGTGTTGGCTGACCTAAACAGCTCTGTGCTTAATACAACGCTCGTTTATCCTTGGGATAACAAAGCCGAACCACTAGATGAAGATGCCCTTAAAGCCCGTAACGATTGGCAAAAGCTATTTATGCCCGCCGGCGCGATGGCAGTCGGGAGTGTCGACCAAGATCATTGGTTAAGCTTTGGTGTAAACGAGCAACTTCCTGTGCTTTACACTGACCAAGCGGTACTGATTACGCCGCAAGGTGCAGAGTCTGTTGTGTCGATAGGGGTATATACCGATAACAAAGACGCACAAGTTGATGAAGCCATAGGCTGGTATTCAATGCCTAAGGGCAAAGATTTACATGTGCGCATGAGCGGTTTGATATGGCCTGAAGCGGCTCAACGTATTGCAAATTCCAGCTACCTAAGCAGAGAGTCTATTGGCAATGGACAAGTCATTATGTTCTCAGGGCAACCCAACTTCAGAGGTGCAAGCCGAGGTACAAATCGTCTGTTGTTAAATGCTTTGGTATATGGCGCGGGTTTTGGTAGTGAGGCTAACATTCGTTTGTAAAACGCTTTAACTAAAGTAATAATTACCGAAGGCTCTCATTTACGAGGGCCTTTTTTATACATAAAACTCGGGCTGTTGTTACTCTAGCATGTTTCACATTCTAAACTGCTTAACCGCCTCACTTAGGCCTTCCATTTGTACTTCTATTTCGTGTGTTGCATCATTTGAAGCTCTTGTACTTGTCTCGCTTTCCCGGCTTAACTCAACAATCGTATTGAGCCTTGATACAACATCGTCTAGTAGTTCATCTTGCTTATGTGTGTCTTGTACAATTTGCTGATTAAAATCGGCCAAGCCTTGGATAAGCTCTTTAATGGTAAGTACCTGAGAGGTTACCTCATTAGTAATTTCAACCCCTTTTTGCACTTGCTCAGAACCACGATTCATAGCATCTACTGCCTGTTGTGAGTCTTTTTGTAGAGTACCAATCATGGTTTCTATTTCTTCGGTAGATGACTGTGTGCGGGTAGCTAAGGTTCTTACTTCATCGGCAACCACGGCAAATCCTCGGCCTTGCTCTCCTGCTCTTGCTGCCTCAATCGCAGCGTTTAGAGCCAGCAGGTTAGTTTGCTCGGCAATCGTTTTTATTACATCTAAAATGCTACCAATCTTATAGCTGTTTTCACCCAAGCGATTAATAATTTCCATTGAGCGTTTTGATTGCTCTGCTTGTTCATTGACTTGTCGGTTTGATTCTTGAACCAATGAAACAACTGTTTCACTTTGCGCAATCGCACTTTCAATCTGACTATCCGCCGCCTGTATTTGTCCTAAATTAGATTGGCTCGTGCCTTTAACTTGTTGTGTATTATCGCTAGTGGTGTCAATTTGAGCCTGTTGCTGGGCGACTTGTTGCAGAGACTTATCCCCCATTTCTACACTTTTCAGCATTGCAATATTAAGACTCTGCTCGCGCTCCCTGATACTGCCAATCAAGTCACGAAGGCCTGATATCAACTGATTAACGCTTTTTGCAAGCTCCGCAAACTCATCATTGCCTTCTTCGCGTAACCTCTGTGTTAAATCGCCCCCACTGAGTACGCGTAACTTTTTATTCACATATTTCAAAGGTTTTGCGATACTTCTTGTGGCAATCACTGCCAAAACGATTGTTGCAACAATACCAATAAACGACACCGCAAAACTCTTCATTACGTTAACTTGCACGGCGTCAAGAATATCTTCTTGCCCTTCTAATGCAGCACTATTTGCTTTGTCATACAAAATGGTCAAATCCTCAATTGCCAAAGCAATATTTTGATTTGAGGCTACACGTTGCGCATTTGCTTGGTCTAACAAGGCTAATTGTAGTCGTTTCAGAGAAAAAGCACCGCCGTCGGCCTCAAGTGCGGTTTTCATACTGTTATATTCTTCATCAAACATCTCAAAAATTCCTTGAGTATCGATATCAGCCGCAACTCTTTTTGCATAATCAGCATCAACGGCAACATTACTTGTATTATATTCAATGTTGCCAATAGACTGTTCAACAACCTCTGGGTCAGTTGATGCAATAAGCTCTTTGATGTTCGATAGCATTAGACCGAGTTTGTTATCAATATTTGTCGTCATCCCTATTAGTGTCTCAAGGTCTGCAGAATCATCCTCTATGTAGCTTAAGTCGAGCATTAATGCGCTTGCCTCATCCGCATGACTAAGTGCAAGTTCACCGGACTCTTTTAGCGCGATACTCGTATCAATAGAGTCGAATTTGGCCTCAAACATGGCGTGACTTGCACTTAAATATGCTTCTGAGTTATTGCTGACTTGCTGCAATACCACAACATTTTGCTCTGATACCAAGGCACCAAGACTTGCCAGTTCACTAATATACGATTCGTAACCTTCATCGAAATCACGTTTAAGCGAATTTAGCTCTTCTTTTTGAGATTCAAAATATGCATTTGTGGTAATCGTTCCTAAGCGCAAAATACTAACGTTTAAATTAGTCACGACTCTTTGAATAGGCATTTTCACTCGCGCGACCTCTTGCGCACTATCTTTTATTTCGGCTAAACCAATGTATGAGAGTACACTAGTGATAACCAATAAAAGCGCTAAGCTTGTAAAACCAATAACCATTTTTCGGACAACGGTAAAATGCATATAACAGCCCATAAATCATGATTGCTTAGCAACCAATTTTAACTAAAGATATATTTGTTATCTTATTGTTCGGCAAAAGCTGTTAAATCTTGAATTCTTACTTATAATAGCGGAAACATTTGTGTTGTAAGGAAGCTCATGGACCAAAATAAAGAATTAAAAAAAGCGGGCTTAAAAGTAACTCTCCCTCGCTTAAAGATACTTGAGATCCTTCAAGAGCCTAGTAATCAGCATATTAGCGCGGAAGATGTGTATAAGCTTCTTATAGACATGGGCGAAGAGATTGGATTAGCAACAGTATATCGCGTACTAAACCAATTCGATGATGCCGGTATACTAAACCGCCATCACTTTGAAGGTGGCAAGTCGGTTTTTGAGATCAGTCATAAAGAACATCACGACCATTTAGTTTGCTTAAAGTGTGGAAAGGTCATTGAGTTTGAAGATCCACTCATCGAGGAGCGTCAAGAAGCAATAGCGAAAGCAAACAACATGAAGCTTACCCATCATAGCCTTTATTTATATGGTGAGTGCCAAGACGAAACCTGCCTCGAAGACGACGATTAACAACTAAATTTATACGCATTATATGCAGTCTGGGCGGCCAACCACATCTCACCGGGTCGCCCGTCACCTAATACCCTATCGTTAATCTCTACAATCGCGCCAATCTCTTTACTCGATGAACTTAACCAAGCTTCATCGCATTCATCTAATGCGCTAAGTGGGATCTTTTCTTCTCTGAGGTCAAAGCCTCCTGCACTTTTTAAACTATCGATAATGATTCGGCGAGTGATGCCCGGTAACAACTGATGATCGAGCGGCGGTGTATAGATAACGTTATCTTTTACCACAAACACATTACAGGCTGCGGCCTCTGTAATTTCATGATTTTCATTATATAAAATGACCTCATCTTTACCCGCATCTTGGCCTTGTTGAAAGTGCATCACGTTACCTAATAACGAAGTAGATTTTATATGGCAACGCTGCCAGCGCAAATCTTGTACCGTATTGACTCTAAACCCTTTAGCGGTGTCTCGGTTAAGCGCTTGAGACGCAGGAATTTTAAACGCATAAGCAAATACGGTTGGCGTGACATTTTCAGGGTAAGCATGGAAGCGTTTAGTGTCGGTACCGCGGCTGATGTGAATATAAATGCCCATATCGGGTGTATCAAATTGCGCAAGTAGATTAGCAATATTTTCAGACCATTCTTGTTCATCGGCGTGATAATTAATACCAATCTCTCTCAAGCCTTTATTCATGCGAGCTAGGTGCAGCTTGAGGCCAACCGGTTGATGTTGATAACAAGGAATCACTTCATAAATGCCGTCGCCAAATAAAAAACCTCTGTCCATAGGCGATATTTTAGCTTGAGTCTCGTCTACAAATTCACTATTTAATAATACCTTTGCCATCTCAATTCACCCTAGCATTCGTTCAATATCGCCTCATTGAAGCACTAATTTAAAAAACGGTCTACCCACTGCGATAAGTTTTTAATATTTTGCATCCAAAGCCCAAGTTGGGCTGCGCTATTTAGGGCGTCGCTCATAATAAAGCTTACTTCGCTACCCACATGACATTGCGCCAAGCGAGCGCGAGAGAAGGCATCTAACGCTCCTAGAATGGGATAGCCGCCTATGGTCTGGCGGTCGTTAAGCATGATCATTAACTGCCCACCGCCCGAGCATTGAATTGCGCCATTACATAGGCCTTGGGAGTAAAGTTGTCGTTGAGGCCCTTTAATCGCTTGCCCCTGTAATTTTATGCCCATGCGATCGCCTTCTGCCCTTAAAGCAAATTCACTGGTGCTAAATTTTGCACGCTCAAGTGCTGAAAACTCGTCCCATTGATAGCCTGGTATAAAGTGTAGTAACGTCTTGGTCGCATCATCGGGGTTCAGTGACTGTAAATACTCATTTATGAAAGGGTGTTGAGCCATTAGCTCATTGTGGTTTTGTGATTGCGCCAAGCGGCTGTAAAGCGCCTGACTGAGTAATTTATTTTCTCCATAAGCGAGTTTATCCCCCACTTGTAAAGGACGTCCATCATCATGATTACCGCCACATCCCTCTCGCTTTACATTGGCGATAGACTCGAACAAGCGCTTAGATTGGATGTCGCCTCGAATTGCCAAATATGTGCGCATGCCATAATCACTTCCAATCCCTGCAATGCTGAGCGTTGAACCCGCTTTAACAAAAATAGGCGTATGCATGGGCTGTGCTTTTTCATCTACAAGGCAAGTACAATGAGCACCACTTAATGCAACAGTCGCATCTTGTTCAAATAAGATGCTGATACCACCTAAGGTAATTTCAATCGCGCTAACCGCGTCAGAGTCAAGCGCGTTTCCAACCAAGGCATTTGCAAGCTCAAAACTCTGCCAATCTAACGCACCCGATTCGGTATAGCCGGTATGCATAGATTGCTTTCGTCCGCCATCAACCAGTTGGGCGTAAAATCCGATACGCTCTACAGTTAGCATTTTTGCATGCTCGCTCTGAGGCGCTGTGCATGCAGCTTATTGCAATACTCTTCTTCGCTAATTGCCGAAAAGCGCACAGTGTCACCAGCACGAAACCCAACTGTTTGTTCGCCGCGTAAATCTAAATAACTATAGCCCAGAATATGCCAACCACCGGGTGATGACTGCGGATATATCGCGGTTTGATTGTCCGCTATAGCCACGGCGCCAGCAGGCACCTTTTTACGCGGATGTTTTAAACGAGGAAGTGCTAAACGTGAATCGGTCAGTCCTAAATAAGCGAAATTAGGCAAAAAGCCTACCGTAAATACCCTGTACTCTTTTGCGCTATGCAAACGAATGATTTCATCTGCTTTCATGCCGGTATTTTTGCTAACCGTGGCTAAATCGTTAGGCCTCTCAAAGTCACTCACACCTTGTTTACGAAGCGCCAGTTCCAGCTCTAAGGCATAGCATACCTCGATGTTATGACACTGTGGTGGGCGCAAAGAAGAGCACAGTGAATCTTTATGATGTGAACTTTCGTTTTGCATCGCAACAGCGCACTGCTTTAAGTAAGCCAGCACCGCGAATTGGTCAATCAAGCTCAAGTCATGCACAATGAGTAGGGAGGTATATGCGGGCACATATTGCAATAACCAAGGTGGGCCGCTATGGTCATTATCATTAGTGTTTGCGCGAGTCGGGGAATTAAGAAACAAAAGCGTATTAGTCCACTTCGCTACATGCGCATTAGCCCGTATCAGTTGTTCATTTTGTCTGTCGCTGTTTGCTGTAATTTGGTGAGTTGTGCTCTCCACGTCAATATCTATTTCAAGTAAACAAGTATTTTCATTAACCCAATGCACTGCCGTACTTGGGTCAAGAGAAAACCGCTGCGGGGTTTGAGTAAGCCTAAAAGCGGATGACTTCACCGTATATTCATCAGACATAAAATGTAGAGTTAAATGAGTAACTGGCGAATATCTTTCACCATTGCTAATGCACTAGGGCTGTCGCCATGGACGCACAATGTACTTGCGTCTATGTTTATCATCTTGCCATTTTCTGCGACCACTTGTTTGTCGTGAATAAGCGATTTTGCTTGCGCGAGAGCTTCTTGTGCAGTGAGCACCGCTCCCTCATTTTGCCGTGAGGTCAAATATCCACTTGCAGTGTAACGGCGGTCGGCAAAAGCCTCTAATATTAAGGGGACTTTGTGGCGTTCGGCTAACTCTAAGTGAAAGTCGTTATTGCTCAGCGCTTGAATCATTAGGGGTAAGGTTTGGTGGTAGCTACTCATTGCACTCACCACATCTTCAAACACTTGAGCATGTTGCATCATATCGTTGTACAACGCGCCATGAGGCTTTACGTATTCGAGCACCACGCCTTGGCATTTTGCCAGACCTTCTAGCATTGCCATTTGTGCGTGGATCATGGGAATAAGTTCGTCCGCTGGGATGCGCATACTACGGCGGCCAAATCCTTGCAAGTCAGGATATGAAGGGTGCGCGCCTAAACTCACATCATATTGTTTAAGCAGTGTAATGGTGCTGACCATCACTTTTGGATCGCCAGCATGATAACCACATGCCACGTTTGCTTGGTCGATAAAAGGCATAATATCAGGGTCACTATTTTCGCCCCACCCCCCGTAACTCTCGCCTAAATCTGCATTAAGTTTCATCAAATCCGATACTTCCTATAGCGCTTGTTGATATACTCCATAAAAATGTACCATACACCGAGCGAATATAGATATTAAACGCTCAATAAATTGCACCTTTGTGTGAAGAACTAACAAAAGAAAACATATGCTATCTCTTGGAAAAATCAATACCTTACGCGTCAAAGAAGCCTCACCTGTAGGTTATGTACTCAGCGACCCTGCACTTACCGACGCCCCCCCTAGCCCTTGGACCGAAAACACAAGCGATGTATTGCTAGCAGCAACCGATACCGCCCTTACCGAAGGCCAAGAAGTTGAGGTTTATTTGTATTATGGACAAGACAAGTCTGTTCACGCGAGTCTTTCTCCTGCATCTATATCTATGGATGAATTTAAAGCATTGGATGTTGTCGGTTTAACCGATGCAGGTGCCTTTTTAAAATGGGGTTTGTCACGGGATTTATTTGCGCCTAAGCAATACCTACATAGCGACGTAGCGATGGGCCTACCTGCAGTTGTTCGCTTGGTGCATGAACCTGAGAATAAACGCTTGTTTGCCACAACAAAAATAGAGCAGTTTTTACTCGATGCTCCACAGCAATGGGACTTTAGCCAAGAGGTTGAGCTGCTGGTTTACGCGCAAACACCGTTGGGTTATAAAGTGATTATCGACAATAACTATGCAGGTTTACTATACAAGAGTGACCTATTTAAAACGGTAAAAATTGGCGAGACACATCGTGGTTATATTAGTAATATCCGAGCAGACGGTAAGATAGATGTTAGCCTACAGCGTCATGATAAAAAGCAACGACAAAGCTTAAGCGATGAAATTTTGAGCGACCTAGACGCTCACGGCGGTTTATCTACACTCACCGATAAAAGTAGCCCAGAAGAAATCCAAACGCGCTTTAATGTGAGTAAAAATGCATATAAAAAAGCGCTGGGGCAACTGTATAAATCTAAGCAGATTGAGATTAGCCCAACCCATATAAAACGTATTTCTTAGGAATTGATGTGATGACAAATACAACAGACGATCGAAAAAGTGCCCCAATGAAGGCAACCGTTAGCTGGCAACCGTCTGAAGATGGGCTTGCCTTTGATGGCAAAATGGATAGCGGCGAGAGCCTACATTTAGATGGTAACGGCAATGCCCTCTCCCCTATGCATGCGGTATTACTCAGTGTTGGAGCGTGTTCTTCAGTTGATGTGGTACAAATCATGCGCAAAGCACGTCAAGGCATAGAAAGCTGCGAATGCGAGCTTAGCGCACAGCGCGCACCCGAGCCCCCCAGAGTATTCACCCATATTCATGCGCACTACGTAGTATCGGGCACTAACGTAAACGAAAAGCATTTGGCTAGAGCCGTTGAGCTTTCTACAGAAAAATACTGTTCAGTGATGCTTATGCTCAATCAACAAGTGGATATTAAAACCACTTACGAAATTAAAGCATAGGTTGCGATTGTCATGCGACTGCAAAACATTGTGTTCGCAGTATCGGTGTTAGGCCTAGCTTTTTACGGTGGTTATTTAGCTGGGTATTCTTCTGCAGACTCAAACAGAACGCCTAGCATAAATGAACATAACTCAAAAAACTATCGAGCCCCAAATCAAGCTATCCAAAATCAATCGAGCCATGCATGGGCAGACATTGAAGCACGTTTACTACAAAACGCGGGCGCGACCAAAGCCACTGATTTAAATGCATCACGTTCTCAAGGCGATAATTCTAATAGCCTAAGTGACGCTGCAACCAATGCCCAAGGCAATAGCGATAAAAGCGATGAATTTGTATGGCAAGACCCAAATGATGTTGTGGCTATGTTTAATGAGCTTATTCGACTCTCTGAGCCAGGTAACGAAGAAGACGTAAACGTATTTAGTCAAGCAATAGACCAATTACGCACAATGCTCTTCGACTCACCGACACAACTCGCGATTTTGGTAGAGCACATGCAAAGTTTGGATTTTGAGTCTCGCGAATTTCATTACGTAACCGCTATATTACAAGGCCTGCCGGAACAAAAAGGGGTAGAGGCACTCAAACAAGCGGCACTAGAGGCAAGCCAGCGCTTTGATTCAGCTTCTCGTCAGCAGTTTCTGCATTTAGTCGCCAATACCCATAACGCGGCTGATAACCCTGAAATCCTTAATTCCTTAGTGGATATTGCGTTATATTCTGAAGAAAGCACCTCTACTAAATTGGATGCACTGGATTTAGTAATGCCCTTTCAGCTAGACTCAGTAGAAAGAGAGCAAATTTTAAGCGGTCTAAATGGCATGTTAGACAACCCCGATTTAACAGATAAAAACGCGGTAGTAAGTCATGTGCTGCGATTTAGTAATGCTGAGCAACGCAGCAACATTGCGAGTCAATATATCGATAGTAGTAATAACGATGACCTACGTTATAGCATACTAGACGGCTTACATATGGGCACCGTCCCTCGTACAAACGATATCAAGGAGCGCTTACTGTTTATTGCGCAAGACCCTCAAGACCCCATGCGCGAGCAAGCAAAACATGCCCTTATGTATGTTTTTGATATTAGCAATCAGGAATATCAGCAAATTAAAGACTAAATCACACTGCAAGGAGCGTTCATCATGTCAACCAAATACCATTTAAGTCGCAGGCAATTTAATAAAACATTACTCGGCGGGGCCGCATTTGGGGCAAGCTTGCTCACCCTTGGCGCATGCAGCGACAAAACGGCTTCTGGGCTTGTAAGTGGTGAGGCTGCAAAGCCAGAACTTAAACTATCCCTAGCACAGTGGGCGCTGCAAACCGCACAATTTGGTAATACCTTTAATGAGAATTATGAGCAGTGGCAGGCATGGTTGCAAAGCGACCCGGCAAAAGTATTGCAAGGCGAGCTTTCGCCTATGATGTTCCCGGAATATACCCAAACCACTTTTGGCATCAATGCGGTTGATTTTGTAAACACCTTTTACTTTGACCAAGTAAACAACGACGCCTACTGGGCCGAATTAAAGCAGCGCTGCGCCGACAACGCCATTGTTGCCAATAATCTCATGCTCGACCAAGAAGGTTACTTAGGGCACAACGACTTGCAACAACGTTTACAAGCAGTTGAAAATCATAAAAGATGGATTGACGTTGCTGCGAAAATTGGTTGCGCGTCGGTCAGAGTGAATGCCCATGGTATTGGTGATTGGCAAACGCAGTTAAATAACTCACTAGAGAGCTGCACAGCCCTAGCCGATTATGCAAAAGCAAACGGTGTGGTGTTGTTAGTTGAAAACCATGGCGGTTTGTCGAGCAACGCAGACTGGCTTGTGGCACTAATGGAACAAGCCAAGCACCCTGCTCTGCAAGTGTTTCTCGATTACGACAACTTCAAGTGGTCTGAAACCGAAATTTGGCAAACTGAGCAAGTATACGACCGCTATGAAGGCGTTGAAAAACTCATGCCCTTCACCAATTCCGTTAGCGTAAAAACCTATGCCTTTAACGATGATGGCTTTGAAACCACAATCGACGTTGATCGCATGCTAAACATCGCCAAACAAAACAATTTTGACGGCTACCACAGCGTTGAATTCGAAGGTCACAGCTCAGACCCCGTAACCGGCATCAAACAAACCCGAGACTTATTAAAACGACTCTGGTGATTGAAACAAAAAAGGTTGAAAAAAAGGAATTTACTTCGTGAAGAATATTGTAACTATGATAAGTGTGTTTGTTGT
>CAZUON010000001.1:87629-173649 GCA_964621345.1 uncultured Glaciecola sp. | reverse complement strand
AAAAAGGAATTTACTTCGTGAAGAATATTGTAACTATGATAAGTGTGTTTGTTGTATGTGTAGCAACTTCAAACGCCATGGCGAATGTTAAGCTAAATCAGCTCATCAAAGACTATGAAGCAACCCTCAAGTTTTCTGGCATTGTTTACGTTAGCCAAGATAATACCGAAATATATACGCAAGCTACTGGGTACGCAAATCAAGAAAAAAAGATACCCAACTCTTTAAAAACTAGGTTTGATATCGGTTCCATTCAAAAAGATTTTACAGCTGTATTAACATTGCAAGCTGTCGACAAGGGGTTAATTAAGCTCGACGACACCTTAAGTAAATTTTCAATAGAATTTACTGACTACCAAGCTAAATTAATCACTATTGAAGATTTGTTAAGGCATCGTTCAGGCTTCGCAGATGTATTTACCGCCGAGTATCGCGCTAACCCGACAAAGTTCAGAACCATCGCAGAAAAGCTTGAACTATTAAAAAATAGACCGCTTTTATTTAAACCAAATAGTGAGCGTAAATACTCAAACTATGGCTACATTGTTTTGGGCGCTATTTTGGAAGAGGTTTATAAAACAGATTACTGGACCTTATTCGGTCAGCATATTGATAAGGATGCTGACAATTCTACTGAGCAAAAAAGTAATAAATATTTAAGCAATAACACCGCATCGCCATACCACCTTAGATACGATAATAAGACTGTTTATGTGCCACTGATTCAGCGTGAGCATCCATCTCCTGATGGAGGGGGTAAGATGAGAGTTGAAGAATTGCACTCGTTTTATAATGCTTTGTTCATTAACAAAAAACTATTAAAACCAGATTCTTTAAATTTTTTTAAATCCCTACAACAATCCCCCAAGGAGTGGTTAGCTTTTGGCGGTGGAAAAGGCGTTAGCACAGCCGTTGAAGTAGACTTTGAGAAAAACATGATCGTTATTGTGTTAGCGAATGTCGACCGGCTGCAAGCGGAGCAGTTGTCATATCAAATAAGAAAAGTACTCGATAATGAACAATATCAAGCACCAAAAATTCCACCCCAGCTTTTTGCGTATCAATTTTTTATAGAAAACGATGAGATGCAGTTTCAAAATAACTTTAAAAAGAGTTATTCACAGAAAGGCTATTCAACTTTTATTGGCAGAGTAATTACAGACTTAGCACGTGAACTGATCGCAGATCATAAACCCGAGCTAGCGTTCCCATTATTAAAGTTTCTTACCATTGAATATCCAGATATACCAGACGTACACGATGGATTAGCATTTGGTTATTATTCTCTTGGTAAAATTAAAGAGGCACAACAAGCATTTTCAACGGCTAGAAAATTAAAGACGGACTATAAAAGCCACTTTAATCCAAATAACTATGAAAGATAAAAGCCGGTCAAAAAAAGGGGTCAGTGTTAATTAAAATTAACACTGACCCCTTTTTTTCAAATATATATATCTTGACCCTCACCTAAGGTAATACTTCAGCATCACCTTGTTAGCAAATATAGAGCAAAGGTCTTTAAGTAAAGTGAATAGCAAAGAGAAAAAGTTCAGCGTGGGACAGTTAAGTAAGTTAAGCGGCGTGAGCGTGCGTACCCTGCATTTTTACGACGAGAAGAATTTACTTAAAGCGAAGCGGGATAATAACGGGTATCGTTTTTACTCTTCCTATGATGCAGCATTATTGCAGCAGATAATTATTTATCGACGAATAGATATGAGTATTGAGGACATCACCACCATTATCCATGCTGAAGACTTTGACTTGTTAAGTGCTTTGCAGAGACAACGCAATTTGCTAATAAAACGTCGTGAAGACACTGAAGAAATGATTAACAAAATCGAGGTATCAATTATGATGGCAAAAGGTGAAGAAAATTTAGATGTTATATTAAAAGGGCTACCACAAGATAAAGTAGATGAATGGAAATCTGAAATAAAGCAAGACGAAAGTGGTGAAGAGATTCTTGAAGCCTACGGTAAAATATCAGATGAAGATATTCATGATTTGAAACACGAGGGAGACGAATGGACTGAGCAGTATATGAAAGTCACGCACCTTCCCATAGAAGATGAAAAGGTACAGGCTCTAATAAAAGAAGCTTACATCCTAATGAACAGTATGCTGTACAAAACCATGGAAGATTTCGAGGGCGCTAACTATGCGTTTTTAAAGCTTACCAACGAAGAAGGAAGACAAGACAATGTCGTCGTTGATATATATGAAACCTATCAACAAGGCATGGCCAAACACTATTTTGATGCTATGGATTACTTTGCCGAAAATACGCTTAAAGACAACGAAGAAGAATATATTCACTTAAAGTAAAACGTTTCGATGTTTGGTTTTTGGCTCAGATAAAAAGGGGGTCAGTGTTAATATTATTTAATACTGCCCCCTTTTGTTTCTTACAAGCACCGCCTTGGTTATCTAGCTAAGGGGTTAATCAAGAGCAATAGTTACCCATACTAAGCGGTGATCAGACGAAACCTCTTTGTCGCTGCCGCGCTCACCAATTCTTTTGTCGTTAAACAGTAACCTGCCGGCTTCACCTTCTGCTTGCCAATACACTCCAGAATCTACTACACGTAAACTAGCAGAAGGCACACTATAGTCTGCGCGTGCGCCAAAGGTTGATGTTCGTGTGCGGGCAAAAGGATGCGGGCGTCTTAGTTCGGCTTGCGCTGCGCCTTGTGAACTTGGGGTAAACTCAGCATCAGCAGGTGCCACAGTTTGATTCACCATCGGTGACGACATTAATTGTTCAATACCGTTAAATCGAGGATCTCGTCCTGTTCTAATTTGGGCGTCGGCATTTAAATCTCCCATTATCACAAAATTCTCGCCTCGCAAGCCGCCTCGCTCACCTTTATCATCGTAAATGGGTGATACAACGTCAGCGCCCTGCGCTTCACTCGACTCATTTATGTAGTGCAACCAAAACAGGTTCTCTTCACTGTTGCGATATTTGTTATTGTCGCTAACAGTATCAAAAGCCGGCGGGGTTGGGTGCGCCAGCAATGCGTGAATTATAGTATTTCCATCCTGACTTGGAATAAGAATAGGCGCATCTACATGATTTTTAGACGACAGACGCAGTGCCTCCCATGCTTGTGCGTTAAACCAATTGTCGCCGCACTTTAATGATTCTGGTATATCTCTTGAACCATCACACACATTAATCACTGGCATTACCGCACCGGGTAAATCTTTGCGCTTAAAGGTTTGGAAGCTACGCATATTTTCGGTATCGATTTCATACTTCGACATAAGCGCAAAGGCATAATGACCATGATAAAAGCCAAATCCAAATGCATCATTAGGGTCGCTTGCAGAAAATCCATTGTTGTTTAAATCTATGCCCGACGAGAGCCCCGTATTTGTCGCAAAATTTTGTACAAAAGGATACACAATAGGCTCTTGCAAATCACCGCCGTCAATACTGTTTAGGCTTTGACTATGGTTTAAATAGTTGTTTTGAAATCCCCTTAGCGCGGCGTAATCTTCACCTAGCCCGTCATTATTAAATTCGTTTAGCAAAAGCACATCAGGCCGAACCGATTGAATAATCGCCGCTATGTTTCGAATTTGAATAACGCGCTGGGCCAATTTAGCGTCTTGTTCACTGCCTTGTTCAGATTGCCATTGCTCGATTAATTGGTTTTGCTGCTGATGAGACAAGCCCATAAACTTAACCCATTGCTCGTAATTCTCACTAGGGTCGCCATCGTGAGCAAAAGATACATTAAACTGTGCGAATTTAACGCTATTTGGATAATTCATTTGTTCACTCTCTATTTGACTCACTGTCTCTTTGCTCGGCTTAATCGCCGAGTTAGTCGCCTCTGAGCAAGCAATTAAAAACAATAAAGAGAAAGTTAAACATAAAAACTTGGCTTTAGTCATGGTGTATTCCAGTATAGGCAGCAATAGCGAGGTGATGGTCGCATAATATAAAGATAAATAAATTCAAAGCAAGGAAGAGCACAATGAAAATAGAAGAGCGCGTAAGACCGCTAATTTTTTATATCTCAATATTTGGCTTAATCGTATCGTCTATATTACTGCTTGGATATTTAACGGACGTTGGTACGTCTGATGCCGCATTCGCAAGTATGGGACTTATGCTTTGGCTTGCATGTATGCTGGGCTGTTTTTATAAACGCATAATCGTTGTTGATGCCCACAAAAAGCAGTTAACCACACAGCATAGTTTGATACTACATTTTGCAAAACGTTCTTACTCATTTGACGAATTTTCAACGGTGTATGTTCGTAAAGAATATGCTGATACGCAAGGGGCTGATATAACAAGACAATCCAATACATCACGTAAAGCCCCTTTATTTATTGTGTACGCTGACCTAAAAGGGTTTAAAAAAGGCAAAAAAAGACGAGTGTGTATAAAGAAGTTTTTTGAACAAGTGACAGCTGATGCTTTGGCTAAAGAGCTCACTTCAGCTTTGCGTGGTTGAATATTCTGCTTGTTTAAGATGAGCCTTGATAAGTTTCGGCGTTGATTTATGGAGGTCGTGGCCTGCGCCACGATGACATTTGTGCGATTATGCCATTGATATTTCATCTATTTCACATCAGCGTCGCTATGAACTTTTGAGCTTAAAGAACGCAGGCAATAATCTCTGCTCTATTGATTTTTAAGCATCCTCGTCAGTATCAGTCTGACTGTATTTGCTGTCGAGCTGCTTGGTAGTCGATACACCTAATGCTTTAAAATCTTCCGCTTGTTTGATTAAATTTCCACGACCGCTGGAGAGTTTGTTCATTGCGCCGTCGTAGCTGGTGCGCAGGGTATCCATGTTTTTGCCGATTTTCTCCATGTCGCTCACAAAATTAGCAAACTTGTCGTACATTTTAGAGGCTTTATCAGCAATGACTTTGGCGTTCTGGTTTTGATACTCGTATTGCCAAATGTTATTAATGGTGCGCAGTGCGACCAATAAATTCGTAGGGCTCACCAGCATAATTTGATTATCGAGGGCGAGTTTTATTAATTCTGGCTCTTGCTCTACGGCGTTTATAAAAGCTGATTCAATGGGAATGAACATTAATACATAGTCGAGTGAGGTTACGCCCGATAACTTCTGATAGTCTTTTAACGATAACCCCTTTATATGCCCTTTTAACGACGTAATATGATCGCGTAAGGCTTTTTCGCGCTCTTCTTTAGTTTGGGCGTTCACCACCTTTTCATGAGCAATCAGCGACACTTTAGAATCAATAACAATGTCTTTATTGTTTGGTAAGTGCACTACCACATCGGGCTGATAACGTTTACCTTCTTCGTTGGTCACGCTCTTTTGTACTTCGTATTCGTGGCCGCTACGCAAGCCCGATTCAGACAAAATACGCTCTAAAACCAATTCGCCCCAATTTCCTTGTTGTTTGTTGTCGCCTTTTAAGGCATTAGTTAAAGCTGCGGCTTCTTCGGTAATTTGTTGGTTTAGCTCTTTTAAGCCTAAAATTTCTGTTTTAAGAGAGGCGCGCTCTTGTCCCTCACGGGTATACTGCTCGGTAATTTGTCGTTTAAAGTCGTCTATTTGTGTCTTTAAAGGCGATAAAATCTGATTGATACCCGATTCACTCGTTTTAGTGAATTTTTCAGATTTTTGTTCAAAGATTTTATTAGCTAAATTCTCAAATTGAGTATTGAGTTTCACTTCTGCATTTTCGAGCAGGCTCAGCTTTTCATCAAAGCTCTTACGCTCTTGTGCAACACTCGATTGCAAGCCTTCAAAACGTGCATTTAAAGCCGACAGTTCAGCTTGTGCGCTCTGCAATTCTTCTTTTAGGGTTTGTTGTTGCGTTTTTGCGTCTTCAAGTTGTTTAGATTGTTGTTGAAACTCTCCCAACTGACGTTCGCTTTTGTAGAGTTTATCTTGATAAACACTCAGTTGTTGCTGAAACTTCTCTTGTTGCTCTTGTTGATTACTCTCTTGTTGCACCAGCTTTGCTTCTAATTGCGTGTAATTTTGATGCTGCATTTCGCCCTGATGCTGCAATGATAAAACTGCTTGCTGGTGCTGGTTTTCTTGCTCAAAACGCTGAACTTGATGGCGTTTGTTTATCAACATAAACACGACCAAGGCAACAAGTAGGCAGACAAACGCCGTCGACAGCATCAAATACAAAGGCGACGAAACAATGAGATTCCACAAAGACATCAACACTCCTAAAATAGTTATATATTAAAAAAGGTAAAAACGAATAAGCGCCAGTGACTCACTAGCGCTTATTTTTGGTCTAACGATTGGATTGCTTACGGTTTAAAACAATACCCATTTGCACAGAACCTGTTATGCGTTGCCTTTCGACAATTTTTTATCTAGGTCTGCAATATTTGCCTTCCAAATAGCAGGGCCAGTTTCGTGGGCGTTTGCGCCACTGCTATCTACGGCTACCGTTACCGGCATATCTTCAACTTCAAACTCGTATATTGCTTCCATGCCTAGATCTTCAAAGGCCACAACCCGTGCATTTTTAATCGCCTTTGATACCAAATATGCAGCACCGCCAACGGCCATTAAATAACACGATTGATGAGCGGCAATACTTTTCACTGTATCAGGGCCACGCTCTGCTTTACCAATCATGCCTAAAATACCCGTTTTTTCTAGCATCATATCGGTGAACTTATCCATACGTGTCGCCGTTGTTGGACCTGCCGGACCAACGGCTTCGTCGCCAACGGCATCTACTGGGCCTACGTAGTAAATGAATTTACCCTCTAAATCCACTCCGTCTGGCAAGCCTTCACCTTTATCAAACATGGTTTGTAAGCGTTTGTGGGCCGCGTCTCGGCCGGTGAGCATTTTACCGCTTAATAACAAGGTTTCACCCACTTGCCACTGTGTTACCTCTTCTTTTGTAACGGTGTCGAGGTTGACTCTTCTGGTGTTTTCACCCACTTCCCATGTAATTTCTGGCCAGTCTTCCAACTTAGGCTGCGTTTGCAAAGCAGGGCCGCTGCCATCTAAATGGAAATGCGCATGACGGGTCGCCGCGCAGTTGGGGATCATCGCAATCGGTAATGAGGCAGCATGGGTCGGCAAAGACATGATTTTTACATCGACAACGGTAGTCAAACCGCCTAAACCCTGTGCACCTATACCTAACGCGTTCACTTTTTTATAAATATCAACGCGTAACTTCTCTTCCGTGGTTTGCGGACCACGCTCAAGAAGTTCAGGCATATCCACCGGATCCATCAAACTTTCTTTTGCCAGCACAGCAGCCTTTTCAGCTGTCCCGCCAATACCTATTCCTAGCATACCCGGCGGACACCAACCGGCTCCCATGGTAGGTAGGGTTTTAACTACCCACTCGGCAATATCATCGTTGGGATTGAGCATCACCATTTTTGATTTATTCTCTGAACCACCGCCTTTTGCCGCAATCATCACTTCTACCTGATTACCCGCTACCATATCGATATGAACTACCGACGGTGTATTATCTTTGGTATTTTTACGCAAACCAGCAGGGTCTGACACAATTGAAGCTCTAAGTGGGTTGTCAGGATTTTGATAAGCACGACGGGTACCTTCATCGACCATTTGCTGCACTGTAAGGTCAGATTTATCCCAAGTCACTTCCATGCCAATTTTAACAAAACAGGTCACAATTCCGGTGTCCTGGCATATGGGACGTTTGCCTTCAGCCGACATTCTAGAATTGATTAAAATTTGCGCCATAGCATCTTTCGCCGCTTGACTCTCTTCTTTGTGATACGCCGCCTCAACTGCTTGAATATAGTCAAGAGGATGATAGTAAGAGATGAATTGCAGTGCGTCTTCGACACTATCAATGAAGTCTTGTTGACGAATGGTGGTCATAAAGTTCCTCGTATAAAAAGGTGTTTCCAAGAGTAGTTGGCAAGTATACTAACGCTAAATCATAAATTCACCAATCATTCCCACCTAGACTTTGGTGGGTGACTTCATAATATGGCTCTAGTTTTATGTCACTCATGTCGATAAAAATTGACTCGATAGCAACACTAAAAAATCAATCAGCTCACACTGTATTTGCCAAAGTAGAGCACTTAGCATGGGCGATGCTTCTCGATACATGTAACAATCGCTTGAGCGACGGGCGCTACGATATTATCGTTTACCAACCCAGCGCAACCTATCAGTTTAAAGACCATGCAGCGCAGTTAACGGTTGTTAGTTCCACCTTAGAACATTTAAACAATATTGTACTCAAGCATTCACCCTTTGAAGACTTGAGTGCACTTCATGCTGCTTTTGTTGGTAACCTGGACCTAAGCACAGTTAAAGGCTCCCCCTTGCCCTTTTTGTTTGGCGCAATGGGCTTATTTGGCTACGACGTCAACGTACACACCGATGCAATCAGAAATGAGCAGCCAGGGCAATACCAATTAGACGACATCGCGGTAGGTTTTTATGAACAATCGTTAATTTTTGATAATTACACGAACGATGTATTTCACGTCAGTATCGATGGCGCTGACCCACAGTGGTTAACCCGTTTATTAATAACAGAGCCGAATAAGGCCGCTGCTGACAAACAGTCTTTTCGCCTCACGCAAGACTGGCAAGCCAATATGAGTGAAGCTGAATATTGCACTAGCATGGCACGAATAGACGATTACTTACAATCTGGCGATTGTTATCAAATAAATTTCGCGCAGCGTTTTAGCGCCTGTTATAGAGGCTCTGAGTGGCTTGCCTACAAAGCCCTTACTGCAGTTAACAAAGCGCCCTTCTCTAGCTTTATTCGGTTCGATAACTCATGCGTGTTAAGTGTATCTCCTGAGCGTTTTATTAGCGTTAAAGACCGCAAGGTCTCTACCAAGCCTATAAAAGGCACACGCAAACGCGCCCAAGACCCTGTTGCCGATAAAGCCCTCGCCGATGAACTACTGTCTTCAGAAAAAGACCGTGCTGAGAACCTAATGATTGTTGATTTGCTGCGTAACGATTTAAGTAAACACTGTAAAGCGCATTCAGTAAAGGTGCCGCATTTATTTGCTCTTGAGAGTTATCCTGCCGTACATCATATGGTAAGTACCGTAGTGGCTGAACTTAAAGACGATGCCAGCCCTTTTGATTTGCTCTGCGGCGCATTTCCAGGCGGCTCAATCACCGGTGCGCCTAAGGTCAGAGCGATGCAAATTATTCAAGAGCTTGAGCCTGACAAACGCAGCATCTATTGCGGCAGCATTGGTTACGTTGGTATTCGCCAAGACATGGATACCAATATTTGTATACGCACGATATTGGCTGAAAATAACATCATGCATTGCTGGGCAGGTGGCGGTATTGTGCTTGACTCACAAGCACAAGATGAGTATCAAGAATCCTTCCATAAAGTTACAAAAATTCTACCAACCCTTGCCAATACCTTAGCTAAGCCGCTAGAGTAGATGTATGAAAGAGTCAGATTTTTTAAATGCGTTTAACCAGCCGTGGCTAGTCAGTCGCGATGCGGGTGAACCCTTCCCAAATTCAAAGCGCCCTGCCGCGGTATTGATTTGTCTAAACTCAACGGAGCAAGGCTTACAGGTTATATTTACCCAACGCGCTAGTCACTTAAAGCATCATGGTGGGCAAATTAGCTTTCCCGGTGGCAAAGCAGAAGACGACGATATGGGGCTGATTCATACTGCATTTAGAGAGGCCGAAGAAGAAATTGGGCTTAACCCTACACATTTAAAAGTGATTGGCCAACTTCCCCCATACAAAACGATTAGTGGCTTTTCGGTAACACCTATTGTTGCCAAACATAAGATGGGGGTTGCGGTTCCAGATGACCTTAAAATTGACGCCAACGAAGTAGGCGAAGTCTTTCAAGTCCCATTATCTTTTTTAATGGATAAAGATAATTATTTTGTGCATCATGTTCACCGAGGGGAATTACATTTTCCGCTTTACTATATAACGTACGAAAAGCACGTTATATGGGGAGCTACTGCAGGCATGATGGCGCATTTGAGAGATCATATTCTTTTTCATCAGTGAGCTAAATCATTTTTCCCTTAGCTTTTTTAGAGCCTTTCTTGCAACAAATTATTAACATTACTAATATCACACATTAGTTAATCTAAGTTGTGATGCTTTTTATATGTGTAACACTTAGCGTACGAAAGTTTAGGAGTGTTTTATGATTAGTGTATTTGACATGTTCAAGGTAGGCATTGGCCCCTCTAGCTCACATACCGTAGGCCCCATGCGTGCCGCACGCCAATTCGGCCTCGATTTAGCTGAGCAGTCTTTACTACAATCGGTAGACACTATTCGCACAGAGTTATATGGCTCGTTAGGCCAAACTGGTAAAGGTCATGGTACTGGAAAAGCAGTAATCTTAGGTCTGCTCGGTTATACGCCCGACGATGTGCCCGTCGAAAACATCGACAATATGCTTAGCGATGTAGAAAGAAGCCAAAGCCTAAACCTAATGTTGAAAAAATCTATTGCCTTCCCTGCACAAGGTGCCATTGTATTTCATCGACGCAAAACACTGCCTTTACACGCCAACGGTATGACCTTATTTGCACAAGCTAATGGCGAATGTATCTTCAAACGTACCTACTATTCGATTGGTGGCGGGTTTATTGTTGAAGAATCAGAGTTTGAAGCGCAAAAACAAGAAAAAATATCAGAACAACAGCAAGATGCACCCTTCCCTTTCTCAAAGGCATCAGAGCTTTTAGTTCACTGTAAAGAAAACAGTTTCAGAATCAGTTCATTGATGCTGAAAAACGAAGCAACACTGCGCGATGATGCTAGCACGCGCAGTCAGTTGGTAAACATTTGGAAAGTGATGCAAGGGTGTATTGACCGTGGAATTAATACCGAAGGCGTACTACCTGGCGGCCTCAAAGTGCATCGACGCGCCCCTGCTCTATACCACCGACTACAAAACGAACGTAACGACGACCCGATGCAAGTGATGGATTGGGTTAACATGTTCGCCCTCGCGGTAAACGAAGAAAACGCTGCCGGCGGACGAGTCGTTACTGCACCAACCAATGGTGCTGCGGGTATAATTCCGGCGGTTATGAGCTACTACCATAAGTTTATTCGCCCAATGGATGACGACACTGCTTGCCGCTTTTTGCTTACCGCAGGTGCAATTGCCATCCTGTATAAAAAGAATGCCTCGATTTCAGGTGCCGAAGTGGGTTGTCAGGGCGAAGTGGGCGTAGCTTGTTCTATGGCCGCCGGTGCACTGACCGAAATATTAGGTGGCTCGGTAGAATCAGTAGAAAATGCTGCGGAAATTGGCATGGAACACAATCTTGGCCTTACCTGTGACCCAGTAGGTGGCTTAGTACAAGTGCCTTGTATTGAACGCAATGCGATGGGGGCTATAAAAGCTATTAATGCTTCACGTTTAGCCTTGCGCGGCACCGGCACACAAAAAGTCTCTCTCGATAAAGTTATTAAAACGATGTGGGATACCGGCAATGATATGAAAACCAAATACAAAGAAACCGCTCGTGGCGGTTTGGCTGTGAATATTATTGAATGTTAGATGATGTTGAGCTTCCGATTTTCAGGAAGCTCGTACTCATAAACTAAGGTGTTTAAGCCCTTATTTTACCGGCAATGTCAGCCCTTTAAACATCTTCTCCACTTCTTCATTATTTTTCTGCATCATTGCGCGTTCTACGACCTCTTTGGTTAAGTGCGGAGCAAAGCGCTCAATAAATTCATACATATAGTTGCGTAAAAATGAGCCCTTTCTGAACCCTATTTTGGTTGTGCTGTAATCAAACAAGTGACTTGCATCAATTTTCACTAAATCAGAATCTAATTTTTCATCAATGGCCATTGATGCAATAACGCCAACTCCAACGCCTAAGCGTACATAAGTTTTGATAACGTCTGCATCGGTTGCAGTAAACACAATCTTAGGTTCAAGACCTGCTTCACTAAACGCACGGTCAAGCTCTGAGCGCCCGGTAAAGCCAAATACGTAAGTTACCAATGAATACTTGGCAATATCTTCTATGGTTATAGTCGATTTTTTCGCCAAGGGATGTGCTTTGTTTACAATTACAGAGCGGTTCCAGTGGTAGCATGGCAACATCACCAAATCGTTGTATAGGTGCAAAGACTCGGTGGCAATGGCAAAGTCGGCCTCACCTTTTGCGGCTAAATCACTAATTTGCGAGGGTGTGCCTTGATGCATATGCAAAGACACTCTCGGGTATTTAGACATAAAGCCTTGAATTACGTCTGGCAGTGCATAGCGCGCTTGCGTGTGGGTAGTGGCAATATTCAACTTACCTTGATCGGGCAATGTGTGCTCGCGCGCCACAGCCTTTATACTCTCTACTTTCGCCAATATCTCGCGCGAGATATTAATGACTTCTTTACCCGCTTCGGTTACATGCGTGAGGTGTTTTCCGCTCCTGCCAAAAATTTGAATACCCAGCTCATCTTCCAACATGCGAACTTGTTTAGAGATTCCGGGTTGAGAGGTGTAAAGGTTTTCAGCAGTAGCTGAAACGTTCAAGTTATTGTTAAGTACTTCTACAATATAACGCAGCTGTTGTAGTTTCATTGATGACCTTGCGCATTGTGCGTGCAATTTTACGCACGTATAGAGTGGATTTAATATGTATAGGTATACATTGCCGGTGAACTAAGCGAAGCGCTTAAAATTTCTCTTAAGCAAATGCACTATTAGCCGATATATCCTTATACAGATGTGCTTTAAATAATAGCGTAGTTCAAACTTTAGTGCATAAGAAAAACGTATTTTATGTTGGAATGCAAGTAACTTTTGGTATTAGTTGATGAACAATAGGTTGATATTGTGTTAAACCACCCGCAAGAACAACAAAGTGAATCGAAAGAGTTGGTGGATTTTTCATCCGTGATTGCTGTGGCTATCCACGATATGAAAAACTCATTAAGTCTTCTCATGCAGTCTATCGAGCAAATGTCGGGTGTTATTCCACAAGAGAATCAACAAGCCCACTCTGGACTAAACAGTGTGCACTATGAAGCCAATCGTATGAATACGACTCTTGTTCAGGTGTTATCTTTGTATCGTGCAGAAATGGACGCACTACCGGTTAATATTGACGAGGTATTCATTGCAGAGTTATGCGAGGAAATCATCGACTCTAGTGCTATGTATACTGAGCAACAAGGGATTAATGTATCGATAGATGTTGACGATGACTTATCTTGGTATTTAGATCGTGATTTGATTTACCTGATGCTGCATGATGTTCTGATAAACGCGGTAAGATATGGTTGCAAAAATATCCAATTTAGCGTTCGCATAGAAAATAAGCATCTTATTATAAATGTTGAGGATGACGGTCCTGGCTACCCTGCAACTATGCTAGAAATGTCGAGTAAGGTGCTAGACCAGCACTGCATTAGTCAAGGGCGAACCGGTCTTGGGCTGTTTTTCGCTCGCTTAATTGCACACACTCACAAAAATCAAGACAAACGAGGATCTGTTACCCTTTCAAATTCTTCTATAAGTGGCGGCAGCATTTTTACGCTGACTCTGCCTTAGTTTTAGCGCTAATTGATATGATGTCTATTGAATTATGAACCAAACGTATACCATTATCATTATTCTAATTGCCGCGCTAATTGTAGCGGGTATCGCAGCGAGCGCAGTTCAGCAACACAATGAGCGAAAAGCTGCTAAAAAGCGAGAAGATATTGGTAAACAACGCACCATACTCGACGATACTGAAACAGCTGTAGGTGCAGCCCAACAAATGCCCCTATCAAAACGCCTTATTGCGATTTTACGCAAGCGTACCCTCACCGCATTAATTGAAATTTATGAGAAAAACCCGAGCCCTGATTTAAAAGCAAAGGTAGAAGAGCTGCAGAAGTCTATTCGCGAAATAAACGTAGATGAACCTGTACCCGACCAAGCAAGTTTTAAACTGCCTAAATCAGACAAAGTCATCATTAAATACATTCAAGCAATTAAAAAGTTACGTATTATTTTGCGCAGTGAATTTAAGCAAGGCAATATTGAGGGGGATGTATTTCAAGTGGAAGACCAAGCTCTTGAAAAACTGCAATTACGCGTGAATATTGAAACACTGCATAAACGAGCAGTAGATGCGGTGTCAAATAATATGCAAGGCTCTGCTCGTCAGTACCTCGAAAAAGCATTAATTGCGCTTGGTAAAAGCAAAACTCCTAACGACTACAGCTCTTCAAAAACGCTAGAGTTACAAAACATGCTCGACAATTTAGAAGGGAACCTAAAAGACAAAAACATACAAAATATTATCGCCGACAAAGCGAAAGAAAAAGAAGACATAGACACCCTCTTCGCACCGAAGAAGAAGTGGTAATTTCAACTCACTAGCAAGTCATGCTTAGCCGCCTTTACAAAAATATTCACAAAAACATGTACAAGTAAAATCTTCGCTTATTTTTTAAGCATTATTATCACTTCTTCGGTTTAATCTGCGCAGGCTTTCGGGTATAGTGCGCGCCAATTTAGCGCTATACAAAGTGCTTATGCAAATATCTGTTAGACCTCAAAGGACATATCCACTTGATCACTACCGCAAACATTACGATGCAGTTTGGCGCTAAGCCATTATTTGAGAATATCTCAGCCAAATTTGGCAATGGCAACCGATACGGCTTAATTGGCGCAAACGGTTGTGGTAAATCGACCTTAATGAAAATTATGAGTGGTGAACTTGCTCCTACTGCGGGCAATGTTTCGGTATCACCGGGCGAACGCATTGGCACCCTAAACCAGAACCAATTTGCCTTTGAACAATACTCAGTAGTAGACGCGGTGATCATGGGCGATACCCATTTATGGGAAGTCAAAAAAGAACGCGATCGTATTTATTCTTTACCCGAAATGTCAGAAGAAGATGGCATGAAGGTAGCAGACCTTGAGTCTGAATTTGCTGAAATGGACGGCTACACAGCAGAAACCAGAGCCATTGAACTGCTAGTAGAGGCCGGTATCGACGAAAGTTACCATTTTGGCTTAATGTCGGAAGTTGCCCCAGGTTTAAAACTGCGCGTTTTGATTGCCCAAGCGCTCTTTGCCGCCCCTGATATTTTATTGCTCGATGAGCCTACCAACAACCTTGATATCTACACCATAAAATGGCTAGAAGATGTGCTGAACGCCCGTAAAAGCACCATGGTTATTATTTCCCATGACCGCCATTTTTTAAATGCTGTGTGCACACATATGGCTGATATCGATTACGGTGAGTTGCGTATTTATCCGGGTAACTACGAGGCCTATATGGCAGCGTCTAGCTTAGTTCAAGAACAACTACACAGCGAAAACGCAAAGAAAACCGCTGAAATTAAAGAGCTTCAAAGCTTTGTTGCACGCTTTTCAGCAAATGCATCAAAAGCAAAACAAGCGACTTCTCGCGCCAAGCGAATGGAAAAAATCGAATTAGATGAGGTGATCCCGTCCAGCCGACAAAGCCCTTTTATTACCTACAAACAGCATAAAAAACTTCACCGCTTAGCCCTTGAAATGCACAATGTTCAGCATGGTTTTGAGGGTGACACCTTATTTACCGGCGGCGACATTTTATTAGAAGCAGGCGCAAAACTTGCGGTAATTGGTGAAAATGGTGCGGGTAAAACTACCCTGTTACGTTGCTTGGTTAACGAGTTCACACCGAATGCCGGAACCTTGAAATGGTCTGAAAACGCCAGTATTGGTTATTTAGGCCAAGATGTAAGTAACGATTTTGGCACTTCAATGAATTTGTTTGACTGGATGTCGCAATGGCGTACACCCAAACATGACGATTTAGCCGTTCGTGCTATCTTAGGGCGTTTATTGTTTAGTGCAGATGATATCGAGAAAGATGTAAAAGTGTGCTCAGGTGGAGAAAAGAACCGCCTGATGTTTGGTAAGTTAATGATGCAAGAAATCAACGTAATCATTATGGATGAGCCTACCAACCACATGGATATGGAAGCAATTGAGGCGCTTAATCTTGCTTTGAAAGATTTCGATGGCACCTTAATTTTTGTCAGCCATGACCGTGAGTTTGTATCCAGTTTAGCAAGCTCAATCATTGAGATTAAAGATAAAAAGCTCAACTACTTTCAAGGTAGTTACGATGAGTACATCAGCGCCCGCTAGACGGGCATTTCGTGTCTCATTATCAAGCATAAGATCAAGACGCGATAGCATATACTAAAACATTAACTTGCTCTTTTTCGTGTAAGCGCCATATAAATCGATGTAATAAACCTACGATTCGAAAAATAAGTGCCTGTTTCCATTATTCTTCAGGGCATGAATTATTACAAAGCGAATCGACCTTAACGATTGTATAGGAGCATACATGTCTACAACTGATTTATATTCCCCCCTTCCCTTATTTGGCGATACATTAAAAAATCGTTTTGTTCTTGCCCCGCTTACCCGGGGTAGAGCGGGCGTAAGTCGCGTTCCGAACGAGATTATGGGCGATTATTATGAGCAGCGCACAAGTGCAGGCCTCATCATTACAGAAGCCACCGTCATTTCAGAAGAAGGGATTGGCTGGGTCGATTCACCGGGGATTTATAATCGAGAAATGGTCGGCGCATGGAAGAAAATTGTCGATAGAGTACATGCAAAAAATAGCAAAATAGTATTGCAACTTTGGCACTGCGGCCGCGCATCACACAGCGACTTTCATAATGGTAAAGCCCCATTTAGCGCCTCAGCCATTAAAATAGAAAATGACCATATTCATACGCCACAAGGCAAAAAAGCATACGAAGTGCCTCGCGCAATGACAAAAGAGGATATTGCTCGGACCGTTGCAGATTTCAAACAAGCTGCAAAAAACGCAAAAGCGGCAGGTTTCGACGGTGTTGAAGTTCACGCGGCGAATGGTTATTTGCTTAATCAGTTTTTAGATGGCGAAAGCAACCAACGTGATGATGAATACGGCGGCAGTATTGAAAATAGAATGCGCTTTTTAAATGAAGCGTTAGCGGCGATAAAAGAAGTATATACGCCAGAAGAAATTGGCGTGAGAATATCGCCAAATGGAGTATTTAATATGATGGGCTGCGACGACTACCAAACACTTTATACTGAGGTAGTAAAAGAGCTTAATGCTCAGCAAATCGGCTATGTTCACATTATGGATGGCCTTGCGTTTGGTTTTCATGAGCGCGGCGAGCCAATGACTCTGTCTGACTTTAGACCTCTATTCGACGGTAAAATAGTCGCTAACTGTGGTTATACCTTTGAAAGTGCCAGCCAAGTTGTTAGTACCGAGCAAGCCGACATGGTAGCCTTTGGCCGCCCTTATATCAGTAACCCAGATTTACCAGAGCGTTATAAAAACAACTGGCCTTTAGCCGCATTTGATGATGCAAGTCAGTGGTATGGTGGTGGCGCTGAAGGATACAGCGACTACCCTGCTTACCAAGCGTAGCTAAAACAAGGAAGGTCATATGTATCTGCATGGCCTTCCTTGTCATTTGTCAGTCTTAAATGTCTTATTATCGGTATTTTCTCGCTCATTAAGCACTCGTACTTCACGCTGCGGAAATGGGATGGAGATGTTATTTTCACGCAATGTTTCGAAAATAATCAGCAGTAAGTCTCCGCCAACACGGTTTTTACCGTCATCAATCCCTTCCATCCAAAACTCAACGAACATATTTACTCCGGAATCCCCAAAGCTATCAATTTCACAGTCGGGTCGCTCTTCAAAAGGAATGTCGTCGCCACTTATTACCTTTGGGTGGGTCGCTACGGCATCTTTTACTAACTCGACCATCGCACGAATATCGGTGGCATAGGCCACCGAAAAATCAACACGGTAGCGCTGCTTAGGATCTTTGTGGGTCCAATTGACTAAAAATGTGGAAATAAATTTTTCGTTAGGTACGAGAATGTCTTTGCCATCGTAGGTCTCAAGCACCGCATAGCGCATTCTAAACTCTCTAACAAAGCCCATTTGACCATCTTCTAACTCAACAAAGTCACCTACCGTAAGAGACTTGTCGAGCAAAATAATGATGCCTGAGATGAAATTAGAGGCAATAGTTTGTAAGCCTAAACCAATACCTACGCCCAACGCACCGCCAAATACCGCCAAGGTAGTAAGGTTAATTCCCATTACATTGAGAAGTAACAATGCAATGATACAAAACAGCGTCACTTCGAAGATTTTTGCAAAGACTTCTCGCGTAGGAATATCAAGAGATTCTTGGCGCTTGATAACCGACTGCCCAAAGGTATTTGACGCCCGCCCTAACCAAAATAAAAAGCCACCAAAAATAACGACTCTGACAATGCCATAGGCTGAAATTTCGATATTCCCAACATTAATAGCAATGTTTTGTAACGATTCGATAATAAGCGGCAATAACCCGACTAACTTAAAAAAAACAATTGGCAAGCCTACCCATTTAAACGCTGACGCAGCCACCCTATTTACGACAAATGCGTTTATTAATGCATTAAAAAACAGGAGTGCGGCAATAGCGTAAGCGGTGTTAATTAACCACGGTGAAAAGGCCATTTGCGCAGAAAACTCTGTAGAGATTAACAACAACACAAAGGCTAATAACGGGAACATTAGTGCAGATATACGATAAATTAGCATCACAATAGGATGCGCATTTTCGTCTGGCATTTTTTGCGTTATACGAAAAGACTTTCGTAGCTTGTTCGAAAGCAAAAATGCAACAAGATAAATTGCTGCAACAATGAGTAATTGAACATAGGTGTGCGATTCACTGGCCACCAAGACTATTTTGTCGATGGCGGCATGAAAATGGGCAAGAATCGAGTTAAAGTTCATAGATATTCCCTTAACGAACAAAATTTATGTGCGTCTCACGCATAAGGTGATATTAGGGAGCATCTGTAGTTTAAGCAACCTAATAAACAAGCAAATTAGTGTTTTTTCGGCTTTTTAGGTCGTCTAGGTTTAGGGGCACGGATTGGCGCATTAGGCATGGCCTCAATCGATAATCCTGGTACTTCTTTGACCGGTATATGCTGACCAATCAAATTCTGAATCGCTTTCAATTGTTTAGTATCGTCTTCGGTTGCGAACGATACCGCATTACCGGTAGCGCCTGCTCGTCCTGTACGGCCAATTCGATGTACATAGTCCTCAGGCACATGCGGTAAATCGTAGTTAATCACATTCGGAAGCAAATCAATGTCGATACCTCTGGCAGCAATATCTGTGGCGACCAGTACTCGTAACTCTCCCGCTTTGAAATCGGTCAGTGCTTTGGTGCGTGCGCCTTGGCTTTTATTACCATGAATCGCAAGTGAGTTTAAACCTTTTGCGGTGAGCTGCTTAGCGATTCGGTTTGCCCCATGTTTGGTACGAGAAAACACCAATACCTGTTGCCAATCGTTATCTGCAATCAATTTTGCTAACAGTTTTGACTTGTTTGATTTATCGACATGCACAATCGCTTGCTCTACCGTGGTAGCAGTGGTGTTCTTTGGTGTGACTGATATTTCAATAGGGTTATCAATAAACTGTTTTGCTAAGGCTCTTATATCGTCTGAAAATGTAGCTGAAAACAATAGACTTTGGCGTTTTTTAGGCAATAACTTAATGATGCGCTTTATATCGTGAATAAAGCCCATATCCAACATTCGATCGGCCTCGTCCAGCACAAGCATGCTAAGTTGATTAAACTTAATCGCATTTTGCGAATATAAGTCTAACAATCGCCCCGGGGTGGCAACCAATACATCCACGCCTCGGCGTAAGCTCTTCATTTGTGGGTTTATCGACACCCCACCAAAGGCGACACTTGAGTGTAAGTTTGTATATTTGTGGCTTAGTAATACACTTTGCGCAACTTGTGCAGCCAGTTCACGAGTGGGCGTTAATATTAAACACTTAACATGATTGGCACGAGGTCGCTCGGCCTGCTCATTGAGCATATGCACGATGGGCAGAGCAAAAGCGCCCGTTTTACCGGTACCCGTTTGTGCGGCAGCCATCACATCCTTACCACTTAACACCGCTCCAATGGCCTGTTGCTGAATAGGTGAAGGGGTTTTGTAGCCTTGGTCGTCAATGGCTTTTAGGACGTTTTTACCCAATCCTAGCTCTGAAAAATTTTGCGTACTAGTCGACATTAAACTATCGGCTCCTGCTGCGCTTATTAAGGGGAAAGATACCAACTAAATAGGCTGGTACTTAGGCTGCTATTAATGCACTGAAAAGGCCAATAATCGCACCACATGGAATTTTACAAACTCGTAGCGGATGTTGGCGGCGCGCATTATAGCGCATCTAGCAAGGCAATAGATACACTCAAACGCTAGGCGTTGAAAACTAAGCGCATTCCATGCCGTTTATTGGCTGTCCAGAGCGATGCGCCATAGCTTCAGCCCCGCACTTGATAGCGTTGCCGGTGATTGCGCAATCATGCCTACCTGCTTTTTCAACACCTCGTCTTTAAGCGGTACACAACGAAGAGACTTACTTATCATTTGTTGTTTACATAGCTGAGGAACAATGGCCAAACCGAGTCCTGTTTTTACAAACTGTCCCAGCGTGCCTAGTTGAGAGGCCTCAGCGACAATCGAAGGCTCGATGCCCTCTAAGGCAAAGGCACGGTCTACCCATTGACGTATGGATGAGCCGGTATTCATAGCAACGAGTGGGTATGGCTTTACATCATTTAAGGAAATTGCACTCAACCCAACTAACTCATGCTGAGCCGGCATTACCGCACAAAAATTATCGGTAAGCAGAGGCACAAACGAAAGCCCTTGCAAGGACTCAGGCTCAAATACAAAGCCAATATCGGCGCGCCCAGTCTGCACAGCCTCTATCACCCGCTCCATAACAACGTCGAGTACCCGAAGCATAATATTTGGGTGAGTATCGTGATAAGTTTGTAAAATCTGTGCAAGATGCCCCTCAGCAAATGAAGGCATGCTAGCAACAGTCAGATGCCCTTTTTGTACGCTAAATAGATCTTTCACATCATTAAGTGCGTTGTCCCAATCGTCTATCAAACGTTTAGCGACAGGCAGAAATATTTCTGCTTCTGGTGTAAGCGTCACTCGCCGAGTTGAGCGAGAAAACAATTGCCCACCTAACTGGCGTTCCATGTTTTTAATCGACGTGGACAAAGCGGGTTGTGACAAACACAATTTATCAGCGGCTTCGGCGAAGGTATTTGATTGTGCGACGGCCACAAAAGCACGCATATTTTTGTACGATACTGACATTTTATCCCTAAAATATTCTCGGAAGGAAATTCCATTTTATTTATTAATACGAATATTAATTTAATTTTACAAAATCAAGCAAGTCATAAATACTATCATCATTGTTTTTAGCGCGAAAGATTAGGAGTAATGTATGGCAGGTTTTAACAAAGTCGTGTCAAGTTATGAAGAGGCAATGCAAGGCCTTGAAGATAACATGACCATAATTGCGGGAGGCTTCGGTCTTTGTGGTATTCCAGAAGGTCTAATTGCTCAAATTAAAAAAATGGGTACTAAGGGGCTTACCGTGGTGTCAAACAACTGCGGTGTAGACGGCTTTGGCCTTGGCCTTCTACTTGAAGATAAACAAATTAAAAAGATGGTGTCTTCTTATGTGGGTGAAAACGCCTTATTTGAAAAGCAATTGCTAAATGGTGAATTAGAAGTCGAATTAACCCCACAAGGGACCTTGGCTGAGAAAATGCGTGCCGGTGGTGCTGGCATTCCTGCTTTTTACACTGCAACCGGTTATGGTACTCCTGTAGGCGAAGGTAAAGAGGTAAAAGAGTTCGGTGGTCGTCCCTATATTATGGAAGAAAGTATCACCGGCGAATTTGCCATTGTCAAAGCATGGAAGGCGGACCGTTATGGTAACTGCATGTATCGCCATACCGCTATGAACTTTAATCCAATGGCCGCGACTGCTGGCAAAATTACTGTGGTAGAAGTTGAGGAAATCGTTGAGCCTGGTGAATTGGAGCCAAGCCAAATTCATACACCGGGTATTTACGTAAATCGCGTAATCAAAGGCAGCTTTGAGAAACGAATTGAACGCAAAGTACTAGCGAAGGAGGCACAATAATGGCCTTAAGTAGAGACCAAATTGCAATGCGCGTGGCGCAAGAATTTAAAGACGGCGATTATGTTAATTTAGGCATAGGCATCCCCACCCTAGCCGCAAACTACGTGCCCGATGGCATTAGCGTAATGTTGCAGTCAGAAAACGGTCTGCTGGGCATGGGACCCTACCCAACTGAAGAAAACGTAGATGCCGATATGATCAATGCCGGAAAAGAAACAGTTACTGCATCGACGGGCGCTTCGATTTTTGATTCTGCCGAAAGTTTTGCGATGATTCGTGGTGGTCATGTCGATTTTACTGTGCTCGGTGCGTTTGAGGTAGACGTAAATGGCAACATCGCCTCGTGGATGATTCCCGGCAAACTGATAAAAGGCATGGGCGGTGCAATGGATTTAGTTGCCGGTGCAAAAAATATTATTGTAACCATGACTCACGCCGACAAACATGGTAATTCAAAACTCCTACCAGGGTGCAATTTACCTCTCACTGGGGTGAGCTGTATTAATAGTATTATTACGGATTTAGCAGTGCTAGCGGTTAAAGACGGTGCCTTTCATCTGCTTGAGCGAGCGCCGGGTGTTTCTATTGAAGAAATACGCGAAAAAACCGCAGGAAAATTGATTGCTGAAGGTGATATACCCGAGATGCAATTTAATTAGTTGGGCATAAATAACAATTAACAACAATAAGCATTTAGCTTAAAGCCGTAAACCTTTATAATGGCGCTCTATTTATTGATTGAGCGCCATTTTGCTATTTACCGACCTAGCCTTAGACAAACGACTTCTCTCTGCTATTGATACATTGCAGTTAACTGAAGCCACCGACATCCAGCAACAAGCAATTCCTCATGGATTGATGGGCAAAGACTTACTTGCTTCGGCTAAAACAGGCTCGGGAAAAACACTTGCGTTTTTAGTGCCTACAATTAACCGTTTACTCACCCAAAAGTCTCTCGCTAAACGTGATGCAAGAGCGCTAATTTTGGCCCCTACAAGAGAGTTAGCTCGACAAATATTTGCGGTCACTAAAAGTCTCACGCAAAAATTGTCTCTGCAATGCACCTTAATTGTTGGTGGCGAGAATTATAACGATCAAGCAAAATCATTACGCCGAAACCCTCAAATTATTGTAGGCACTGCTGGGCGAATCAACGATCACTTAGAAGCACGGCATATCTTTTTAAATGGTCTTGAGCTTTTAGTATTAGACGAAGCGGACCGCATGCTTGAACTTGGCTTTGAAAAAGCCCTTGAGAACATTCATTCAAGCGCTGACCACCGCAAACGTCAAACGATGATGTTCTCTGCAACCATCGACAGTGCAGAGGTCAATTACATGACCCAGCTCATGCTTAAGTCGCCGCTGAAAATCAATATAGATAAAGTTGCTACCCCTCATGAGGATATTAGCCAAGCTTTTTATTTTGCAGACGGCGTCTCACATAAAGACAAGCTGTTACTAAAAGCCGTTACCCTTGAAGGTCGCGAACAAGCGCTCGTATTTACCGCTACCCGTGAAGATACAGAGCGTTTAGCCAGCTTTTTAAAAGAGCATGGTGAGCAGGATGCCAGTGCCGCATTTTTACATGGTGACCTCTTACAAAATCAACGCTCAGCAATTATAAACGACTTTGGTCGTGGCAAAATTGGCGTATTGGTCACCACCGACCTCGCCTCGCGCGGGCTTGATATTGCTAATATTGCCAAAGTGATTAATTACGACCTCCCCAAGTTTGCCGATGAGTACGTACACCGAATAGGCCGCACCGGTCGTGCCGGTAAACAAGGCAATGCATTGTCTTTTGTTAGCAGTAAAGATTGGCGAAGCTTCTTGGCTATTCAATCTCGCTTAGAGCAGCGTTTTAAGTTTAGCGAATTTGAGGGCTTAGAGGCTAAATTTAAAGGCTTAGGCACAAAATCACGTGCAGAACACACCAAATTAGAACAAGCCCGTGTTAACAAGAAACTGAACAAATCCAAACCCAAGAAAACGAAGCGTTTTAACCCGCTAAGCTCTTCAGAGGAATTAGGTTTCGCCCCCATAAAACGAAAACCAAGAGCTGCACCGGATGAAAATATTGATTCGGACGACAGTGAATAAAACAGGAAAATTCGTAGTATGAAATATCGAATAACGCTAGGTGTGCTAACTGCTATTAGCGCCGTAAGTATGGCAAACGCCCACATCACCGAAAGTAAAGACACTGAAAAGTGTTTTGGCGTGTCGGCAGTTGGACAAAATGATTGTGCTAACTTAGCCGGCACTCATGCTTGCGCGGGTCAAGCAACGCTTGCTAACGACATTGGGGAATGGCGTTTAGTGCCAGCAAGCACGTGCAAAGAATTAGGCGGTTATAGTCAAGAGCAAGCAATGAAGATGTTTGAAAAGCTACAGCGTAAGGAACGTAACGAGAACGAGTAGGTCTTTTTCAAACATAAACTTAATGCGCAATGCTTACAAAACTTGCCTTTAACAAGGTATGTAATACCTCAGGCCTTATCTTTATTTCAAGGCCTCTTTTACCCGCGCTCACGTAGACAATATCCAGATCCTGTGCAGATATATCAACAATAGTGTGCTTCAGCTTTTTTTGCCCAAAAGGACTAACGCCTCCAAGTACATATCCACTGCTATTTTTAACTTGGCTAGGACTTGCCATTTTCGCAGACTTAACGTGCATATGCTGTGCGAGTATCTTCATATTTAACTGCGAACTTACAGGTACAAGCACGCTAACAAGCGTGTTATTTGCCAGCTCAACCATGAGTGTCTTAAACACCTTGTTAGCTGGAAGCTTTAGTTTCTCGCACACTTCTAGCCCAAAGGATTGCATGTTACTGTCGTGCTCATAATGCAATATTTCAAAATCAACTTTGTGCTTTTTAAGAGCATTGATGCCTGGTGTCATTTTATTTCATCTAACAAATTTTCAATTGAGCATGCTACAAAAATTAATAAAATGAAGGTAAAAGCAGTTATTAACTTTTACATACATTTAACCACATTTTGCAGCAAATAATTACACAATTAAGATTTTAACAATTAATTATAATTACGAATTTAACTACAAATAAATTCCAAATTAAGCATATTCGTGTATTTTTAAAGATTTTAATAGAATAAGTACATTTTCTAAATAGCGTTACTTTTCTGTAAATCACAGATAAAAAGCTACTAGTTAAAACACAAAAAAGGCGCCCTCAAGCGCCTTTTGTTCACATCTTTAATTCGTTGCATAACGAAGAAGTCGGCTGAAAGCTTAGTACTCCCACCAGCCTTCTTTCCACCATGCTAAAAATTCTTCGAAATCAATAAATCCATCACCGTTGCCATCAATCAAATCAAAGCCTTCTTGAACATGGTTGATTTTGGTTTTTGGCGACAATATTGTGAGCAAGTCGATAAACTCGCTTAAATCAATTTGGCCGTTGCCATCTCTGTCAAAAAAGTCGAAGTCTTTTCTAATACTGGCGATCTGTTCTTCTGTTAACTGGTTAGCCGGCGCTTTAGTATCACTCATGGCTGCCCCCCTGTCGGTGAAAATATTGAATTCATTATCATCAAGTTTACTCTGATAACTTCATCAATGTCTAGGAAAAAACCTGATGATTCACACTCAGTCACAATTTACTGTTGCGCGTGTTTTTGTGCGAGTGCTCGTGCGCGTTGCTGACGTGCTTTTTTGTCTCGCTTTTGCTGCATTAAGTCACGTGCGCCGCTGCCTACATGCTCCTGTTTACGTGCTTTTGCTAAGTTAACTTGCTTTTCACGCTCGCGGAAACGCGCTAGTTGCTCGTCCGAATGCTTACCATAACACTTTGGGCAGGTTACACCGGCTTCAAACATTTCACTTTGTTTTTCTTCTTCGGTTAGGGGCAAGCGGCAGCCGTAGCATTGGTCATAATCACTCTTTTGTAATTGATGATTTACCGCAACACGGTTATCGAAAACAAAACAATCCCCTTCCCATAATGATTCATCTTGAGGGACATCTTCTAAATATTGAAGAATGCCACCCTCTAAATGATATACCTCATCAAAGCCTTGCTCTTTCAAATAAGCTGTGGATTTTTCGCAGCGTATACCACCGGTGCAAAACATCGCGACTTTTTTATGTTTGGCGATGTCGAGGTTTTGTGCAACATATTCAGGGAACTCTCGAAATGATTCGGTATTTGGATTAACCGCATGCTTAAAAGTACCAATTTCAATTTCATAGTCGTTACGGGTATCAATAACGGTCACATCAGGGTCAGATATTAGTGCATTCCAATCTTTTGGCTTAACGTAGGTACCTACCGTTTGGCGAGGGTCGATGCCTTCCACGCCCATGGTTACAATCTCTTGTTTAAGCTTAACCTTCGTACGATAAAAAGGCTGTTCGTCATGCCAAGATTCTTTGTGGGAGACCGGCGCAATGCGCTCATCTTCGTTTAAGCGAGCAAGTAGCGACTTAATGCTAGCCTCAGGCCCTGAAACGGTGCCATTGAGACCTTCTTTTGCGAGCAATATGGTGCCTTTTATCTGTTGAGACTCCATAAATGCGCGAAGCGGTTCGCGCATCTCTTTGTAATTTTCAAGCGTGACGAACTTGTATAGTGCACATACTAAAAACTGATTCATAATTTACCTTTGCGACGTTGGAACGTAAAACCAATGCAAAATTGCGGCGCGAAGACTAGCACATAGGCGAGAAAATATCGAGATATGCGTATGCTTTTAAAGATAGGTAGCAGGTAGTACAAACAAAATTGCGAGTAATGTGAGGGTAAGGAAGGTAAATCCTATAAGTTTTGGAACTGCTGGTGGCTTTGCTCAATAATATCGTGCAACCACGCTGGCTGCTGCTGATTACTCGCATTCGCATCTTCGCCTAATTCAGCAGCATCATAATACGCACTTTGTTTTTGTTTGAAGGTTTGCTGCGTTGCCATAGAGCAATTACTGAGGACATCGTCATCTATATGTTGGTGATCATCATGAAGAGAAAGTGGTACGCAAGACATGCACTGCAATAGCTTATACTCGAGCATGTTCTGTCTTTGTAGTGCATCGTTTAAAAGCTGATACATCTTATAATCTTGAGCTTCTGCTTTTAAATGAAAGGCTTTATGGGTATTGCCCTCAATACCTTCAATAAAAGTAGGCACTGGTATTTCTTCATCTGCTTGAATATGCTCTCGACTAAGATCCATTTGTTCACTAAAAATAGACGCAAACAAAGCAAAATCTAGATGCTCCTCTCCTGGCGCATGGAGCGCTTTGTTAATCGTATTTTGGCTATAAATATAGTCGTGTATGTTCATATATAAATGCGTATCGACGCGAGCATTGTACAAAATTAAATCAGACAGTTAATGATCTATCGGCAAGCAGCTTAAATAGCTCAAGGCTTTTTCTATTTTAACGATATAAAGAAGAGTATTAGGCTAAGACAGCAAAGTGCTGTGTTAGGTCGTTTCTAATTAACATAAAATGAGTTCGTCGGTATTCAATGGAAAAATTAGACTATTCAGACAAAAGATGCCTAGTCGTAGAAGACCGTCGCCCGTTTTTAATGTTGTTGCGCGGTTTGCTAAACGCCTTAGGTGCAAAAAAGGTACACACCGAACAATCAGCAGAAGCCGGACTGAAAGCCTGCAAAGGCAGTAAATACGATATTATCGTGAGCGACTTACATTTAGGCACTAACCGCAAAAACGGCTTTGAATTTTTAGAAGAAATTAGAAAGTGCCAGCTAGTAAAACCATCAACCGTTTTTATTATGATAAGCGGTGACAGCGCCCGAAGCATGGTATTAGGCTCCCTTGAAAAACAGCCCGACGACTATTTAGTTAAACCCTTTTCACAAGCGCAGCTCAATGCTCGCATTAGTAGAGCTACGCAGCGCCGAATCAGTTTAGCAGCCCTTTACAGTCAAATAGATCATCAGAAATATATTTTGAGCATCGAAACCTGCAAGCACTTTTTACAAATAGAGCCCCGCTATACGAATCACCTACTTCAGCTTTTAGTAAAACTTTATTGGAAAACTGAGCAATACGATGCCGCTGAAGCGGTGCTTAACAAGGTAATTGAAGAGCGCGCACTGCATTGGGCGGTATGTTCGTTGGCAAAAACGCACCTTTTGAAAAAGGACTTTGAAAAAGCTATCGAATTGGCTAAACGCGTTATCGAAAGCTCAGTCAATACGGTAGAAGCCTACGACATTATTGCAGATGCTTATTTACAAGATAATAAAAAGCCTGAAGCTTTAAAATATATTCTAGAGGCGCTAGAACTCTCTCCTCTATCAATTGACCGCCACTTTAGGGTGTGCGAAATTGCCAGAGAAAACGGGCATTTTGAGCTGGCAATGCACAGCGCCAAATCCATTTATGAGCTCTCTCAACGTTCTGTACACAAAAATATTAATCATGTGTGTGGTTACATTCGCTCTGTTTTAGATATTGCTGAAAACACCGAGCATAAAAGCGTTAAAAATCGTTACTTACAAGAAACCTTGCTTACCATGCAGCGAATGCAAAATGACGAATCTATTCATCAGAGCCCTGATGATTTCGACTTTGATATTTTCCAGTCGGTGATCCAATCGCGCATGTTACTTATTGAGGGCAAGCAGTCTGAGTCCAAAAAGAGCTTCGAAGAAACGCAGATTCAAATTGAGAAAAATTTTAGCGACTACCCTATTGCGATGGCCGCCGACAGCTTAAAGCTGATGTTTGATTTGGGGGATTTTGAAGAAGCCACTAAGTTAATAAAGGTTTTGCGTAAAAATGCAGACAAGATAGACCAATCGATATTGCATTTAATAGAGCGCGAAAGTGCCAATGCCAAAGAAACCTTTGACTTGTATGTCTGCCATAACAAAAGAGGGGTAAGTTTATATAGTTCAGGTAGCTATCAAGAAGCCTATGAAGAATTCAATACCGCGAAAAAAGTCAGTCCACTTAATATAAATGTAAATCTTAACCTATTACAATGTTTAGTAAAACTTATCGAAAAAACCAACAAGCCAGAAGGCCAACATATTGTGCAAGCACGTGAGCTTTATCGCTTTATCAACAATATGCCCCTTAAAGATGCACACAAAACAAAGTTCGATAATATGATTGATGAAGTGGAAAAAGCCATCAATTAATGTGTTTCATGCATTGAAAAGCCCTTCCTTATTAATGACAAGCCATTTTGTCGCTGCGCTCAGTTTTTAGTGCTTCGATATCCGCAATTAAATAGTCGATTGAAACGTTGTTAAGACCGTTATAAATGCCTCGTATATGCTTATTTTGATCAATCAGTAGAAGGTTCTCTGTGTGTAGGAAGTCGTCCGTACCTTGAATCTTCCCCAAATCTTCACTGGCAAAATAAGCACTTTTAGCAAGTTCGTAAATGTCGTCACGATCACCTGTTAGCAGGTGCCAGATACTATTGTCGATCTGATTTTTCTTAGCGTAAGCAGACAATGTCTCCACGGTATCAACAGATGGCGTTATAGAGTGTTGAACAATTTTCACGTCTGGATCACCAACAAAGTGTACCTGCACTCGGCTAAGTTTTGACTGGACCGTTGGGCAAATGCCCGGGCACGTACTAAAAAAGAAGCTCGCGATATAAATCTTGTCCTGTAGCGTTCGATCGCTCACGCGGTTGCCCGCTTGGTCGGTAAAGCTAAATGCGGGAATTCTATGAAAGTCTAAAAGCTTCTCGTCATTAGATTTGTACCAATGCGGGGTGAAATCAGCGCTATTATAATAAGGAAGTGCCTCACCTGCCTGAGCAAGTGCAAGCGCTGATGTGAGCGCGAAAATCAGGCCGAAAAGTGTTTTAACTGTCTTCGTGATCGTTGTCATATATATTGCTGCCTCATCTTTTTCAAATTGCCTTAACTCTGTTCTTTGTAATAAGAGATTGAAAGCTTCTCGTCTTCAACTCCCATGCAAGGGATGGATTTAAATAGACCGAAACGGCGGCCATTGCGGTATTCAAAATTGCTAGAAATTTTGCCGTTTTCGCGCCAGATCTGCTGTATACCGGCTACGCGCCCCGCTTCATGATTGGTTTTTTTAAACAGTGCTCCGCTAGGATACCAACTAAGGCCTTCGCCCTCTCTACGGCCATTTTTGCGATATTCTTGCGTTCTTAAATTCCCGTTTCCCCACCAAGATCTTATCAGGCCGTTTTTTCGACCCTTAACATACTTAGCCTCAAAACCAAGTACACCATTTTTAAACCATGAACGGCTCAGGCCGTGTCGGTGGCCGTTCATATAATGAATTCGATGTAATATGCTTCCGTTAGTGTCGTAAGTGATCACCTCACCTGTGAAGCGATTACCGTCGAACGTCACTTCACCACGGACGTTTCGCTCGGTCTGTTGAGCGGCGACAACTAGCGGCTTTGACAGCATGTAATCGCCAATCAATAATACCGTGGAGAGCGTTAAACATAGAAAGAGAACGCAGAAACCTCCTTTTTTTAGCATGACGCTATCTCACTCCACTTTCAAAACCGCTGAACACGCCTTTACCAAACAGAAGGTATTCATCAGTGGTATTGATTAGGGGGTCACTGGTGATGTGGTAGTGATAAATCTCTTCTCCTCCTGAGTCCTGGGTTAGGCCTACATGGCCGCTTGCTGCGTCTAAATCAGTAGGATAATCACCTGTCCAATAGTCCTTTCGTCCGTATAGGAAAAAACCATCTGCGATAATGCCAACTAACTTGTCGTCGTCATATGAAATTGCTTTTGGTTCCAAATGGTAATGATAAACCTGAGGCCCAGTGTGCGCGCCATTTCTATCAAGCCCCTCAACCACGCCCGAGCCTCCAGAAAGATCTTGAGCGCCCTCCTGCTGGTTAAAAATTGGTGCACCACTTACCGCTATCCCCATCGCACCAAGACTGGTTGCCTCGAGAGTACCCGAGTTTAGTTGCGGGTCGACCGATACAACTAAGTCAAACTGTAGCCCAACGTAGTCGTCAATAAATCCGGGGGTCGATCTTCCCGACTTATTGTCTCTATCAGGATTACCAAATGCGTCAGGGTCTTCAGCGGCAACCCAAAGACTACTGTTACTTCCATCGGGATCCCAGTATTCAGAAATATGATTTGGTTGACCGTCTGCACTGAATGACACAGTACAACCATCCTCAGATAGAAGCACTACAACATTCGCCATCGCCATTTCAAAATATGGCCCTGTCAGTTCAGTCATGGGGTTGTCACAACCGGTTTCAGGCGAACCATTAATCAGAGCAACAACTGGATCTACCGGATCCACTGAATCCACAGGTTCAACTATGTCGTCGGAAGAACTGCCTGACCCACCGCCGCAACTAACTATTAGTGCGGCACAGCAAAGTGATATACCTAGCGTCGAAATTTTTTTCAAAGACATTTTAAAGGGCATAAGTAGCCTCAGTGTTTAGAGTTATTGAATACTAGTAATGAAGCTAACAGAATAAGATTGGCTAATTGTGCAGTCTTTGTGCAATCTTTGTGGAATTTTCATCATCATGTTGCAAATACACAGTTGGGTAAGTACCTGAATAAAACTCTCCCCGTAATCTCCCATTTCGGAATAGACATGGCAGTTTACTTTGTTACACTTTCGAACAATGTCGAATATTAATTGTCTCATTTGTGTACACAAGTCACATAGACCAAGGACATAGAAGTTATGACTCGTAACCATCTCGCGCGCCACTCTCATCTTTTTATAGCGGTATTAACGCTATTTCTCTTTTCATGCAGCACATATCACCCAAGCTCAATAAAGCTTGGAAACAGTGAAAATATGAATTGGGTAACGAGAACGACCTCTTTTATTGACGAAAGTAACAATGCAAGTTTAAACCTCGATATGAAAAACATGTCTGTATCTGGAAGCGATGGTTGCAATCGGTTTTCTGGAAATATATTGGAGCTTGACCAAGCAAAGATAAGCTTTGGAGAATTCAGTAGCACTAAAATGAACTGCCCCAACATAGCAGACGCGCAAGAATATCAACGTCGCTTAACGGAAGCTCGCTTTTATATCATTGAGAATGAACAATTAGTGCTCAAGGACATCAATAAAAGTGAACTCATGCGTCTATACAAGAAAGAGCAAGAGCAAAAGTCGACAGCTACGATTTATTCACCCAGGCAAGGTGTAATTTGCGATAGTGTTAATCAGTTTTGTGTAGATTCCGACGGAATATCTGTTGCCCTTAGCGCAGAGATATTTGGTGCTGAGGCGAGAGAAAAATGGCAAGACATTCTAGACTCTGAAGACTTTGATCCCACTTCGTACTCTATGTCGAGCGGTCTTTATTGTGACTCACAGGCAAGAATATGCAAGACAGTAAGATGGGATGAGCAGATAAACCCCTTTTGGACGAAGACCCTTTTTGGCACAAATTAGACTTTGTATGGTGAGTTTTCGTAATGGTTAATATTTGGTCAAAAAAACCAATCCACTTCGTCAAATTTCTTAAATTTTACTAGCCGCTCTTTTTCACCATCGTGCACATTGTCATCTAAAAAAATTAACTTATTGAAAAGTAAGCTTTTATTAAAACATTCAAAAGCTGGCACACTCTTAGCTATGTCTCTTGTAAAGCCAATAGCAATGATTTTGGCAAACGAGGACGCAGAGCAGTTAGGCGCCTCTCATTACTTTTTATAAGCTTAAGGAATAACCATGAAGATTCACACTAGCGCTATAGCCCTTACATTACTTGCCGCTTCAACTATGTCTGCATCCGTTACGGCAAAAGAAAGTCAAGTAAAGCAAATTTTAAATACTATGGTGAGTCAAGCTTTAGCAGTAGCTAGCAATGAAATTGAGACTAGCGTCGACAAAAGCGTCATTACCGCGGGTCATATGCTTTCGTTGGATGCAGAAGCTCAACAAGGTAAAGTCACCATTACCGACATTGTTAAAGCCGATGACATCGAAGAGAAAGACTAAACGCAAGTGCATAAACATGCTTTAAAGCGCCCAGTATTGGGCGCTTTTTAACGACGGGTGCTTTTGATTGCGCAGGAGCACCGTACTTCTAAACATTATCGCTAGCAATAAACAAAATCGAATATTATAATAACGAGTTACTATTTTTATATTATGAACTCTAACCTTCGGAAGTACTAAATGAAATTCAGATTACTCGCATTTTTGTCATTACTTTGCATCAGCATTACAGGGGCAAATGCTGCCATCATTACAATTGATCGGGCAGACGCAACATTCAGCAGCTCGAACCTCGATCTTCAAGCCGAATTTGCCGCGCTTGATGCAAGCGATATTATTTCTGAGGCACTACCTTCTAGTGCATTAATTTATAATGGCTCAGCTTTCAATAACACTATTTTTAAACTTAGCATAGACTTTGTTAGCAGTACTGCTCGCACTATGGATTTTTTTGCCGGGCTTGACGCTGGACGAGGCGCTGAGTTGTGGTTAAATGGTGCGCTGTTAAACGACGCAAATCAGAACTTGTGGTGGTCTAGAAACTTCAATAACAATCAAGTTTTTGATACTACAGGACTAAACATTCTTGAAGGTCAAAATGTACTAGAAGTTTATTGGGCTGAAAACGGAAACAGTGGCGGTAACAGCTTTAACTTTTCTGTTGATGGCGGTAATTCAAAAAGACTGACAGCGGTGAACTTAGTGAATGAGGTTCCTGCACCGGCTATTATCTTACTCCTTTGCCTAGGTGCAACCGGTGTGTTCTTTGCGAGAAAAAAATAACAGGCCTAAATGTGAAATAATATTCACTTAGTCGCCCTTAAAAACCGTGCTGCGTAAGCACGGTTTTTTTATATTTGCAGCTTAATTTTTTAAATGGAATTTAAACGCTAATTATTTATCCCAAAATACCGTAAGAAAAGAAAGAAGCCATTAAGTTGATAAAGGTTTTGCGTAAAAACGCAAACAAGTTAGATCAATCGATGTTGCATTTAATAGAGCACGAAAGTGCCAGTGCTAATGCGAACACAGTTAGTTGAAGGAGGTACCGGCCTTCGCCGGTATGACAGGGGCTGTGTTATCGCTGTTAAACAACGTGTCACCGCGGGAGCAACACGATGTACTTTTTAGCTATGTAACTTCCTACTCCGCATCAGCATCACTCAATAAACCGCGATTTCTCAACAACGAGTCGGTCGTAGGTGCTCTTCCTCTGAACCGAGTGTAGGCCTCTAGGTAATCAAGCTTATCACCAGTGCTAAATACAAAGTCTTGAAGTCTCTTTGCGGTGTCTTTATCAAAGATATCTCCAGTTTCAGTGAAGGCATCAAAGCCGTCAGCATCGAGTATTTCAGACCACATGTAGGCATAATAAGCCGAATGATATCCGCCTGAGAAAATATGTCCAAAATGCGTACTACGATGGCGCATAATGATTTCTTCAGGCTTACCATATGCCCCTAGAACCTCGTCTTCAAATTGGCGAACGTCTATTTCGCTGATTTCGCTTCGTTTATGATAAGCCATATCAACAAGTGCAGACGCCGTGTATTCAACCGTAGCAAAGCCTTGGTTGAAAGTTCTAGCTTCCATAATGCGGTCGAGCAAAACCTGCGGCATTGGCTCGCCTGTTTCGTAATGCAGAGCAAATTTTTGAAGCATGTAAGGCTGTGCAATAAAGTGCTCATAGATTTGCGCTGGAAACTCTACCCAGTCGCGTGGCACGCTCGTGCCGGACAAGGTCGGATAAGTAACATTTGACAATAAACCATGCAAGGCGTGCCCAAACTCATGAAACAGGGTAACTGCATCAGAGTAGCTCATCAGAGTCGGTTCGCCCGGCGCAGGTTGATTAAGGTTCATGTTATTTGTGACTTGTGCGGTGATGTCACCGGCAAGCTTTTGCTGTACTCTAAACGCGCTCATCCAAGCACCGGATCGTTTTGAATCTCGTGCATAGAAATCGCCATAAAAGAGGCCCAAATGTTCACCTTGCGCATCTTTGACTTCCCAAACACGCACTACCGGGTTATATACTGGAATATCGTTGCGCTCAACAAAACTTAATCCAAATAGCCTTTCAGCCACATAAAACTGGGCGTTCAGCATGTTTTCAAGTTCAAAATATTGTGAAATTTCGGCTTCATCTAAATTAAATTTAGCTAAACGAACCTGCTCAGCATAGTAACGCCAGTCCCAAGCTTCAAAATCATGCTCAGTCCCCTGCTCTGCCATAAGCTCTAATATCCACTGCTTTTCTTGCTCAGCTTTCGCAACGGCAGGCTCCCAAACATCCATAAGGAGCTCCATCGCCGCTTCAGGTGTCTTTGCCATCGCATTAGAAAGTACGTAATCAGAGTGATGCTCGTAACCTAGCAATTTAGCCCGCTCTGCGCGTAAATTTACTATCTCTTCAACTATTGCTTTGTTATCAAACTCATTATCATTGTCGCCGCGTAATGCCCAGCCTTTGAAAGCTTTTTCTCGTAGGTCTCTGCGCTCAGAAAATTGCAGGAAGGGTTGTACACTCGAGCGTTGTAGCGTAATGACATATTGTCCCGTTAACCCTTGGCTCTCTGCCTGGGCACTCGCCGCCTCAATAAGAGACTTGGGCAATCCGTCTAAATCAGTTTCTTCAAGTACAAGCTTAAATGCTCGGGTATCATTTAGTACGTTTTGTCCAAACTGCGTGGTAAGGCTCGATATACGTTCATTAATTTTAGCAAAACGCTCTCTATCTTCGCCCTTGAGATCCGCACCAGAGCGAACAAAGTCGTTGTAGATACGTTCGGTTAATCGAATTTGTTCGGCATTTAGGTCCGACTCGTTTCGCTTCGAATAAATACTTGAAATACGATCAAACAAGTCACCGTTCATTTGGATAGTGTTGCTGTGTCGGGTTAAGGCTGGCGAGAACTCTCTTTGCAAGGCTTGCATTTCATCGCTTGATTCAGTCGATACCAAATTAAAAAACACACGAGAAACACGGGATAACTCTGCGCCAGAACGCTCCATTTCGCTGATCGTATTATCGAAAGTCGGTAGACTATCAGCAGTAGCAATTGCATCGATTTGCGCCAAGTGCTTTGTCATTGCAGTGTTAAATGCTTCTTTAAAGTGACTTACTTCGATTTGCTCGAATGGAGGGGCACCAAAGGGCGTGTTCCAGTTTTCAAAAAATGGATTTTCAGATACTGCTGAGCTTACTTCTGCATCGCTCTGCTGTGCTGCACTTTGTTGTATTTGTGCGCTATCTTTTTGCTCCGAACAGCCACTAACTATGAGGCTCGAAGTTAAAATGCCAGCAATGACAAGTGGTAAGGATCTTTTTTTTAGCATTATTTTCTCCCATCGTAATTTTTACAATAATTTGAAACGATATCACATAACTCATGCATGCTTACATCAGTATAAAGCTGAGATATCCTCAGTCTTTTTGATGGATGAATAAAGTTGAGGGTCCTGTTTAAAACGCTAGCACCACCTCGCATGCCACTAAAATATTTTCGATAATTGACAAAAGACACACTGACGCGAGGGCCATGACGGCCTTAATTTAGCATCAAAGTTAAGATTAAATAATTGTAGTTTTATTATAAAATTGAGATAGTTAGCGGCAACAAGCAAAGAAAAAACAAGGCTAAATAGTTGAGTTATCACATTCCAAGCAAGGCTCATGAAATACTTTTCGAAGAAAAGAAAAGTAAGTTTTATGCCTTTGCTTGTTTCGTCGATTCACGAGAGCAGGCAATAGCAAGCCTTGCTGGGCGGCGTAAAGCCTACCCTGATGCCCGCCATCACTGTTGGGCATATTTATTGGGCAATCCAACACAAGCAGTTACACAAGCGATGTCTGATGATGGCGAACCCTCAGGTACCGCTGGAAAGCCTATATTAAATGTTTTACAACATGGCAAAATTGGCAACGTCATAGTTGTTGTCTCTCGTTACTTTGGCGGCATAAAGCTAGGTGCTGGAGGTTTGGTGAGAGCCTATTCAAATGCGGCAAACGTGGTATTGCAATCAATACCCACACAAATATTTGTTGAAAAATCCTCGCTTAAGTTAAGCGTCAGTTTTGGCCAAGAAAATGAGGTAAGACAGTGGCTAATGCTGAACAATGGCCATATCGAAGCTGTGTCGTATCTAAATGAAGTACAAATGACAGTGAATATTCCAGCAAACTTAGTACAAGAATTGAAATCACTAATAAGCCCCTACTAAAATAGTGTCATTACTATCCTAGTCAAGGCTCGATAACTCCACAACATCATCACGAAACGTAGCTATTTCATCCACCATGTGCTCTCTTTGCTTTTCAGTAGATAAAGCAAATAAGGTATACAGATATAATTTTGTTTCTCGTTCGTTATGAGCACTGTTCATAAGCATTTCTTCGCTACGGAATCGTTCTGGGTTGATAATTAACTCTAACATTTGTTCGTTAAAACCCTCACCTCTGTCAGGGGCTGCAAATACCGCACGCATGGCGTTTTGATAGTCGCGTTTATAGCTCACCCAATATTGAGAGTTGGATTTGAATGTTCCGTAGGTGTTTTCAATCAAGCGCTTTTGCTCTTGATTAAGCCTGCCAAGCCAGTTTTCAATGTTGTCTTCGTTGCGCTCAATCCAATCGTTTTTACGCTTAGACTCGCTTCGCTGGGCACGTTCGGCGCGCCGTTCCTCGTCTTCTACATTTTCTTTCTCAAGCGCAGCAAAAAAATAGGTTACTTGCTCATCATCTAAGGTCTTTGCCATTTCAATCACACCGGGTGCGATGTGGGCTCTGAATCTTAGCCAATGTTGCTGTGCTTTTTGTTGATGATAATCCATACGCTCAATGCTGATATTTTGCGTGCGAATATCTCGCATCAACTCCTCAAGATGCGCTTGATATAGCGGCAGTTCATTTTGCATATGCCACTGCTGCCACTGTGCAACATAACGATCGAATTGCTCCTCTTGCGCATGAGTCATTTCAACATAATCATCGACATACCAGTGAATCAACCAATCGATATTTTTATATGCAAATTTAGTCGAACAGCCCGAAATCAAAAACACCGACATCAAAACGATAATTTTTTTCATGCAGTTGTTTTCCTTTAATTTGAATTTGATATGCTACATACGACTATACGAATGGAAAAGGTTTCCCATGGGCGTGAAGAAAATTGCAGTATTAACTTCTGGCGGAGATGCGCCTGGCATGAATGCATGCATACGAGCTACGTATTTAAAGGCCCGCAACGAAGGAATAGAGGTAATTGGTTATCAGCATGGTTACAATGGTTTAATAAAACAAGACTATGTTGAGTTTTTACATAAAGACATTCGTAATCTTATTCAGCGTGGCGGCACTGTACTGTACAGCGCGCGTTGCGAAAAGTTTAAAAACGAAGATTGCCGTGTTACCGCCGCAAAACACCTCGACCAAGCAGGTGTAGACGGATTAGTTGTAATTGGTGGTGACGGTTCTTTTAGAGGCGCAGAACTATTGCAACAAGTGTGGGATAAACCTGTAGTAGGCGTACCTGGTACTATCGACAATGATATTTCAGGTACCGATTATACTATTGGTTATCATACCGCCATCCAAACCGCTGTAGAAAGTATCGACAAAGTGCGCGATACCGCAGATGCTTTTGAGCGCATTTTTATTGTGGATGTAATGGGCCGCGAAGCTGGTTTCATAGCTCTTAACTCTGCCATCGCCGGCGGCGCTGACCATGTTATTTTACCTGAAACCTTTGAATCGGCAGCAGATGAACTTGTCCGTATTTTAGATAAGCTAGACCAACGCCGCAAGAATCATGCAAATAGTAGCCACATTATTGTGGTAACTGAAAACCTGTGGCCAGGCGGCTTAAATATATTGTGTGATTCAATACAGAGCGAGACTGGCGTCGATACCCGCATATTAACCCTAGGGCATGTTCAACGCGGTGGCTCGCCGGTCTGGCAAGATAGAATACTGGCAACCAAGTTAGGATCATTTGCGGTAGAAATGGTGATTAATGACGAACGTGGGCGCATGGCCGCTATTCGTCATCGTTATCCAGAGTCGGTACCATTAAAAAATATTCAAGAAGACCGAAAGCCTCTCAATCATTATTCAATGAGCATGCTTGATAAAATCACTTTATTGGGTTAATCGCCAATTCTCACCCGCAAAAAAAGCTGCTATGTGCAGCTTTTTATGTTTTTAATACTGAATATTCATTCGCTTAAGCCAGTGTACCCACCACCAAGCTGGGCCAATAAGCAAATAACGTAAGTCTTCAAAAAATGATGGCTTTTTACCCTCGATTTTATGTCCCACAAACTGCAATATCCACATCACAACAAACAAGGCTAAACAGAACTGCCATACGCTTATATCCATCATCACCAACAGCTTAATACCACCAAAGCCAAGTATGGTAAGTAAAGTCATCGCTGCACCAATAGGACCAGATAGTTTGAAATAGTAATATAAGGTTGGAATAGCCAGCACATGCGCCCACGTCACCTTCATTTGCATTAAAAATTCGGGAACGGGTATCGACCAAATTAACCCCAGAGTTACGAAGTAAATGCTAGGTACAGCAATGGCATGGATTAAAATATTCGTTTTATTGGTATGACTTTCGCCGTAGTGGCTTATCAAACGTTCTATTTCGCGCATATATCACTCTTGTTGTTGATTTGTTGACGTTTTGTTACTGCAAGTTTACAACGAGTCTGCCGTTTCAACAAGTAAAGGCATCGCACAATCACTAAGGAAACTAGGTTTTAGTTCAAGGCCTTGATAACATATAAAAAATTTTATTAATGACATTAAAAATGAACTCATCGTATATAAGCTATCAAGTCTCTCCTGTTAATTTAAGCGAACACCTTTTTGAAGTTAGTCTCCATGCAGAGTTACCGGCTCAACGGGCAAGCAATGTCCTAAGATTGACATTGCCCGCTTGGATCCCTGGTAGCTATATGATCAGAGATTTTGCCCGCAATATTATACAAATACATAGCGACAATACTGGATTAACAATCAATAAAAGCGATAAACAAAGCTGGGAGCTTTGCCATAAAGATGGCAGCAAGATTCGCACAGTAAGTATAATTTATCGGGTATTTGCCTTTGATTTGTCGGTGCGTAGTGCATTTATTAACCATGAATATGCCTTTTTTAACGGTACAAGTGCCCTATTGAAACTCGTGGGCTTTGAAGACTTAACACATTACTTACAGATTGACACTGCATCTGCCCCGGATACTGCTAATTGGGATGTTGTGACAGCAATGCCACCTGCATCAGACGCACCAGTGCACTTTGCTGATGGACCTACTTTTATTAGTGATAATTATTCTGTTTTGATTGATCATCCCGTGCTAATGGGTAATTTAACAAAACGCAGCTTTGATTTGGCCGGCGTTCGCTTTCATGTTGTCTTTACTGGCGAACAAAGCATGGATATTGAGCGTATATGTGAAGATCTCAAGCCAATTTGCCAGCACCATATCGATTTATTTGGCGAGTGCCCGGTGCAAGAATATTGGTTTATGACCCTGCTCTGTGATAAAGGCTTTGGTGGTCTTGAACATAAATCATCAACGGTGTTGCAGTACTCTAGGTTTGACCTGCCCATGCTTGGTGAAAGCGAAGACAAGTCAGAAAGCTATCAACAGTTTTTAAGTCTTTGCTCACATGAGCTTTTTCATACTTGGCATGTTAAGCGCATTCGCCCCCGAGTACTGCTCAACCCCGATTTGAGCGATGAAACCTACACGCCACAACTTTGGATATATGAGGGTTTTACGTCACTATACGATGACCTAACTCTTGCTCGCAGTGGCGTAATCAGTCCAGTTGAATACTGCCAAATCTTAGGGCAAAGCTTTACGCGTTTAATGCGTAACCCAGGAAGGCATTTACAAAGTATTTCAGAATCGAGTTTCGATGCTTGGACCCGTTTTTATAAACAAGACGCAAGCTCGGTTAATCATATTGTGAGTTACTATTTAAAAGGCTCAATTGTGGCTTTAGCGCTTGATATTACCCTTCGCCAACAAAGTAACAATCGCTACTCCTTAGACGACGTAATGCGCCTATTGTGGCAGCAATTTGGCAAAGACGAATCAGGCACGCTTGATGATGTCATAGGTGATATTTGCGAGCAGCAGTTGGGTATTGATATCCGCAGTTTTTTGCATGTCGCAGTTACCACTACAATGGATTTGCCTTTGTCATCACTTGTGCAAAGCATCGGCTTGCAACTTCATATGCGGGAACGAGAGTCTGTATTCGATAAGGGCGGGAAACCAGCAAAAAATACAATCAAACGTGATATTGGTGCGAGCTTTTCTGATGAGCCTAGTGGTATGAAAGTAACACAAGTGTTGGCATCGAGTAGCGCGGCGAAAGCGGGCTTACAGTTAAACGATACGATCTTTGCGGTAAACCGTTATAAAGCGAGCACAAGTACCTTTACGCGTTATCTCAATGCATGTGAAATTGACGCATCTTTAGCCCTTCATGTTATGCGCGACAATCAATTACTTGAGCTTGATTTTATTGCACAGCCCTCGCCATTAGATACATGCTTTTTTAGTATTGAAGATGAAGCTAGATTCAAGCATTGGTTGGGCCTCACTGAAAACGACGCAGTGTAAGGGTGCTGCGCGATTAAATTGGCCGGTTAATTACTTAATATTTTCTGAAAATAGCAGTCAAAATAAGTGTACAATATACAAGTCGGTAGCCTTGGTTAGCATCAATACCAAGGCTGCTCCTTAATTTTTGAACCTTTTCTGTTTTTTTGAGCCTGTAACAGGCGCTCTGAAATACCATCAATACAAGGAACTTTATGAAAGCTCAATCTGATATCGCCGTTGTTGGTTTAGCCGTGATGGGCGAGAACTTAATTCTTAATATGGCCAGTAAGGGTTTTACTGTTACCGCCTACAACCGTTCATATCATAAAGTTGAGAACTTTCTAGCCGGCCGCGCCAAGGACAAGTCGATTCGCGGCGCTGACTCTATCGAAAGCCTTGTCGCTTCATTAAGTTCACCACGTAAAGTTATGTTAATGGTAAAATCAGGTCAGCCGGTAGATGACTTTATCGAATTACTGCTTCCTCACCTTGAGCAAGGTGACATTGTGATTGATGGGGGCAACAGTCAGTTTGAAGATTCCAATCGCCGAACGGCTGAGTTGTCAGCAAAAGGGATCTTGTATGTGGGCACAGGTGTGTCGGGTGGTGAAGAAGGGGCTTTGCTTGGTCCATCAATTATGCCTGGCGGCAACCCTCAAGCATGGCCTCATGTTAAACCTATTTTTCAAGCGATTTCAGCAAAGGTAAAAGACGACGAAGGCAAGCTTACTATTCCATGTTGTGATTGGGTGGGTGAAGCTGGCGCTGGGCACTTTGTAAAAATGGTACATAACGGTATTGAATACGGTGATATGCAAATTATTTGCGAAGGTTACATGATCATGCGCGATTTGCTCGGCATGAATGCAGACGAAATACAGGCTGTATTTGCTGACTGGAAAAATACCGAACTATCTAGCTATTTGATTGACATTACAGCCGATATTCTTGCATACAAAGAAGACGGCGAGCCTTTAGTTGAAAAGATTCTCGATACCGCAGGTCAAAAAGGGACTGGCAAGTGGACTGGTGTAACGGCCCTGCACTTAGGTGTTCCGCTCACCCTAATTGGCGAAGCGGTGTTTGCTCGATGCTTATCGGCACTTAAGCCACAACGAGTTAATGCAGCAAAAGCAATTAAGGGCCCAGAGTCTCAATTTACGGGTGATAAAGCCGCCTTCATTGAAGATTTAAAACACGCCCTACTTGCTGCTAAAATTGTTTCTTACGCCCAGGGTTTTGCACTAATACAAGAAGCCGCAAGCGAATACAAATGGCATTTAGACTATGGCTCAATTGCCATGATGTGGCGCGAGGGATGTATTATTCGCTCCGTATTCTTAGACAATATCAAACAAGCCTATGACAATACCCCAGAGCTAGATAACTTGATGTTAGATGATTACTTCAACGATATGTTAGCCAAGTCGCAATCAGGATGGCGTAATGTAATTGCCAACGCCACGCTAAACGGTGTTGCTATGCCATGCATCTCAGCGGCCCTAAATTACTTTGACGGTTACCGTACAGAGAACCTGCCCGCAAACTTACTGCAAGCCCAGCGCGATTACTTTGGCGCTCATACCTACGAACGCAAAGACAAGCCAAGAGGGGAGTTTTTCCATACCAATTGGACAGGCCGTGGCGGTGATACCGCATCCTCTACCTATGATGTGTAATAGTTGAGTTTATCCACAACATAAAAAAGAGAGCTTATGCTCTCTTTTTTTAGTTTTGGCTTTGTAATGAGCCTACTCGCTGTCTAATAACAACTGTGGATCCAGTCTTTCTTTATACCAATTAATTCGCCAATCTAGGTGAGGGCCTGTGACTCTTCCGGTCGCTCCTATTTCAGCGATTACATCGCCCTGTTCTACCCTTTGTCCTTTCTTCACATGAATTTTACTTAAGTGAATAAAAGTAGATGAAATACCAAAACCGTGATCCATCAGTAATGTGCCGCCAGAGTAATACATATCGTCGTGAGCAAGGGTGATAATGCCACCCGCTGGCGCAACAACGGGAGTGCCCACAGCATTGGCTACATCTAAACCAAAATGCGGGCGTCTTGGCTCGCCGTTAAAAACGCGCTGGGACCCATAAACACCTGAAATACGCCCTTGTGCGGGAATAATAAATTCATCTAAGTAATCACTTAGGTCAGAGCGTACAGCGCGCGCTTTGGCAACAGCACGATTGTCTTGGCGAATACGAGCGAGTACTTCTTCAGGCGGGCTCACATATTTTTGTGCAACGCCCTCAATACGGTCTATCTCGTACTCTCTAGCTTTAACACTAAGAGGCATAGATGTCTTAGTATCGCCGCTTTGCCATTCCAACAAGTGCGTTGCCTTTGCATCTCTGCCAAAACCAAATACAAAGTCTCCTTGTTTCGATACCTCAAGCACATTGCCATTTAGCCACACCTGAGTGCCCGATGCCACTTGCCCTCGTATCAGGCTTCCTTGCATTAACTTACCTTTTAATACAGGACTAGTTTGTGCATAGGAAAAAGGTGCGCTTATCACAAATATAAACAACAAGGCTATCGTTAACACCAGCCTGTTGATATCTATATGTAGAGGTCTGAATCGCATCATCTTCATCTCTTTAATTGTTGCCAATCATTGCGCCTTTGCCAACTCCCTCAAAAGCACTCACCAAAAACTTACTCGATGATGACATGTCACAAAGTTGCTCTAACATATGTTGTGCTAAGCACTCTACGGTAGAGTCATAGTCGATGATTTCGCAAACCGACTTATCAATGGCCATTTCAAACTGCCCTTGAGAGGCCTCATAAGCAAAGCAATAATGCTGCTGGTCGTTAATATTGGCGATTAAGCTTAGGTCGTTTACGCGCACTAAATCTTCTTTAGTACCTATATAAATATCTGCCCAGCGCTCAGCCCAATATTGCTCACGCGCACTATTACGCTGACCGTCTTCCATAATGACCACTTTAGAGCGATGCCCATGAGCAATACGCTGGCAATTACCGTCGTGCTTTTTTAAACCGTGGGTATAGTGATAAAAAGGTGAATCGATATGTTCTGCACGTAAAAATATATCAATACCTTGCACATTTTCAGGTAAATGCGTTTTGATGATATCTTTTAAATAGGCGTTAACCGACGCCATATTAACGTTGGTGTCGTAAACAAAAGCATAAGCCTCAGGCGGGCACAGTAAATGAATACCTTTGTTCGTTGCACCAAAGCTGAAATCGACCTGCACGCGCCCTAGCGTTTGGTCATGAGCAATGTTCACATTGGCATTTTCTGCGGGGATCACTAATTTATGGTCCACGTAATCGTCGATTAAACGCTTGAGCTGTTTTTTGACGATGCCAAAGTCTTGCACCATGCTTTCTTCGTTAAGGCCGCCATCAAGGATAATATCGACAATCCAGCTCTCCCCCACCATGCCGCGTTCAGGGCAAAGGTAGGAAAAATCCATTACGGTTAAATCATTTACGAACAACTTCATTCATCAGGCTCGCTGTCGACCGATTTAGTCAACTGGTCTTTAAGGTTAGGCGGAATGCCTTTTATGGTTAATACGTCGTTGCGCACATCGTAATGTACCCTTTCACCCAGTAATTTACGCTCAAAGCTCACCGATACACCATTGCCTGCACCCGAGAACTTTTTCATCGCGGTCATCATACTGCGGTCAGGCTGAAACTCACTCTCAATAGGCTGCGATAAAGACGCGTTGTAAGACGAAAATCCATCTTCCGTTGAGCCTTGGCGCGGCAATACGTTATCGAGCTCACTGATTTGTACCTGCTCGCCAAGATTCACTTTTTCTTTATAATAATCAGCTAAGGCTTCACGGTGCTGCTGTTTTTCAGCGGAATCAAGCTGTTCAGATGAAAGATATTCATCTACCTCGTGCAGCAAACGCTTGTTTTGTTGCTTAATGTCGACCTTTTCCTCACACCCAATAAATTGCATAAAGAAATCGCCCACTTTACGCCCCATGCGGCCTTTTAAAAAACTGATGTAGCGATTTTGGTCTTTGCTAATATCAAACTGCGTCAAGTCTATGCGCACGGCAATTTGCATTTTCGACAAATCGAGATGATGGCTTTGTGAGATTTCTAAGTGATTATTAACCTCCACATGCTCTTTGGTATCGAGCATGGCAATCATTAGGTAATCGGTCGCTAAGTACTCGTAGCGATTAAAAATAACAAAGCCCGTCTCGAGCATTGCTTCGTTCACGATAGTGTCGAGCAAATGCTTGCCTGCAATGAGACTAAATTCGTGAAAGTCGAGATCGCCGCTTATCACGTCAGGTAATAAATCCTTCACCGGATTCTCTTGTTCTTCGGCAAAGCCGCCAACGCCCTTGCCGGGTTTGGTATTAAAAGTAGTATGTAACTGTCCACCTAAGCTACTGATCTCAGGCGTCAGTTCAAAACAGCTTCCGCGCGGTAAAAAGTTGAGCTTACCGTCGTTGGTAAGCAAGATTCGGTGCACAACAAATTGTTGAACATTAGCACTCATAAAATAGTTAAAACCTTTTGGTTAGAAGTTGCCCGAGTATTGATTCTAAATACGTACTTTTAAGCCGCAATATTGTACTTGGCACAACAAAAGTTGGTGTTCGCGCCAACAGCCTTTATACTTTGGCTCAATTAACGCGACCTTGTTTGCAATTGTACCGAGTTTTCACTCAAAAATCATAGGACAAATGTATGCCCATTCAGTCAAAGTATAGCAATGAAGAGTTCGAAGCATTAATGCAGGACGTATTTGTCGCCATTGAAAAAAATAAAGCTGATAGAGATTTGTCTATAATGGCATTAGGAAATGTACTTGCAACGATATTTACGCACCAAGTAAATCCTGACAACCGCGAGGCTATGGTAGAACAATTTTGTTCGGTGCTACGAAAAAGCACATCGCAGGCCTAAGGTTAGTCTCAGTACTTAAAGAGATGAAGCTTCAACATCATTTCTCAACAATAAGAATAAATACTTAATATGATTTATACCGAATCACCAAGACGTAAACAAATCACCCAACAAGTTGCTTGGGGGCATTGGTTTGCGCTCGCCAATATTTTTATGGCTATTGTCATCTCATCGGTTTATTTGTTCTCAAGCTCCGTTGCCGATACGCCTTTAAGCTTTGTTTATATGCTCAGCACTTGGTTTGGACACATCAGTTTTATTACTTTTTTGGTATTTGTAGTACTGGTGCTGCCGCTTTGTTATCAGGTAACCAATATGCGCGTGCTTCGCGGCATCGCCTCAGTAGTGTCAGCAGTTGGGCTCGCCATGCTTGCGTTTGATGCGCTAATTTACAATAAAACCGGTTTTCATATTAGTTTCAGTTCTGCTGCACTATTGCGTAGCGAAACCCAAGTACAAGTAAGCGCATTTAGCTGGCTTCAATGGTTTTATTTGGCCCTGCTGTTTATTATTTGGTTAATGTTTCAGTTAGTCATCGCCAATGCCATATATAAGCGTTTAGGAAAACTACAGCGCTTGCGCGTTGGTCCTTACATCACCACGGTATTTGTTATTTGCTTTGTTTCTAGTCATGCTATTCATGTATGGGCAGATGCAAAGCTATATACACCGGTATTAAAGCAAGACAACATGTTTCCGCTAAGCTACCCAGCAACTGCTAAAACACTGATGGCGCGTTATGGTTTTTTAGATTTAGAAGACCGCCAAGAACGTGAGGACTTGCAGCGTCAAGGCTTAACTACACGCTTTGTGTATCCGCCTAAAAATGTTTTTTGCAGTGTTAACAGCGAAAAGAAAGTGGTGGTATTGGCCAGTACAGAAATGGTAGATGAAACACTTTTAACAAGCTTGAACTCAAACATGTTTCATTTAAACGCTCAAACTTCGCCTACTCGGTTTTTTGCGCAATTACAATATGGCATTCCAGCAAACTTAATCATAAGAACCTCTGCGCCACCGGTGATGATTGATTTATTAAATGCCTTTTCAGTTCCTAATATGGCTTACGATGGTAGTGAAAATTCGACTGTATCGTGGACCGACTTTAACGACGCGCTCACACAAGCCCCTACTGGCTTATACATTGCGATGCTAAGCGCGGAACAATTAGAAGATGTTAAGCTTGAAGAGCTCTTAGAAGACGCGTCTGTCTTACTTATTACACAAGATAGCGAAAGTAGTATGTATAAGCTCTATTCAAACTTCCTAGACAATCAGCAAGCTTCGACTAACGAAGATATTGCACCTACGGTTATGCAAGAATTTGAGTGCTTAGCCGATGTTTACCGATTCTCTACAGGGCAAGCTCTACAGTCGCCCAAACGAGATTGGTTGGTGAGCACCATGGGTGAAAATATCATTTACTTTAAAGCACCGTATTTGACCGAAGTGGCCAAAGATGGCAGTTATGAGGTGACCGACATTAGTACGCAAACGAAGGTGCTAATTGATATCGACACCAATATGCTAAGTCGCTCAATCAGACACCTTGAAAATTTTAGTAAGTAGATAGGAAATAGATAGGCTCCAGCAAAGACTAGCTAATGCTAGTCTTTCGCCTTTAATGATTCAAAAATGCTAGAAAAGTCTTTTTGACCGTTGCCGTTTACGCTGTGTAATTGATATAGCGATTTAGCCAAAGCCCCCATGGGTACCACCGATTTATGCGTTGATGCAGTTGCCATTGCCAGATTCAAATCTTTATTCATTAAATCCACCATAAAACCACCTTGATAATCATTCGACGATGGCACATTTTCCATTACCCCAGGACAAGGGTTGTAGGTTTGTAATGTCCAGTTATTACCTGAGCTCTTTTGCATAATCTGCGACATTACTTTTGCGTCAATGCCGTTATCTATCGCAAGTTGCAAGGCTTCACTGGTTCCTGCCATCAGCACGGCAAGCAACATATTGTTACATATTTTGGCGACCTGACCTGCACCAGCATCACCTGCGTGAAAGATATTTTTACCCATTGCTGATAACACAGGGGCAATGGCACTTAGCGTTGCTTTTTCGCCCCCCACTATAAAAGTTAAAGTGCCACCTGCGGCTCCCGCGACACCCCCTGATACAGGAGCGTCGGCAAATACATGACCACTGGCGACCAATCGTGTATTGAGACTGCGAGCGGTCTGGGCTTCAATAGTTGAACAATCAATAAACACCGTATTGGCAGGTGTAAGTTCAGCAATTCCCATGGCGCTATCATCACCAAAATATAGACGTTCAACATGATGACCCGCTGGTAACATGCTTATGACGATATCGGCGTTTTCGACTGCCTCTTTTGGTGAGCTCGCGCCTTTAGCGCCAAGTGCCACAAGGCTATCGACTTGGGATTGCACTAAGTCATACACACTTACAGTAAAACCTGCTTTGACTAAGTTCGCCGCCATACCAGCGCCCATATTTCCTAATCCGAAAAACGCGATATTGTTCATTCTATACTCCAAAGTCTTGTTCTAGGTGTGCCAAAGGGTGGCTCTGCACGGCGTTGTTTGTAAATTTAGAAAAATGCATGTTAATTAACGCTTGGGGAACATCACCTAACTGGCTATATTGCCACTGCGGCGACCTGTCTTTATCAATCAACAATGCTCTCACGCCTTCTTGAAACTCACCCTGCGCACCGCAAGTAAAGGCCATACTCAACTCCATGCGAAAACATTCTGCTAAACTTAAGGCTTGCGCACGTTTGAGTTGTTCAAATACCAAGTGAGCGGTAATCGCACTGCCTTGCTCGTAACTTTTTAACGCTTTTTGTAGATAGACGTTTTCAGCGCTCTCGCTGACCATGCTTTTTAAGCGAGTATCGAGCGCTAACATTGATTCGCACTGCCCTAATGATGCCAGTGGGTCTAGCATAGTTGCGAGGTTTGCCTCTGATAGTGCTGGTAAACCCGATCTGAAACTTGCAGCAAGCTCTAATACGCTTTCTTTATTTAAGTTCTCCAAGGCGCACAAACGCTGCAAAAACTCTGTTTTACTTGCGTGCGGCACAATAGCGTCACTCATTCCCAATAAAGCAGTGTCTTGTGCGTTAATACTAGCGGCCGTTAAGCCTAAAAATGCGCCTACACCTGTGGGCAGTCGGTTCAAAAAGTAACTTCCACCTACATCGGGAAACAAACCGATGGTAATTTCGGGCATGGCGATACGAGCAGTTTCCGTAACCAATTTGATATGTGCGCCCATAAACAAACCGAGGCCGCCGCCCATGATGATGCCATTGCCCCATACAATAACTGGCTTAGGAAAAGTATGCAGGCAGTAGTCTAGACGATACTCTTGGGTAAAAAAGTCTTTTAAAAATGCAGGCGTGGGTGCAACTTGTGCGTCGCTATGTATTTGTGCGCTTTCTTTCATAGCGTGATACATCGAGACCACATCACCACCGGCACAAAAAGCCTTATCGTTACTGCTATCAAGCACAAGTGCGACTACTGAATCATCATCGCGAATGCCTTCCAATGCTTGTAGCATGGCGTTTACCATATCTAAATCTAAGGCGTTTAGCGCACTTGCCTTATTCAAAATAATATGAGCAATCTTTTTATCTTGCGCGCCGCTTAGCGCTAAGTAATCTACTAAAACCTTTTGTTCTGCGTCTGCCATATCTACAAGACCTCTGTTTCGTCACTTAGCAGGCGCCTGCCAATAATTACACGCATAATTTCGTTAGTGCCTTCCAATATTTGATGCACCCTTACATCTCTAACGTGGCGTTCCAATGGATACTCTTTGATATAGCCATAACCACCGTGTATTTGCAGCGCTTGATTACATACTTCAAAGCCAACATCAGTCGCAAAGCGCTTTGCCATCGCACAATAGGTGGTTTTATCCGCATGATTATTGTCAATTTTACTGGCGGCGAGGCGCACCATTTGTCTAGCAGCAACGAGTTCTGTCGCCATATCAGCAAGTTTGAACTGTAAAGCCTGAAAGCTAGCTAAGGTTTTACCAAATTGCGAACGCTCTTGCATGTAAGCTCTGGCGGTATTTAGGGCTTGCTGTGCCGTACCTATTGAACAAGTCGCAATGTTAATACGTCCACCGTCTAATCCTTGCATGGCAAATTTAAACCCTTCACCTTCTTCGCCTAAACGATTGCTTTGGTCTACCACTACATCTTCAAAACTTACTAAACGCGTAGGCTGAGCGTTCCAACCCATTTTTTCTTCTGCCTTGCCATAGGTGATACCCGTAGTGTCGGCAGGAACAACAAAGGCACTGACACCACCCGCGCCTTTACCGCCAGTTCGTGCCATAACCACAAGAACTTGCGTCTCTCCCGCGCCAGAAATAAACATCTTAGAACCGTTGATATGGTACTTACCGTCTTGAAGTTTAGCGGAGGTCAATAGCGATGCTGCATCAGAGCCTGCGCCGGGCTCAGTTAAGCAATAGCTCGCAATGCACTCACCCGATACAAGTTTATCCATCCATTGAGTTTTAATGTCCTCGCTGCCCCAAGTCGCTACCATCCACGTCGCCATATTATGAATCGTTAGCATGGCGGTGGTCGTAGTGCAGCCCATGGCTAATTGTTCGAATATAATCGATGAATCTAAACGGCTTAAGCCCAAGCCACCGGCCTCTTCAGGAGTATATAAACTACAAAACCCTAGGTCTCCGGCCTTTTTAATGACATCAACCGGAAAGTGATGCTCTTTATCCCACTGCGCAGCAAACGGCGCTAGCTCTGCATCTGAAAATTGTTTTGCGGTTTGTGCAAAAGCGATTTGGTCTTCATTTAATTCAAAATTCATATCTTATTCCTATCTTGCACGCATCTTTTAATGCGTACTTAATCTATGCTTTTTATCTAAGATTAATTGTCATATTAGGGCTATTACCGCTATCTGCCTCGTCGTCAAACCAGCGTGCGGTAATAGTTTTTGTCTCGGTGTAGAAGCGTATTGCTTGTTTACCATAGGCGTGTAGGTCGCCATAAAATGAATTCTTCCAGCCAGTAAAGGAGAAGAAAGGTAATGGCACAGGAATAGGTACATTAATTCCGACCTGCCCCACTTCCACATTACTTTGGTAATTTCTTGCAGCAGCGCCACTTGCAGTAAAAATACTCGTTCCGTTACCGAAGGGGTTTGCATTAACCAGCGCAATCGCATCTTCAAGCGTAGCGACCTGAACGCAGCATAATACGGGGCCAAAAATCTCTTCTTGATAAATTGTCATGTCGGCGGTTACGCCAGCAAACACTGTTGGACCTACCCAATTTCCAGACTCATAGCCTTCAACGCTAAATTCACTGCCATCTACTAAACAGGTAGCGCCTTGGTCTTTACCTTGCTGAATTAAATCAAGTACGCGCGCCTTCGCTTGAGGGCTGATTAACGGACCAAAGCCTGCTGATTCATCATTCCATAAGCCCGGTTTGACTGCAGCTATCTTTTCTGCGAGCTCGGGGATCCAGTTGGCGCTGTCGCCCACAAATACTGCCACCGAAATAGCCATGCAACGCTGACCTGCGGCACCTACCGACGCGCCGACTAAGTTATTTAATACCTTGTCTTTGTTCGCATCAGGCATAATGACAGAATGGTTCTTTGCTCCTGCAAAACATTGCGCACGCTTCATATTGGAAGTCGCAGTCCGATAAATATGTTGCCCTACTGGCACGCTGCCCACAAAAGAGACTGCTTTAATGTCTTGGTGTTCAAGCAAGTGATTAACTTGGTCTTTACCACCATGAACAATATTTAATACCCCAGCCGGCGCGCCGGCTTGTAAAAATAACTCAGCCAACTTCATTGGCGTGGCCGGGTCTTGCTCAGAGGGTTTTAATACAAACGTGTTACCTGCAGCAATTGCCATTGGGAACATCCAAAGCGGGATCATCGCCGGAAAGTTGAATGGCGTGATACCTAAGCACACACCTAAAGGCTGAATCATTGAGTAGGTGTCAATGTCGGTGGCAACGTTCTCTACAGTTTCGCCCATCATCATCGAGGCGATATTAGCTGCTTGTTCTACAACCTCTATACCGCGCCATACATCACCTTTTGCATCATCAAAGGTTTTACCTGTTTCTTTAGATAAAATAGTGGCAATTTCATCGTGATGCTCTTTTAATAAATGTTGATATCGCAACATTACGCGAGCGCGCTCCGAAACAGGTACTTTTTTCCAGCTTTCAAAAGCTTCTTTTGCAGAGCCTATTGCGCGTTCAATTTCCGCCTCCGTCGATACCGGTAAATGCGCGATTGTTTGATTATTAGCAGGGTTAGTAACCTCAATAATGTTGCTTGAGGTCGAGTCTTCGAATTGTCCGTTAATCAATTGCTGAATTTTTTGCATGAGCGTTTCCTACATGAAAGAAAATATGCATTTAACTATCATTTTATAGTTATTTTATGCGCTGATTTTCATCTTACCTTTACGTTAACGTAAACTATAAATGATCGCCCTATCGCTTGTAAATGTTTTGTTAAGTAAGTCAGGCATTCTCCTGCAAATCTTACGGGACATACAACCACATTTATTGTGTAAGGCTTGCAAAATACAGAAGTATTTTGCAAGCCTGCCGATAGTGATTTAGTAAGCGTCAATATCTAGCAACTAAGGGCTGTTAACAAAGCACTATTACCTATGATCAAGTTAGAGGGATACAAAGCGGCGGTAAAGTCGAGTCTTCGTGTAGCGATTGTGGAAGACAACACTACTGCACGAATGAATTTGCGTAGCCATCTTATGGCTATCGACAGTTTTGAGGTTGCCAGTTATAGTAACGGAAAAGAGTTACGAAACGGTTTGCGCACCGCCAATTTTGATATCGTATTTATTGATTTTCATTTGGGCCAAGCAAAAAACGGCGTTGAGTGGATACAGCAATTAGTAGAAAACGGCGCATTTAAGCCATCTATGGGTTTATTCTTTATCACCTCCGACAGCTTGCCACAAACCATTGGCCAAATTCTCGACCTTTATCCTGATGTCATCATTATAAAGCCATACACGATTAAAGGACTTACATCTAACGTTAAGCACTACCTGCATGCTCGACAACAATTGTTACCTGCATTGCAGTACATGGATGCTAATCGTAATAGCGCCGCACTAAAGTTTGTTGATGACAATCTCGACAAGGGAGTTGCTAAACGCATCGAAGCCGATTTTATAAAGCTAAAAGGCAGATTATTGTTGCACGACAAACAATATGAAGAGGCCAGTCAGCTTTATTCTTCAGTCCTAGAACGCTCAAACGGAGTACTTTGGGCACATTGGGGCTTAATCAAAAGCGAGTTTTTTACCGGCAAATGGCAACATTGCAAAAAAATGCTCGACCGCTTAATTGAAGAAAGCCTCACTAAAGATAAAGCTTACGAATGGCTAGCCAGTGTTGAGATTGGCAAAAAGAACTATGTTTTAGCAGAACAATTACTCGATAATATCAAAGACGGTGAATTGACCATTCAAGCTACCAGGTTGAAAACACTCTGTTATAAAATGCAGGGGAAATCAGAAGACGCACTCGCCCTGCTCGAAAAAAAGGTACAAAGCAACTTGTCAGTTAAAGAACGACTGGTGGATTTTGCCATGGAGCTCGCGCGCTATCATCTACACTTGGCCGAACAGTTCAATGAAACACATAACCCAGAAAGTGTATCAGCGGCAAGAGTGATGTTAGGAAAAGCAACAAAAGGCATCAGCGACCGCCAAGCAGAGTTTCAAAAAGACACCCTACTCGCTCTCTCGTTTTTACTCGATGATGACAAAGCTAGAGCAGAACGTATCATTTCAGAAACCACCGAAGTTAACCAATACACCAAAAAGAGTATTTCGACCAACATAGATGCGGTTAAAGTCTGGTTTGGCTTAGGCCATACCGATAAAGCCAAGGCGCTATTAGATGAATGCGACCAACAATTACTGACTCACGAAAACCATATTGAAAGCTTAATTGCCGCAGATTTACTGCTAAATACAGAAAAATCCATAGGCGTTGGTAAAGAGCGTGCTGTGATGATTAATGAGAAAGGCATGCACGAGTATCAAAATAATCAGTACCAAAATGCTTTAAATTATTTTTACCGAGCACACAGCATGTACCCTGGCGTTCCCGCCTTTGCGTTAAACTTATTGCAATGTATGACCGATGCCAAACAATACGAGTATAAAACGGTAAGTATCGACAAGCTGCTAGAAGATTTAAGCACTATTTCACTTTCTAAAGGCAATCTTAAACGCATGGATGCTATTAAACAAAAGTGCGCTAAGATCAACGCCCATTAGATTTACTGCCTAATTTTTACACCCTAGATAAGGCACAATAAATCGACTAGAGCGCACTTATAGTTAACCATTCATGTTTAGTAATTCCCTTTTCTATTCTTCATGCTACTCTTTGCTTAATATAAAGCGTTCTTACGCAGATCTAAGCCAACACATTTACAGAGGATAGTAATGGGTACATCAATACATCAACATGAAATCAGCCTTAATAATGGCGAAACAGTCAATTTAGCCGATTACAAAGACAAGGTGCTTTTGATTGTCAATACCGCTAGCAAATGCGGGTTTACCCCGCAATACGACGGGCTTGAAAAGTTGTACAAAGACTATCAAGAGCAAGGTTTAGTCGTGATTGGATTTCCTTGCGATCAATTTGGTCACCAAGAGCCGGGTAACAACGAAGAAATAGCGCAATTTTGCAGCATGAACTTCAATGTATCTTTTCCTTTGTCGACTAAAATTGAGGTAAATGGTGATAATACCCCAGCACTTTATCAAACCCTAAAGTCTGAAGCTCCGGGCTTGCTGGGTTCAAAGAGAATCAAATGGAATTTCACCAAGTTTTTAGTGAATAAAAAAGGCGAAGTTGTAAAACGTTACGCGCCTACCACCAAGCCTTCTGATATTAGCCAAGATATCGAAAAAGAATTGTCAGCTTGATTGCATAAGAGTTATCGCTAAGAGGCACCGTGATTCATGCGGTGCTTATTTTGTTTGTGCTCGCTTTCGAATTTTAATATAAAAATATTTACCTAACCATTTAAAGGGCTCTTGGCTACCTTGGCTTTTTTCAAGGGCAAGGATGTCATCGAATCGTGAGTTTTGCATGTTAATATCGCGCATATAGTCGTGGAAACACCGAATGCCTGCTGTTGTCTCAATGCTGACATATGGGAAGGTCTCCAAGTAACTTAATATTTCACGCGGTGACTGCGGGTTATTAGGGTTAAGGCGCACCACATTGCGCACTTTCATGCCCTTAGCGAGATATTCAAAGTTACCGTAAATCGCATTGCCAAAAAACTTCGCATCTTGGTTAAAAAAACTGAGGCTCAGAACGCCATTGTCGTTTAATCTATCGAGTAAATAGCTGATTGCAGTCTTTGGGTCATCGAGCCATTCGAGCAACGCATGACACAAAATAAGATCGTAAGTTTGCTTAAGTGACATGATGTTATTACAAGTAAAGCTAGTCGCTGGGTAGTTGGCTAGGCGATTTTTTGCTATGGCCAAGGCCTCCTCAGAAACGTCTACTAGCTCGAGCTCATGTCCAGCTTGAGCAAATACTTCAGCCATTACGCCAGTGCCCGCACCAGCATCAAGGACACAAAGCGCTTCTGGGTGCTCTAGTTGCTCGCGCAAATAATGTTGCAGCAAAAGATGACGCAACCTTCCCTTACTGGTGCCATATATATTCTTATCAAACTTGTTGGCAATCCCATCAAAACTGCCTGTCTTTTTAACACTCACGCAGGTAACCTTAAGCTGGGTTGTCGATATCGACAAAGCTAACCTTAAGGTCGAACTCAGAGGCTAAATACTCGCCAAGAGACTTAACGCCGTAGCGTTCGGTTGCATGATGTCCTGCCGCAAAAAAATCGATATTGAGTTCTCGCGCAGCATGCGTCGTTTGTTCTGATATTTCGCCAGATATAAAGGCATCTATGGTAAGCGATTCGCTTTGTACTGATGCGACATCCTCTATATAACCTTGCCCTCCCCCCGTGCACCAAGCAAGCTGCTTAATGGTTTCATGATTGCTGATAGAGACAATGTCACGTGCTAATGCCTGGCCTAAATGTTGACTAAATTGCTCACCACTCATGGCGTTAGGTAAACAGCCCTGCATAACAATGCCCTCTGGCTGAATACCGTCTAATGCTTTAATGTCAGTCAAGCCAAGCAGACGACCTAACTGCGCGTTATTGCCAAAGACCGGATGCACATCTAGTGGAAGGTGATAGGCAATCAAATTAATATCATGCTCTAGAAGTGCAGCAATACGACGCTTTTTAATTCCAACAATCGGATATGCTTCGTTTTTCCAAAAATACCCATGGTGGACTAAAATCGCATCAGCTTGTAATTCGATGGCACGATCGATGAGGGCTTGGCTGGCTGTTACACCAGTTACAATATGATTAATCTCATCCTTACCTTCAATTTGTAAACCATTTGGGCAGTAATCTTTCAGTAAATGAGGTGAAAGTAGGCTATTTAGTAAGCTTAAAAGCTGTTTCCGAAGCAATTTCGCATCCTTTTGTTAAGAAATTAGACTTTTACGTAAGTTTATGTATAAACTTAGAAATATTAACATTATTAAAACAATAAAGGTGTATTTTACTCAATGAGCAAACTAGATAAAGACAGCGTAATTGAAAAGTTTACGAAAGCCTATGAAGCTGCAAATGGAAAAGCACCCACTATAGAAGCGAAAGGTGGTTGGTACAGTGTTGATGGTGGTAAGAACATTCGTCTAGCTCAACTTGATGAAATGGCGAGCGAATTTGGCGCAACACCAGCCAAAGCTGCAAAAGCTAAAGCAGATGCTCCAGCGGCAGAGAAAAAGGCTGCCAAGCCAGCTAAAAAAGAAGCTGCTGCTAAAAAGCCCGCTGCGAAAAAAGCCAAGAAACCTAAAGGTAGCTTTTCTGTAAAAGATTTTTATACTCAACAGATTCAAGAGGCGAACCCGGGCAGCCGAGCTCCGCGATAAAACGCAGACGTAGGTGAAGATTCTATTGCTGTAGAGAAACTGCGGCAAGCTTGTGTTTTAAACAAAAAAAACAGCACACGATGCTGTTTTTTTATGTCTTGTTTTTACTGATACCTGCGCAACATTACAGCCTTACAGCCATGCATTTTTCGCATGAGTAATCAACTTAGCTACCGCGTTCTCAACTCCCTCGGATGCGGCAAGCCCTAATTTTTGTGCAAAGGTTTTCTTAGTCGCATACTTTAGGCGATAAAGTTTATGCGTGTCGTTTGCTTGTAACAAGAAATCATCAGATGTCTGAATACTGTCTACCAGCTTCAGTTCTAAGGCTTTTTGCCCTAACCAATATTCCCCTGTAGCGACTTTATCAATATCTAACTCAGGACGATGTTTTGATACAAAGTCTTTGAACATGCCATGAACTTCGTGTAACTCGTCTTTAAATTTCTCTCTGCCCTCATCGGTATTTTCACCAAACACGGTTAAGGTACGTTTGAATTCTCCAGAGGTATGCATTTCAAAATCGATATCATTCTTTTTCAAAATTTTATTGAAGTTTGGTAATTGAGCAACCACACCAATCGAACCGATAATTGCAAAAGGTGCAGAGATAATCGTATCTGCTACACATGCCATCATGTAACCACCACTTGCGGCGACTTTATCGACGCTTATAGTCAGCTTTAGGCCCTTATCTTTGATTCGCTGTAGTTGAGACGCCGCTAAACCGTAGCCATGTACAACACCTCCGCCGCTCTCTACGTTAACCAAAACCTCATCCCCTTCTTGGGCAACACATAACACAGCGGTAATCTCTTTTCTGAGACTATCAACCTCTTTAGCCATTGAGCCGCCTTCGAAGTTAATGACAAATAGATTCGGCTTTTTCTCGTCCTCTTTATCTTTGTTTTTCTTTTTATCTTTTTTCTGTGCTTTTTGCTTTTGCTTCAGCGCTTCTTTGTCGAGCAGTACCGTCTCTGCTTGTTGTTTTAGTTCATCGTACACCTGCGAAACGGAATCAAATTGCAAGTTACCAGGGCTTTGTTTTTGTTTACTGGCCATTGCTATAATGAAGCCGACTATCACTAAAATTGCGACAACTAAGGTCAATGCTTTGGCTAAAAATAGGCCATACTCAAATAAAAATTCCAAAAAATTACTCCGTTAAAATCTTCTGCTGTTCATATATTGGGATGAATAGAAAAAGAAAAAGGACATAAATGTCCTTTTTCTAGTCAAAAACAGAATTAACCATTACTTATAATAACAATTGCCTATTGAGGGCTGGTCGTAATTGAGATTTCCTCAACTAAACCTTCTGCAATTTCACTTTCAGTAAAGCGAAGAGGTCGCAGTGTCGGCTGCTCTGAGTATAGAGCGCTTTGATCATCAAAGTTGTCTGAAACTGTTGAGTTTGACTGCGAGTATGAAAGCAATCCTCTGCCAACGGGTCCATTTTCAGTAAAGTTAACCACCATCATCCAGCTCGAACCATAAGTAATATGGTAACCTTTTGCATCAGCACTGAGACGGGTCGTCGAATCGATGGTTGGATAGGTGTGACGAGGTAGCTCTGTTCCATCGTTACCCGTGCGCACATCAAAGACGTTAAATCCGCCCTCAACGTTATGTGCCCCCCCCCAAGGGAAACGCTCACCACTAGGCTGACCGTCCACCGTACTTTTTTCAACAAATTGTACTTCACCAAGTGTTGCGTCTAGAGCAATACCGGCTTGATTTACTTTATCTACTGCTGTAGCAAGTTGCTGTAAAGTAACCGCATTATCGGCTAAACCACTGGGAGTAGTGACCGGTTGATTAACATCAAATGGTACGACCCACTGTGGATTGCGGTTAAACTGAAATGCAAACTCTCTGAACACATGAGCGCCTGAACTGTCTAAGTTCATCACACCATCCCAGCCCGATAAAGCATCACACGCTGGCGCTAAGTCAACAGCCGTGCCGTTCACATCGACCGGTGTTTCACGATTGCTTTGACATATTTGCAGTAACTCTGGTAACACCGCTTCAGATAAATAACTACGGTTATTTAATAGCGCTTCTTCTACCTCTGCTGGCGAGAACTTTCCGTCAGAGCCCCCCGCATTTTGCAGTAATACATGAGCTAAGCGCGAACGTAAACTCTGTTGATTTCCCACCTTACCGTATAGCGGAGAAACGTCTGTTATGGGCGACTCAAGGTTAGTCAGCCAAAAACTGTCGTTTGAGTTTTGAACGTAATCTGTTCCCTCATAAATAGGCGCATTTTCGTAAGGAACAGGTCCATTAAAATCAAAAACAGAGGCAAAACCTGGTAATACAGTAAAGCCAGCCGCTTCACGTATACCTGCGAGCAATGGGTTATTTATCAATTCACTAATGGCGGTTGAGGTCAGATTAGGCACAGTCGAGTCGTCAATATAGAACACCTCTCCTTCTTTTGACGCCGCCATCGTGTTATTAAAAATTACACCATCATAGTCTTTGAATGCTTGTTTAAACTCGTCCATGCTTGATGACAAGTTCATCGCCAGCCAATGATCAACTATGTCAAAGTTTGGAAGGTTAGCATCTTTAATCGCGAATGCATTCCCACCTGGGCCCCATTCGAAATTACCTGGAACACTTACCATAGGTCCGTAGTTAGTAAAATAACTGTCTTTTTCTAATTGAATGGTTTGACCGGGAGCAACTGCTACGTCGATAGTATAGGTTTCTTTGAATATTGTGCGTTTTGAGCCGTCTACCACATGAGTCAAACTACTTGCATCATCAGCATCAAGTTGCAGTTGATACATTACAAAATGCTCAGCAGTAGAAAAGGTATGTGTCCAAGCCATATTGTCGTTATAGCCGATGTTAACCACACCAGGAATGCCCATTAATGAGCCTCCAATTACATTCAAAAACCCTGGGATCGTGGTTTGAAATTGCCAAAAACGAAGGTTTCCAGTATGAGGGAAATGCGGATTACCCAACACCATCCCCATGCCATTCTCGGTTCTGTCTGAACCCAATCCCCAACCATTTGAGCCCATTTCTTGAGGATTACGCTCAGGCATTTTAATCACAGGTGACATATTCATTTGCGTTGGAGCGGCGCTTACCGGACGCGGTAGCGGATTCGTTCCTGGAGGAGCTGCGATAAACATTGCGCCTAGGAAGTTGGCATTGCCCGGTAAAAGCGCGACACCTAACGCGTAGGTCAATAAATCGATTTCATCAATCTCTTGTACCCAGGGTTGACTAGCACATTGGGGGTCGATATTAGCAAGGCCAGTATCATTTAAGTATTGGTTATACCCTTGCACATAACCTTGATATAGCGCACGAGAATTGGCCGACATTTGCACAAACCCTGCTTCAGCTTGCTCTCTTACTTTTACAGTTAAAAATCCGAAGTCATTTATTAAATGCTCAGAGTCTCCCGAGCCAGGCACGCGGTCGGGACCCAAAAACTTGGAGCGTTCAGAATTATATTTTATTATTTGATCGGCAAGAACGCATATATTGTCTCTTGCGAAAGCGTAACCTACGCCATATGACATACTTTCAAGGTTATCTGCTTTGACGTGTGGAACGCCAAATTCTGTCCAACGAATATCTGCTTCAAGAATACCATCTGGATCGAAGTTAGGTACCTGTGCTTGAGGAGGTTGCGGGGGTGTTACAACGGGTGGCTCTGTTGGCGTAAGGTCGCCAAAGTCGTTGCCATCACCACAAGCCATGAGACTCAGTGCGACTATGCTTAAAGTGAGAGGTTTAAGTAGCTTACCTTTAGGATTTATTTTCATTTTTAGACCTTATGGTGAATTCACGTCTATCATAAAATAAATTCGATTTTATTTACATATTTATAACTATTATTTAATTTTATATTAACTATAAATCAATCATTTTTTAGGTAAAAAAAAGCCCGCTCAATAGCGGGCTTTTGCATGGTTATAACTAATTGGTAACAATTGATGGATTAGTTACCTGAATTACTCTCGCATCTGAACCAAGGTAAGTCGCAATTTGTGATTGCATCTCAACGGTTACCGCTGCATCCGGACCAGGATTAATACTACTAGCATGCGCACCAGCGGTATATTTAACAATTCCACTTAAGGGGTTAGCAGATGACACTGTAGAAGAAATAGTCTCTAGGTTCATCAACGTTGCCAAAGGTAACTGACCTGACAGAGGTACACTTGTAGATACTGGAATCACTTGGTCTGGTAAGTTATCACCGCCATCCCCGACTACTGTAATCATATGTACATTAGTATTTTGTCCTAATGTCGTAAAGAAGTTCACAGGGTCAGACTGATCGCTCACTGATTGCGCGGCAAAAGCAAACTGTGCAAATACAGCATCTACTCCAGCAGCTTGTTCGGCGTTCAATGCACCTAAAAATGCGTTTGTACCCTCAACTAGCTGAGCTTCTGTTACATCAACGGTACCGTAAGTCGCAAGTAAGAAGTTTTGGAAATCTTCTGAAGATGCTGATAACAAAAATCCTTTGATGAGCGGCCCAAATGCGGCTGACTCAAGTAAGAACTGCGCTAAACCACCACCCGGTGATTCTAAAGATACTGCATTGACATTAAATAGACCGCTGAACGGCGCTAATTGTCCATCAAATGGAGTGTTCGCCAATGATGCAAAGTTACCGCCGGTAATAGCACCTAGAGAGACGCCCATTAACGAAACATCACTGCCATTGATTGCTACCGCACTGTCACCCGTTGCATTAAAGAACGCATTAAGACCTAAGCGTACACCTAACAAGTCAGAGACTGCTTGGCGAGAGTTGTCTCTGGCTGTTGGCAAGCTTGCTAAGTTAAGAAATGCAGTCGCACTTACCGTTGTGGCGTTTATCTCATCACCTGGGTTTGTTGGGTCGACATCAAATCCGCGAGAACCATGGATTGGCTGGTCAATGGCAACAGTGGCAAAGCCGGCTAAAGATAGAGCACCTGAAATTGACAGCATGTCTTCTTTTTTAGATGTGATACCGTGAACAAGCATAACGACTGGCCAGCCGCCCTCAGGCATACTGATAGAGAAACCTAAAGCCGCAGCAATCGCTGGGTTAGGAATCGTCATTTGCACGTCTAAAGTCTCTTCGCCCATGTTTCCACCTTTCATTTGTGGAATTGGATTGAACTTAGTGAGATTGCGGTCTCTATCGAGTTTTTGACCATTGATACGTAAATCACGTAAACCGAAGGCACTACAAAATTGGTCGTTAGGACCTGGCGTAGCGCCTGCCAAAGCAGCTCCTGCTCCTGCAAGCACAATACCCGAATCACAAGCAGCTTCCCAAAACTCGTTAGCCGGGGCAATTGGGTTATCAGCACGTGGAATAGCTGAGTAATAAGGCAGCGATACGCTACCTTGATACAAGTTAGCCGCACACAAAGGACCAGCACCTTGGGCTAAAATCCCTGTTCCAATTTGTTGTACTACGCCATTAACCTCTGCGTCTACTGGAGCAAAGCTCTGCCCGGTCGCTGGACCAAATTGACCGCCTGCTGCAGCAAGCAAACCATTACAGGTAGTGAGTGCAGTAAAATCACCATTTGCGAAAAATGGCTCTAAAGGCGCGGCGGCAGGATTTGATAATGCAAGAGCAATTGCACCATCAACGGCTTCTTGGCTAACTATGCCTAAGGCTTCCATCACGTTGCCTGTTGGTGCAGCAGAATCCACAACAATTGCTGGTAGCGCTTCACCGGCACTAGGGTCACCCATAGCCGTTCTTTGTGCAAACTCACTTACATACAATTGCTTAATAGTAGACATCACCGGCGTAATTGACTGTACCGTAAATGCCGAAATATAGGTTAATTCATCACGAGTGTAGCCAACAGGCTCTAGAGCGTCTATGTGGCTATTCACAAGCGCTTGTAACGAAAGCTGAGATTCGGTTGCAAGAGGTGCAGTATCAATATCTTGTTTAACCAAATCCCAAGTTGTTGAGCCCTGAACTGACTTCCCAGTTGTATCTAAAAGATCGGTAGTCATTACCAGCACGTAGCCTTGACCACCATCAAACGGACGCAAAGGAATCACACTTACTGTGTCGCTGTCGAGTAATCGCAATGTATAATCGACATTAAAGACAAGCTCATCGCCCACTTTACAACCAGCACTTGGGACGGATATAACCGCGCAGTCAGGATCGCTCTGATCTAAGCCTAAAGTGGCCTCAAAAATTTGTATACCGCTTGATAGGGTCTCACCGGCCAAAGACACTCCCGAGGGTACATTTACATTAATAGTAAACGGTGTGTTGGTGGACCAACCGTCGAGTACATTCAGTGCGTTTTGTGGATCGCTAAAATCAGATGGGTCGGCCACAGGAATGTTCAAAGTATAATCAAAGAAACCGTCATCGCCCGGCAGCATCAATAAATCATTGGGGATATTTAAGTCACCATTGGCTGGGTCAAACACGATTCTAGATTGCGGTGTGGTCACCGGCGTGCTTTCACGTATATCTGAGATGGTTTCGTTACCACCACACCCTGCAAGCCCCAATGCTGCTATGATACTTGTGCTTACTAACAGTTTTTTCATTCTTTCTCCCTACTCAATCGGTAGATACTTATTATATGTTGAGTGATTATTATTAATGGCTTGCTAGAAATGTCGATCAATTTAACTTTGATTTACTTAACTAGTATGACCAGTTTCATTCTGCCTATAGTATTGACTTTACGCCGACTTTGCAAAGTGTTTGTAAACGTAATGTAATAAAAAATCTAATATCTGAGTAAGTATGCGCAGATACTTTAGCTATTTCCAATTCTGCGGTAATATTTCGGCCCTTTTTTCTTTAGATTAAAATTTATGTCTGACGCATTACCGCATTTAGCATTTGAAGCACATGAACAAAGTTTGGCCAACAAGATTATTCTGGTAACAGGTGCCGGCGATGGCATAGGTAAAGAAGCCGCACTCACATATGCCAAGTGTGGTGCAACCGTAATTTTACTCGGCAGAACCTTAAGCAAGATAGAAGCAACCTACGACGAAATTGTTGCGCAAGGTGGCGCTCAACCGAGTATTGTCCCGCTGGACCATGAGGGCGCAACTGCTGCGCATTATCAAGGTTTAGTCGATACAATATCTGGTGAATATGGTCGTTTAGATGGCGTCTTGTTTAATGCAAGTGTGCTTGGCGCTCTGTGCCCATTTACCGAAATAAAAGAAAAAGAGTTTGATCAGGTCATGCAAGTCAATGTGAAGAGTCAGTTCTTAATGATTCAAGCATTACTGCCTTTTATGAAGCAAAACGACACTGCTTCTATTATATTCACAAGTTCAGGCGTTGGGCGCAAGGGGCGTGCATTTTGGGGCACTTATAGCATGTCGAAGTTTGCCACCGAATCAATGATGCAGGTATTAGCCGATGAGCATAAAAACAAGGCTATTCGGTTTAACTGTATCAATCCGGGCGCAACTCGCACCGATATGCGATCAAAAGCCTACCCGGGCGAAGACCCAATGACATTAAAAACACCAAGGCAGATTATGCCCACGTACGTATATTTAATGTCTGATGTTTCAAGGGGCGTTAACGGCCAAAGCCTAGACTGCCAGCCTAAATAGACTGGCGGTTAAGACTTTGATATTCATACACGAGCGATGAGTCGCTTAATCTGCTATTTTCGCCCAAGTATCTCGCAGTCCAACAGTGCGATTAAACACTAAATTGGTCGGTGTGCTGCTTGGGTCAACGCAAAAATAGCCGTTGCGCTCAAACTGAAAACGCTCTAATGAGGCAGCCTCGCCTAAAGCGGGCTCAACGTAACCATTTTTGACCACAAGAGAGTTTGCGTTAATAGTCGAAGCAAAATCATCCTCGCTAGCCGGATTAGGCACATTAAATAATCGGTCATATAGGTTAAACTGAGCTTCTTTTGCTTCACTTGCACTCACCCAGTGGATTACGCCTTTTGCTTTACGGCCATCAGCAGGATCCTTACCTAATGTGTCGGCGTCATACGTACAATATACTGTAGTAATATTGCCATCAGTGTCTTTATCTGCGCGATTAGCTTTTAAGAAATAGGCATTACGCAAGCGCACTTCTTTACCAATCACTAAACGTTTAAACTTCTTGTTCGCTTCTTCTCTGAAGTCTTCTTTCTCAATCCATATCTCTTTACTAAACGCTATCTGACGAGCGCCCATGCTTTCATCGTTCGGATGGTTTTGTGCATCTATCCATTCAACCTCGCCTTCTGGATAGTTTTCGATGACAACCCTTAAAGGGTCGATTACCGCCATTCTACGAGGTGCTTGAGCGTTCAACTCTTCTCGGATACATGCCTCTAACATGCTCATTTCAACCATGTTGTCCATTTTAGTAACGCCAATACGTTTACAAAACTCGCGTATGGAGTCAGGCGTATAACCGCGTCGGCGTAAGCCGGCAATGGTTGGCATGCGCGGATCATCCCAGTCTGAAACGTGATTATCATCTACCAACTGGATAAGCTTACGCTTACTTAGTACTGTGTATTCTAAATTAAGGCGACTAAACTCATATTGGCGGGGTGTACAATCGATAGTGATGTTGTCGATAACCCAGTCATATAATCGGCGATTATCTTGAAACTCAAGGGTACACAAAGAATGCGTGATACCCTCAATCGCATCAGATATACAATGGGTGAAGTCATACATCGGGTAAATACACCAGTCATCACCGGTTTGGTGATGATGCGCGAATTTAACACGATAAATAATTGGGTCACGCATGCACATGAATGCAGAGGACATGTCAATTTTTGCACGTAGGCTACAAATCCCTTCTTTGTATTCCCCTGCTTTCATTTTTGCAAAATGTGCTAGATTCTCTTCAACGCTGGTATCACGGTATGGACTATTTTGGCCTGGTGCTTTGAGGGTGCCTCTGCGTTCTCGAACTTCATCGGGAGTGCTGAAATCTACATAAGCTAAACCTTTTTCAATCAACTCCACTGCAAAACCATGTAAACGGTCAAAGTAGTCTGAAGAATAACGCTCTTTGCCCTGCCATTGAAATCCTAACCAATGCACGTCGTTCTTTATTGAATTTACAAAGTCGATATTTTCTTTTTCGGGATTGGTGTCATCAAAACGTAAATTGCACTCACCTTGATAATCTTCTGCCAAACCAAAGTTCAAGCAAATTGATTTAGCATGCCCCATATGCAAATAACCATTGGGCTCAGGCGGAAATCGGGTTGCAATTTTATCATGTAGCCCGGCGGCCAAGTCTTTGTCTATAATTTGGCGGATGAAATTGGTCGGACGTGGCGTTGTCTCGGCCATAAAGATTAATTCCTTATTGTTGTTTTACGCACGTGGGCGTGAATTGACAAAATAATATGTTTAAAAATATGGATAGTAGTATAGCACCGAGATCTGTAATGCTTCACGCATTTATTACGAACAAAACTCGAGGTATTATTTAACGAGTTCGTTGGAATATCGAGGTCTATTGCATTAATATTTATCTGTCATCAAAAAAAGGGCAACTTTGAATGGGCTGGGAAGCACTACATTTCACCTGCAAATATCTGAACACACGTCTTCCTCTTAAGCGACCATGTGAAGAAATGCTCACACTTATTCAAGCCAGATACCCTCAGGAAACAAAGCGCCTCGATGCATCAAATGTGGTGTTACAACACCTATTTTCAAGGGAAAACGAAACAGAGCAACAAACACTAACGACTATTTACTCAAACCTTAATTTTGCCTCTATTCATGAACATACAGAAACTCATACCGGCTTACGGTCTTATTTAGGCTTGCTATTAGTACTCTACGTTTGTTTTAGCAGCATCTTCTTTGTTTTTATTCTGCCAAGCTTTCAGTCTCTTTTTACCTCCATGGACTTACAAGGCAATGCATTAGTTATTTATAGTTTCCCTACTCGTTGGCTGATCTTAACGTTTTTGATATTGCTATGTATCGGCTTTATGCTTCGCTTTAATCGACTAATCCATAATCAGAGTTTTTTGTATGTTGAGCACGAAGACTCCACCGGGGCATTAGACACTTTGATTCTTTCTAAAAAACTGATGAACGCTAAAACACAGCTGCTTGCGACTATGTTTTCACCTTTGAATATGAAGGTGAATCGATTCAGTGATGAAGCAAACTTATTTGTGAGGCAGTTAGCGGAAGATGAATTAGACGTAGCAAGTGCAGTTCAGCATAATTATGAACGCCAGAGTAAACATTACATTAACCTAGTCAATAGGCGACAAAAACTGTTCAACATAGTGTTAGGAATACTCATTGTATTGGCTTGTTATCATTTACTTTATAGTATTTATAGCCCCATATTTGCTCAAGGAGAGATACGATTATGAAAGCTCAAAAAGGATTTACGCTAATTGAGATGATGATAACGGTAACCATGATTGGGATCCTAGCGGCAGTTTCGGTGCCCTCGTATCAAACCTATATTAACAAAGCGCACGTTTCAGAGCCTATAACCTATGGTGGCGGCATTAAAGATACGATTACCGAATATTACGGCGAACATTTAAGCTTTCCGCAGGATAATGCTCAAGCTAATCTGCCTCCAGCAAATAAGCTCATTTCCAATAAGATTGAAGCGGTAGAGGTTATCAATGGTGCACTTCATATCCGTTTAGGCAATAAAGCACCCACCGTGTTACAAGGAAAAACCTTAAGTTTTCGCCCCGCTGTGGTCACCGGTAGTCCCCGCAGCCCTATCGCTTGGCTATGCGGTTATTCTGAGCCAGTGTCTGGCATGCAGGCGATTGGTAGCAACAAAACAGATATTGACTTGAATCTTTTGCCAAGAGAATGCCAACAGTAGTATGGCAAGCGACATGAACACAAGTAGCAAAAACTAAATACCTGACAGCAAATAAAGTTGAACCCCCTACCATAGCTAGTGTATAAAACTGTGTGGTTGTAAATAATAGAGAAATATGAAAAGCAAAGCGACTTCGTTTGATATTGCACACATGGCTGGTGTATCACAAAGCACGGTATCTAGAGCACTTAGCGATAGCCCGTTGGTGAATCAAGAAACCCGAGACCGAGTCAAAAAAATTGCTCGGGAGCTTAATTATAAAGTCGACAAAAATGCGAGTAACTTACGCAAACAACACAGTCAAACCCTAGCCTTATTACTCTTTGAGGATCCTACCAACGACGATTCTCTTATCAACCCTTTTTTCATTAGTATGCTCGCCAGTATTACCAAAGCAACTGCCAAAGCAGGTTATGACTTGCTTGTTTCCTTTCAGAACATGAACGACGATTGGCATAATTTATATGAAGACACGAACAAAGCTGATGGACTTATTTTATTGGGTTACGGTAGCTATACCGACTACGAATACAAACTAAGTCAATTAGAAGAACAAGGTACGCGCTTTTTGAGATGGGGGGCGCCCGATGAAAAGCATCCTGGCGTCTCTATTGGTTCAGACAACGAACTCGGCGGTTACCTAATGGGACAACACTTGGTTAGTTTAGGCCACAAGCGCATTGCGTTTATTGGCGATGCCAGTATCGGAGCCCCCGAATTTCTTGGTCGCCTAAGCGGTTTAAAAAAGGCGATGAGAGAGTCTGGTTTAAATACAAATACAGTGAAGCAAGCAGATGCCATTTCCACAGAGCTGGCGGGATTTGAAGCCGCAAGCCATCTCATTGAACAGTGTGAGGATAATAAACAGCAACCTGACGCTATATTTTGCGCCTCTGACCTAATTGCAATGGGTTGTATTCGAGCCGTTCGCTCAAAAGGATATAAGGTACCTGCAGACATCGCTGTGGTTGGTTATGACAATATTCAAATCAGTCAATTTTCTACCCCTCCGTTGACCACAGTACAACAAGATACACTGCTCGCTGGAGAGTTATTAGTCAGTAATTTACTGAAACTTATTCGCAACGAACGTGTAGAGGATATGTTAATGAAGCCAAACTTGGTAGTGCGTGAGTCTTGCGGCAACCTGTAAGTTTTGGATTAGCATAGACTAGCTCGCGTCGCTGCAAATTATCCGCCGGGTATTAAGGTTTTTTTGCCTGACTTTTCGTGAATGCAAATGCACTTTGCGATGCATCATTTGCAAGCTCAGTTTCATTGTTCTGCATCTGCAAAATTACGCCAGTTAACTGCCCTTCAGCCTTATGCAATGCTTGTTCGATATTAAAATATGTTACCGTTGCGATAAATAGACTTTCTTTGCTCACCTTACCTTTTTTGTAATCATCGTTTATCACTTTCATTTGCTTTGCTGCGTTTAATAAATGTTCCTCAAGATCGGCCACGAGGGTGAGAGCACGGCTGAATTGGTTATCTTCTAGTGCGGCGATTGCCGCTGTATCATCTTCGTATTGCTTTGCACTGAACTGTCCTGCGCTAGCAGATTGACCAGCTAATAAAGCAAAAAAAGTGAGGCTTATTACGGCACTACTTATAATTTTTACTGCAGTGTTTTCAAAAATGGATAGTTTCATTATCGTACGCCTGTGCTTGTTAATTGATTTTCAGTAAACGCATCATAATAAAGATGAGTACATACAAATAATTATGCTTTTATATATAAATCATTTCGATTGGTGATGAGTTTACGTTTTCGTCAAAGCGTCGCTTCTAACAAAACATACGTAAATTTGAGGCTAAATGGATATTAATTTTTCTTCATTTAGTGCTTTGTAAGGCTAACTGAATAGATATGAGTACAAAAAGGAGTCAGAGTAAGGGGACAGTTAATGCAATTAAAAACATATAGACTAACTAAATTCGATGGCTTCGCATCTATTTCTACCGTTATTTTTCGCTTTATAAAGCTCACGATCTGCGTACTCAAATAAATTTTTATTCTCCCATTTTTCTAGAGACTCAGCTGGAAAACTGACAACGCCAATACTTACCGTTACCAGTTTAGATACTTCGCTAGTAGGATGTTTAATACCTAGTTTTTCGACGGCAAAACGAAGTTCTTCGGCCTTTTTCATTGCACCATCTAAATCGGTGTCAGGCAATACACATACAAATTCTTCTCCACCGTAGCGAGCACAAAAGTCAGAGCCTCTGCTGAGTGTTTGTTCTAGTGTTTTAGCGACTTTCACTAAGCATTTATCGCCTTGTATATGACCGAATGAATCATTGAATAACTTAAAGAAATCTACGTCTAAAAGCATGATCGATACAGACCAAATATTACGCTTACATAAGGCAAGGGTATGAGAGAGCTTATCATCAAACGCCCTCCTGTTTGGTATGCCGGTGAGCGAATCTGTGAGGCTTAGCTCCAACAACTTATCCTCTTGGTCTCTTACTTTCTGTAAATACATCGAAAAGCTATTTGCGAGACTCGCAATTTCGTCGTTCCCGCTTATCGCAACTGACGAGCATTTATCTTCGGTGGCTTGTTCAACTTGCTCAGAAAGAGAGACTAAACGAAAGACAATCTGTTTGTATAAAAAGTAGATAATGCTCGCCGAAACGAACATTGCAAATACACTTGCAGCTACCGTGAATTGCTTTTGTTGTTCTGCAGCCTCGTTGGCACTCACTGCATTCTTGAGGGTTTCTTGATTGACTAACAAAGTTTGATATTGCAGATTACTCGCCACTCCCGCAATAAGATTTCGAACAAAATTATCTCGCCCTCTTGCTCGCCCTGTAATGCGTAAAGATGCAATTTTTTGATGAACAATGCCCTCCTCGCTAACCAACAAATAGGCTATCTGGTCGATATACTCATGAGTCTTTGTTCTATCACTCGCAATTTTACTTTTTATTTGATTAAGCGTACCGCGTAAACCTTCTTCAATTTGTCTGAGCTTATGCATACGATTTTGCTGATAAACTTCATTACTGTTTAGTACTAACTGTTGGATGTCACTATCTATCTTGTCGGTAGTATTCAGGCTTTCTAAATGCAAAAATAACCGATAAAAGAGTGCATTGAGCGCGTCTTGGGCGTCACTTAAGTGTCCCTCTTGACGTATTCGCTGTTCAACAAGGTTATCTAGTTCGTCAATCTCCGCTGTTAGCGTTGCCAACTGTTTAACGATAAATAAGCTTTCAGCGCTATCAGCTCGTAAAGATGTATCAATCAGAGTTAACAAATTATTGGTTTTGAACAGCGCCTGCGCCCTGGCTGGGTTAGTCTGCGAATTAGACAAAATAGTCGTGAGTGTCGCCAAATTCTGAATTTGATTGTTTAATGAAGATGCTAAGGCAATTTTAGGTACAGATTCTTCAGACAGCACTTGTATTTGTTTACCTAGGGATCCTAATTGTTCGAGTGTTGAGTAGGTAATAAACGAAAATATTGCAACGATAAGTATCTGGGTTGCAATAAAGAAGCGGATCGTACGACGTTTGCTACTCATTATTTTCAGTTACCTGAGCCATATCGACACTTCTGCCATCAATAGTACTCTCAAGTACCCCTTTTACGCGTATATCTCGTAAAACCAGGTCAGAAATAAGGATAGTATTTTTAATACTAGCTCGAGTTAATTGAGTTGCATTAGGAAGGCTATCATACTCGTCGCCGCCATTGGCCAAGTATTCGGTCGTCGCCAAACTATAATACTTGTCTGCTTGAAGTGCTTGGCCATTAATCATCACTGAATCAATCCGGTTTCCTGCTGGCTTATTGCTGTCATAAACCATACGTATTCCCGATATGTGGGGGTATTTTCCACGTAATTCTGCAATATTTGAGACGCCATTTTCGAGCGCGGCTAACAAGTCTTTTCCAGAGATACTAATGGTGGTTAAAGTTGGGCGGTAAGGGAGTTCACTGGCTATTGTCTTTAAGGTAATGCGACTGCCTGACGAATAGTGGTTATCCCCTCTGATGCCGCCGCTGTTCAAAATAGCAACATCTGTGTCAGCAAACTCTCTCATGGTATCAGCAAGATAATTCCCAAATGCATTTTCTTTTGCTCTTATGTCTTCTCGCCGCGTAGAGTAATCTCCTTTCCACGTAGCGATAACATCATTGAGTAATCGGTCTAACCTTAGATTATACGCATCAATTTGATAGGTAAGCTCGGCATCTTTGATTCCACTACTTAAATCAACTTCGGTCACTTTTGCGATAGTTAACTCACTTGTTAACTCAGCGTCAATAATGATTGCCTTACCAGGGCTAGAAAAGAAACTTAACTTTTCAATACCAGCAAACTGTTTAAGGATATTTTTTGAAATGTGAGTATCTGAGTTAGCAGCAAGGTCAATAATATTGTCTTCTAGCATAGATTCGAAAAAGTCGAAGGGGTAAAAACTCTGCACGACAATTATATCAGCTCCTTGTTTTCTTAGTGCCTCAGATAACTCAATCATACTATCTTTAGCAGATAACACCTCTGTATAAGACAGAAGATATTCATTTATAAGTCGTTCATCCATTAACGAGATAAAACCAACACTTACATTTTGTTTGGTTACGATTGCAGAACGCACTAAGCCATCGGGTGTCTCGTTTGTACGCGTATCACGTAAATTACTCGCGACCATCGGAAATGCGGCCTCAAAGGAGCGCAATGACAATTCGTTTTCAGAATAACTATAGTCGCGTTTTGACACCGCCATTACATCGGGCTCTACACTGTTGAGGATATCCACAATATGCGAGCCCCTATCTAAATTAGAAAGCGCGCTTGGACCAATTGAACCGCCTAAAAAATAAAGAAAGGTTGCAGGGTTATCGAGTTTTTCTTGCTCATAGAGGTGCTTTAACTGAGAGTAAGCCCCTAACTGTGGGTCTGAAATGTCGAGCAGCTCTCCTGCAAAGATAAAGGTGACTTTTGTTACCTTGTCGTCTTGTGCAAATGCGCCAAAGCTGCTTGCCGCAAGCAAAGAGCTGAGGGTAACGATGAAGGCACAATAACATCTGATGGTTTGAAGCATTTTTATTATTCTACTCGCTGGCTAATGTAACCTTACTCAGGGTTACCACACCATTAAATAGAGAAACGAAACACTTATCAACCGTTATTGTTTATTTGCGTTTTCGCATTGTTATTTTAAAACTGTGGTTGCACCGCGGCGCCATAATCAAAAATAACCGCCAAAATCAGAACCACAGCAGCGGCAAAAAAGAGTTTTACGATAAGCGGAAAACAGAATTTAAACCATAAATGATAAGGGACGCCTGCCATGCCAATGATTCCCATAAGAACTGCATTGGTAGGAATAATCATATTAGAAAAGCCGTCGCCAAACTGATAGGCCAGTACCGCAATTTGTCGATTTACACCAATCAAATCCCCAACTGGAGCCATAAGGGGCATAGTCACATACGCTTGACCACTCCCTGAGGGAATAAACAGGTTAAGTAGGCTTTGCATCAAAAACATACCAACGGCAGCAAGCTCTGCGCCTAAATATGAAAGTGGAATAGACATGCCGTGCACTAAAGAGTGCAATATTTGCCCATCTTCCATAATTAATGCAATGCCTCTGGCGATACCAATCAGCACCGCAGTTGTGGCTAAATCTTTTACCCCTTCAATAAATCGATTCGCAGCTTCATCGGCGCTTAACTTACCCACTATGGCGCTAAACACACCCCATACAATAAACACCGCGCCCAATTCATACAAATACCAACCTCTTTGCGAAATGCCCCAAACAGTCGTTACGATGGTAGCAATCAGCCCGGCCAAAATAAGTTTATGCCGAAGTGTGAGCTCAGGGTATGTAGCGTCGTTATTGCCTTGCAATGGGCATGGCAAGTGCGCGGTCAAAGACGTACTGGGATCAAGCGAAACTCGTTTTGCGTAACTATAAACGTGATGAAACCCGATAAGAACGAAAGGAAGCAAAATAGCCAAGCGCAACTCAACACCTGAATATAAGGGGACGTCAGCGACTTGCTGTGCCACCAATACGGTAAAAGGCCCAAAAGCAGAGACACCATAACCAATGCCATAGCCAACCACCACCATTCCCACAGCGGTCATTGCGTCGAGGCGCATGGCTTTGCACAAGCCTACTAATATTAATACGAAGGGGATGTACTCACCGGCGGTACCAATAGCACCAGAGGTTAAAGCAAAGGTAAAAATCACCATGAATATGAGCATGTAGGGCTTGTTACCGAAACGACGTAACAAACGCCCTATCAGCGCATCTACCGTGCCAGTCGCCCGCGCGATTGCCAGTACACCACCCACAATAAATACAAAGAAGATGATGTCTTGGGCGGCCGCAAACGCTCTTGGTATTGCAACAAATAAGTCCATTGGAGTGAGGCGTGTTTGCTCATCGGCTAGGGCGTATGTGCCCGCTACAACAGCCTCTCGACCATTTGCAAGGGTGGTAGTCTCAAAAAAACCTTGTGGTACAAGCCACGTCGCGGCATAAGCAAGTAACATCATGCCGAGCAATAGAATAAGGGTATGCGGGACTTTAAAGTTTTCGCTCATATTATTTTTCTTTTTGAGGCTTCTTGTTGTTGATTACCCCAATCTTAAGAAATTAATCACGAAAAACAATAAGCTTTATCAGGGCTATAGCTTAGGTTTTGTCGAATCAAACGTTCGCAATATTCCTAATACAAGCTAAGCCCTGGGGCTGATGGCCGCAACATAGGGCTTATTTATAATTATTGTTGCTCACTTTCCTTTACAAAGAACACCGATATCGCAGCACATAACATTAAAACACCGGCCAAAACGATAATGTTGATTGCGACATTATCAAACACATATTTTAAAATTAAGCCCGCCGTTAACGCACTAATAATTTGTGGAGCGGCAATGGTAAAGTTGAATATACCCATATAAATACCGGTTTTGTCGGCAGGTAATGAGCCGGCAAGCATGGCATAGGGCATGGCCAAAATAGCTGCCCAAGCAATACCAACACCAATCATCGGAATAAGTAAGTTAAGTGCCCCCATTGGCACCGTTACTTCAGTAAAAAACAAATTCACATCCACAGGTGTTAAGTCTTGGAAGAACAAAAAACTGATGTAGGCGACGCCACCTAGGGCTAGCGCACCGGCATAAACCACTTTACGGCCGATTTTATCTGCTAGTTTCGCCAAAAATACAGAGAATATAGCTGCAAATAACGAATACGCAGCAAAAATTATTCCTACCCAATCCCCTGCGGCCCCTTTAGCTGCGACAATTTCAAGCGGAATAGAATCAAGTGTTGAGAGGTAGGCTTGATCAAACCACTTTTTATCTACCCCCCAGATATGTTGAGTAATAGCGTTAGTGGTATAAACCCACATAATAAATAACGAAAACCAAGAGAAAAACTGCGTTACGGCTAAGCCTTTCATAGTTTTAGGCATATTGATGACAAGACCAAAAAATTCCTTTAAACGCTCAAACACCGGCTTAACTTCGGCTCTTTGTTTAGCGACTTCAGCTGCATCCATGCCTTTATATGTATAATATTGCTCTGGCGGATATTCTTTGGTGCGAAACACCGTCCATAGCACTGTGCCAAGTAATACCGTAGCGCCTATGTAAAACGCCCACATTACGCTTTGAGCCACCTGCCCTTGCTGAGCTGTGTTATCTAAGCCAATAACATTGGTCAGCAAAAATGGTAATAAAGACCCGACTACGGCACCAATATTAATGAGTAAGGATTGTACTGAATAGCCAACATTACGCTGTTTCGCAGGGACCATGTCAGATACTAGGGCTCTAAAGGGCTGGAAACATACGTTAAATGATGCATCCATTATGGCGAGCATCAACACACCAAAAATCATAGGCGCCATAAAGGCAACAAATAAAGGTGCATTAGGCATTAAGAACATACCCAGTGCAGCTGCAATCGCCCCTGCAAAAATAAAGGGAGTGCGGCGCCCCATTCGATTCCAAGTGCGATCCGATGCAGCGCCAACAAAGGGCTGTACAATTAAGCCCATTAACGGCGCTACTATCCAGAAAAACGAGAGTTGATGCGGGTCTGCGCCCAAATCAGAAAGAATACGACTCACATTGGCATTTTGTAGCGCAAAACCAAACTGAACGCCTAAAAAACCAAAACTGACATTCCATACTTGCCAGAAACTTAACTGCGGTTGCTCTTTTGCCATGTGATTGCTCGATGATGTTAAATAGTTGTAAAACAATATCGCAAGATTGTACCCTTTGCACCGATGAAACTCTATTTATCTGCATACGTATTCACAAACCTAAACTCCTCAAATAACCTGCGTAATCTCTGATATGCGAGGTTCACGATAAATAATACTCTGCCTAAATAACTTTGATTGGGTTTCGGTGCTTGTTAATATCATGCGAATGAAAGGAGAAAGTCATGCAAAAGTGTATCATTTTAGGAGGCGGCACCGCAGGTTGGATGGCCGCAAACTTACTACGAAAACACCTCGACCCTCACCGCTTTGAAGTAATCTTAGTTGAGAGCCCTGACATTGGTACAATCGGCGTGGGAGAGGGTTCTACTCCTCATTTAAAAATCTTTTTTGACGAGCTCGGCATTGCTGAACACGAGTGGATGAGCGCATGCAGCGCCACCTTTAAAAATGGTATCAGCTTTGTAGACTGGACATCACACTTAGCAAACAATCGATATTTTCATCCTTTCCCCTCATACACAGACCGACAAACTGCCGGCGCTTTTTTAACCCACTGCCACTTGCGCTTTAAAGGCCATTCAATATCAACTAACCCTGATGATTATTTTTTAGCCTCAGTCCTTTCACAAAGTGATCTTAGCCCAAAAGTATCACCACAAAAACCGGGGGTACCCCTGAACTATGCTTATCATTTTGACTCGACTCTGCTCGGGCAGTATTTACAGGACCTTGCAGTAAAAAATGGCGTTGCTCATTTACGCAACAAGGTAGTAGAAGTCGCTCAGCACCCTAGCGGTGATATTGCCAGTTTAATTTTTGACGATGGCAACATGGTGCATGGCGACTACTTTGTTGATGCTTCAGGTTTTAGAAGCCAACTGACTCAACAGAGTTTACAAGTAGAGTTTGAATCCTTTAGTAACAACCTAATCAATGACAGCGCAATTGCCATGCCCTCGCACGATATACACCCCATGCGTTCAGAAACTACCGCCACTGCGCTGAAAAACGGTTGGGCCTGGCGTATTCCCTTAACTAACCGTGTGGGTAACGGTTATGTATTTAGTCGAGCTCACTGCAACTTTGTGCAGGCTGAAGCTGAACTGCGTGAACACATTGGCGACGATGCCAGTGTAGAGGATGCGCGACACATTCACATGAAAGTGGGTCAAGTAAAACAGGCTTGGCATAAAAACACCTTAGCAATTGGCTTAGCTCAAGGATTTATTGAGCCCCTTGAAGCAACCGCGCTACATCTGGTGTTAGAAACGCTGGTGAGTTTTATTTCACATTTTAAACAAGGAGAATATGAGGCAAGTGCACAAGCGGCTTTTAACAAAGGTATGAACAAACGTTACCAGGGCATTCGCGACTACATTGTATGCCATTATAAGAGCAATACGCGCAACGATTCACCTTACTGGCAGGACGTAAAAGAAAATATCCCAATGTCGGACAATTTACAAGCGGTGCTTGATGCTTGGGATAACAAGCAAGATATTACCCCCGTTATTCACGCACTGGGCATGGATAAATACTACCCGGCCGTGTCTTGGTACTGTTTATTAGCTGGCTACGGACGGTTTGAACCAAGCAATGAGCAATCACACAAGCAGGCGCAGGAGCAATTACTGAAGGTCCAAGAACACTTAAACAAAGCCAAATCTCAGTTTATGTCGCATGCTCAAGCACTAGGCTGTTAGAATATATAAAAACGCAATAAGAGAGCTTTATGACTCAGTCTAGTCAGCAACAAAATACAGCAGATATCAGCGCAAACGAAACTGACGGGAGTCATGGCAAGCATCGCATGTCTTATCGCGATGTTGCCATGCACAAAGTCATGTTACAGGATATTGTGCGCACAGAGGCTTACCAAGCAGCACTTGAGCAAGTAATAACACCAAGCCATAGCGTTTTGGATTTTGGTTGTGGTACAGGTGTGTTAGCCATGTTTGCTGCGCAAGCTGGCGCGAAACGAGTTATTGCGGTAGACCGCTCTCCTTTTATTAAAAACGCAAAAAATATCGCAGATGCCAATGGCTTTACTAATATCGAGTTTTATCATGATGATCACGAGTCCTTACAGCTCAATGAAAAAGTAGATGTGCTGGTCTCTGAATGGATGGGGCATTGTTTGTTTTATGAAGCCATGCTCGAACCACTTATTGCGTTGCGTGACCGCTATTTAGCCGATGATGGCATTATGGTACCTGCGCAGATGCAACTGCACATTGGCTTAGTGCACGACGATGAAATCTTGGAGGACCTAGAGTTTTTGCAAAGTAAACCATATGGCATTGATTTTAGCCCCATCGCACATGTTCCCCTGCAGCAATCAGAGCTCGTTGCTCTCGACCCTGAAGCCATACTCGAAGATGTTGCCACACTTGCTACTCTTGATATGCGAACAGTAGCTAAAGCAGACACTCCAAGAGTCTTTACGACAACACTCAAGCCAACTGAAAGTGCTACGATTCATGCACTATGCGGGTGGTTTAGTACAGAACTAAGTGATGGTGTTGCATTTGGCACAGGGCCAAACGACCTTCCCACACATTGGGACCAGATACTCTTCCCTCTACCTGAGCCATTTGAAGTGTCTCCCGAACGAGAACTCACATTAAGTTTATCGCCACAAACCGAGGCGGTAGGCAAAGAACAGTTTTGGTGTTGGTCAATTAGTGATGGGATAAACACTGTATCGGTAGATGAGCTGGCCTTGCAAAAGCGAAGCCCTGAGGTGTTAAAACAAGGTAGGGTCTGATCTTACAAAAATACTAAGCTGATAATCCGCCTTTTCATTGCGGCGGGCAGCAGAGCGCATCATGTACACTCGTACTTTGTAATTTCCTGTGAATTCGGCATTTCCTTGAAACTCATCCCCCAAAATAGATCCAATAAACATGGCCTCATCACTTTTGTTCGGTTCAATAAGATTAAAATAGGTCGCCGTGTTTTCAGTCTGCAGGCGAATATCCATTGCCTGACCACGTTTTGCGCTTAGTACATAGTCAATGATTTGATAACCCTGAATACTTCCCTCTACCACAGCAGTCTCACCACCGTCATCGAACACGATTGGCTCGTTTGTTATATCATCAGCCGCACTTAGCTTTGCCGCTGATAATAAGACTAAGGTGATAGCGATATAGGTTCGTGCACTAAAAATAGTGTGCAAGTTCATCAAAGTTCCCTAGTTTAGCTGTAGTGGATTTAACCAAATGTGAATATATTGATGTCTATCCCAACCGGCACTAATTAAGTCTAAGTCACCATCATTATCAATATCCACAAGTTTTGTGCCTAGATGGCTTTCTTTGCCTGTATCGATAATCGAAGAGCTAAACACCGCTCGACCGTTGTTTAACCACAGCTCTGTTTTGAGCGTATCGCCTTTGTGCTCTGCGGTAACAATGTCAATGTCCCCGTCTTGATCCACATCTCCTGCGTCCAAATTGTTCATTGAGTGCTGAGTGACGATTACTCGTTTGTTCCATCGGTAACTGTCTTTTTGAACAAATAAGACCATTTGTGCGTCAGGGTCAAAGCCTGGATAGCGTTCTTCGGTAACAATCACATCGCCCTTGCCATTGCCGTCAAGGTCAGCGATTTCAACGCGGTCAATGGCATGATTCCCTCGCCCAACAAAATGCTCTTGCCATTGACGATCAATATACCCTGGATTTTTGAACCAAAGCACTTCTTTTGCCTCTTCATCGTTACCCAAACGGCGCCCCGCAGCAATGTCCATATCACCATCACCATCAATATCGCCTACTCCAATGCCATTATCACTTGTATTGGCAGCAATAAGATGTCCAGTCCATTGGACTTTACCATCGTCGGTCACATCCACTTTAAACGCATACAAATTGCCATTACCGGCAATAATAAATTCGTCACGTTCATCACCAACAATATTTGCTAAGGTAAAGCCTTGGCTGTTTACGTTCACATTTGCAGGCACTTGGCCTATCTCATGCTGAATAAAACTGCTCTGCTCTTCGTTTTCAATTTCGTACCAATACAAATTTGGCAAGGCTTGAGCGATAATATCTGGCGTATCGTCGCCGTCGACATCAAGCACGAGTATTGCATCAACATTGTCACCGAGATCCAAGCGCTTCCAGTCAGTGAGGTTTTTCTCAGCGTTTTGCTGTTGTAAATATACATAACGTCCCGACACAATATCCATAAGCCCGTCATTGTTGATATCTCCGGCGGCTAAGCCGACATAACGTAACCATTCGGGCTCATTAAAGTCTCCCCACATTTTTTTTTGGTTATCGACTTCAATATATTCCCATGGCTCATTTACCACCGTATTTGAGCGATTTAAAACATCTGTTGGGCTGACTCGCTGTGCATCAGTTATACTACTTGCATGGCTTTGTTGTTCAGGCGCTGGGGGCTGACAAGCACTGAGAATGAGGATACTCAAGCTGGCTAGAGATACCTGTGAGAGCGATCGCATACATTGTCCTAATATCATGAGCTTATATTACATGTTTATACTGGATAATTGATCTTACAAGATTTTTGTATGATTTGTTTAGATTCACCGCTATTTTAATTTCTCGTATTTTACTGTGCGTCAGCAGGTAACACTTCAATAGCCAAATCTTTAACAAAGACACCCGACACCCATAAGCGCTTGCTGATGTCATCCCAGTAGGCGCCAGTTTTATCGTCTAACAGCTCAAGATTATTGAGAAAGTTAACCGTTGCGTCATCTACTTGAAGCTCAGTAGGGCGAGCATTCAAGCCATGCACTTCAAACACAACTTGACGTGATTTAGGAGCCAAATCATAGCTCCCCTCGAGCTTTACACCTATCTTTAAGTATTGTTCATTACGCTCACTACTAAAGCGCAAACGCTGATATTGATTGTCGCGCAGGGAGTGCGGATTTGTGCCATCATCATCGAGCATGTCGTAATTACTGCTGCTAACCGACTCATGAGTATAGTGCCTCACTCGCAGGTTCTCAGTACTGTAGCTTTGCGTATTTTGAATAGCATCTATCATTGGAATAAATGCGCCACCTTTTACTAGTACTGGCGTTTCATTAAGTGGTGCAGGAATGGTTACTGCTTGCCCACCATGGTAATGGCTAGGCCGAGCACCACTGTCATTACCATAAAAATTAAACCATATCCCTTCTGGCAAGCTTATAATTTGCTCGCGCACGTTTGGTGAAACAATCGGTGAAACCAATAAGGCATCGCCCCACATATACGCGTCGGTACGAGAAATATCTGCGTCGTCAAATTCATAAAACAAGGGCCGCATCATAGGCTTGCCGTACAAGCTGTTCTGCATGCTCAATGAGTAATTGTAAGGCAGTAATTGGTAGCGCAGTTTTACAAAGGGTCTTACCAAGTCTTGTGTGGCTTCATCATGAAATACCGGCTCTGGGGCAATATTATCTTGAGCATGAGGCCTATACACTGGTTGAAAGACGCCATATTGCATCCAACGAGCATACAGCTCAGAGTCAAAGGTCTCACCACCGGCAAAACCACCTAAATCTGAATGGGTGTACGCCAAACCAAATAAACTCATTTGCAATGCCAACTCTACTTGCGGTTTTAGGCCACCCCAAGAACGCTCTACATCACCCGTCCAGGGGATCATGCCATAGCGCTGACTGCCTAAGAATCCTGAGCGCATCATCACAAAGGGACGCTCATCGGGGCGCATGCTCAGTTGGCGCTCGTAGACCATTTTTGCCCACTGATGCCCATAGGCATTATGAATTTCATCAGCGGTAACCCACTCACCGTTCAATTTATGCAAACTATCACTTGGATGCAGCTCAGGCTCGCCTAAATCGCCCCACCAGCCAGCAATCCCCTGTTTGTTCAACTTAGCGTAATATTCCCAGAACCACTCTTGTGCATTTTCATCAAACACATCCACTAAACCAGAGTTACCAAAATAAAAATCAAAGCGTCGTGGCTCGCCGGCCATGTTTTTCGCAAGTACTTTATTTTCTACCGCAGAATCCCATTGTGAAGAGGTAGAGAGAATAAAGGGTTCGGTAATTAAAATCGTGTTTACACCCTTTTGCTTGAGTTGGGTAATCATTTTTTCAGGCTCTGGGAAGGTGGGCTCATGCCAATTTAAATTTCCCATATGGCCTTTAATGTCAGGGCCGAACCAATATAAATCGAGCACAAGCGCATCCACTGGAAAATCTTGCTCAATAAAGCGTTCAATAGTATCAAGGGCTTGCGCTTGAGTCTTGTAGCCAAAACGCGAGGCAAAGTTACCTAAGGCCCATCTTGGCGGTAAAGGTTGTTTACCCGTTGCCTCTACAAAATTACTCACTAACTCTGCAGGCGTCTCTCCTGCGCTAAAAATGTAAGCAGTGCGTCCTGCGCTTGCTTCAAACTGTAATATATCCGATTGTGTGTGCCCAATATCTAAAAAACCATTGGCACTATTGTCAAAAGCAATAATATAGTTATTTGTCGACATTACCGCAGGCAAACTGTAATACATCTGATTAGATTCAGTGGTGTAGCCATAATGCGCTCGGTTATACAGTGGCATTCTTTGCCCCCTGCGGTCCATGCCCATCACCCGCTGACCACCGCCTAATATTTTTTCTTCGTCTTGCAAAGTAAAACGAAAACCTCTAACGGTGTCATATACAAACAACCCAACCTCTTCCTGAGCTAGAACTGTGTCGCCTCTTTTATAGGTAATGGCAAATGGTTGTTTTTGAATGTGTACGTCGAGCTTGCGTAGGCTAAGAGTAAGTGAATCACTTGTTTCACTTAAACTAAGTTCAGAGCTTTGTTTCTTGCTAGGGTTGGAGGCTAACGCAAACGAGGGTAGCTGTTTAATCCCATTGGCTTGATAAAAAACCTCTACCGTTGCCTCGTTAATAGCACGAATACTTAACTCGGCGTCTGACAATACCAGGGTTAATGTATCTTCATTGAGCGTAGCACTTTCAAAACTTCTGACTTCTTGTGCGTGTAGTTTATGAGAGTATATTGCACATATCATGAGCAATAAAATGCCCAGGCGAGACAGGCCTAAAAAACAATGATACATAGCCATGCTTGCGTGATTCATTATTCACTATCTCCCGTTAACCGTGCATGATCCTCAGAAAGGGTTAAAGCCTTGCGTTCACTTAAATCTAGCTCGTATACAAAGGAGCCAAGCGCAGGTAATGCCAGCTCAATAGTCGATGCGCTGCGCTTTTTATCTACATATAAATAATTTTCCTGGTCACTTATTAAATCTGTTAGCAGGTATTTGCCCGGCGCGAGTTGCCATTTAACAATCAAATCGATAGGAATGTGTAAGCGAGTTGTAACAGAGGCTACGTCGAAGTTACTCACCACTATAAGCACTTTATTATCACCTTGGCGAGTAAAGGCGAATTGTTGTTCTGAATACTGAGTCTCAAGCCCAACATTAAAGGCATGTATGTTGTCATAATCGCCCCGCATAGCAGAGTGATATGCCGATATATTCAACACATCAATATGAAACTGCCTTAAGTCCTTTTCTTCCTCACTCAATAATGCACCGTCAAACTTCCCATCATTCATCCAGCGCTGATGCGCAGGCACTCCAGCATAATCAAAAATAGTGGTACGTGTGGGATCGCCAAATCCAGTTTCCTCGCTGCCGTCTTCGCCCACTTCCTGTCCAAAATATATCATAGTAGGTGAACGACTAATTAGCGCAGATACCACAAGTGCAGGCTTTCCTTTATGCGCATCCCCGGCAAAGTCAGGGCTGGCAATACGCTGTTCATCGTGATTTTCCAAAAAATGCAACATATTCGCTTCTATATCTTGCATGGAGTGCTGAATATCTGCCAAGGCTTGCATCTTGCCTTGACCTTGCATCACCGCTTTTAACGAGTCATAAAACTCAACCTTATCGTACAGGTAATCCATTTTGCCGAGTTCTAAATAATCTCGATAAAGATGCGGCTGATACACTTCGGCAAGTAGCAGAGCATCCGGGCGCTTATTTTTAATTGAGGCATTCAAAAACGACCAAAACTCAACCGGTACCATTTCTGCCATGTCAAAACGAAAGCCATCTACGCCTTTGTCTAACCAATAATGCACAATATTTTCAAATTTATACCAAGAATCAGGTAGGTCTTTGTCTGCCCAAAATGCGTGGTGCGCAGGGTAATCGAGTACTCTAAACTCATCGGGAAGCTTGTCAAAATCGTAAGTACCGTCAGGCTTTACCCCGTAATTCACTTTAACCGTTTCATACCAATCATTAATGTTTGGTTGAGCCTCTCTTGAACCGTTACCGGTCCACTTAGCGGGTGTTTCATCAAATTTTCCATCAGCCAGAGGATGTGCTTCTCCGCCCAGCGGTTGATAGTTATCGGAAACCGGCACCTCAAATGCTTCATCCACAATGTAGTAAAAATTATTGTCTCGGGCATATTCCAGCGAAGTATCATCACTTGCGCCAAAGTCCTCAACACCCTCGGGCTTGCTTAGGGACTGATAATCTCGTGCCACATGATTCGGTACAATATCAATCAACACCTTCATACCATTAGCGTGGGTACGTGCAATTAAAGCTTCAAATTCTTCAAGGCGCTTTTCTACATCGTTTGCTAAATCTGGATTGACGTTATAGTAATCTTTGACCGCATATGGAGAGCCTGCTCGACCTTTCACTACGTCTGGATCATCGAGGCTAATGCCATATTCGCTGTAATCTCGTATAACGGCATGATGGGGTACGCCCGTATACCAAATATACGATGTACCTAGCTCACGAATTCCTTGTAGAGCTTGGTTTGTGAAATCGTCAAACTTACCTACTCCGTTTTGCTCAATGGTTCCCCACGGCACGTTGTTGCTATTAGTGTTACCAAATAAACGAGTAAACACCTGATAAACAACCGGCTTGCCCGCCCCTTGTGTGTGATGCCCAAGGGCATTGCTATTTTTACTTTGTTCGGTCACTTGACTAAGCTCCTGCTTACTATTTGCATCAGGACTTTCTGTGCATCCACTCAAGGTTAAGGTTATACAAATAGCGAATACGCCCAGGAGTGCTTTATGAGATTTACACTTCATACCGCCAGGCTTGGTCATGTGTGAGCTTGCGAAATATGTGTGATTGTCGCTGTTTTGCATAACAAAAGGCTATCCTATGGGTAGTTGTCGATTCAACACTATTGAATCGCGATTCACTACAGGATACCCGTTAACAAAGTGTTAAAAAAGATGCATACGTATTCAATAGCTGAGGGTAGCTTTGGGAGATTCCATCCTGCGATGGAATGACGGCTCTGCGATAGAATGACGGCTCTGCGATGGAATGACGGCTCTGCGA
>CAZUON010000001.1:44773-87529 GCA_964621345.1 uncultured Glaciecola sp. | reverse complement strand
GAATGACGGCTCTGCGATAGAATGACGGCTCTGCGATGGAATGACGGCTCTGCGATGGCATGACGGCTCTTCGAAGAAATGTCATCCTCAACTCGATTGAGGAGCTCCCGCAAGTAAGCACCGCTCCCACTCAAAACAAAGTATAAATAAACGTCGCCAACGCGCTCTGTTGAGTGGCCACCACTATTGCCCCTAAAATCGCAAGAACCACAACAATTGGCAGTAACCATATCTTTTTTCTAACTTTTAAAAACTGCCAAAGGTCTTGCATAAACTCAATCATTAAAAGGGTTCCTTTAAGTTGTCTTTGTTTGGTTTTTTCTCACGAGGGATCCATGCTGACTGGTCGCTAGCAATGCTTTTGTATTGGAGTTTATTGAGCGCTTTCATGATTAAGCCTGTGGGTACTATCAACAGAGCATACGCAAAAGCCAATATGATTTTAGTGTTTATCCAGCCTAAAACTGAGGCTATCACCATCCATACATAATAAGGCCAATATAAGGCCGTGGTCCAAAAAATATGCAGCAGCATTAGCAATAAAGACAGCACCATCGGCCACAATGGCATGCTATGCCCAAAGAACCATGGTAATACGCCCATAAATATCACCGGAAACGCGATTGCCATAGTGATTGCAAAGCTTTGCAGTGCGTCAACATCGTTTTTATCGCTTACAGGCAACATAATAGGCGCAAATGCAGCTTTAATTTTCCCAAGAACACTCATGTGTTAATCCTTTGCAAAGCTGACTCTTTTAGCCGAATCAATTGCGGCTTGGGGCTGTTGTTCTTTTATGAGCACCATATTTTCCATTACTAACATATCCATCTCCGTCGCTAAAAACCCTCTAATGGCATCCTCTGGACTACGCACAGGTGGCTCTCCCCTTACATTGAAAGAAGTGTTAATTAACATCCCTACCCCAGTTTTTTGTTTAAAGGCGCGTATTAATGCATGAAATCGTTCATTGCTTTGTGGGTGAACTGTTTGCACTCTAGCACTAAAATCAACATGCGTGATAGCAGGTACTGAGCTACGTACTTCATTGACCTTATCTAAGCCCTCTCGCGCCTTATTTGTGTTTTTATTAAGCGTGTTTGTGCAGTGCTCTTCTTTGACCTTAGCCACCAATAGCATATAAGGACTTTTTGTCTGAAGCTCAAACCACTCATTTACATCTTCTGCGAGCACTGCTGGCGCAAAAGGCCTAAATGATTCTCTCTGTTTAATTTTAACATTCATTTGACGCTGCATATTGGAGCTACGGGGGTCACCTAAGATGGAACGGTTACCTAAAGCCCGAGGACCAAACTCCATTTTCCCTTGAAACCATCCCACCACTTTATCTTGAGCCAAAGCCTCACTGACATGCGCATAAAGCTGGTCATCTAAAAACTCGCAATACGGCAATGCGTTGGCCTCACATACTGCTTTAACCTGCTCATTGCTATAGGCGTCGCCTAAATAGGCTCCTTGCATGTGGTCAAGTTCTTTTGACGCTAATCCAACAGGTGTTTTTTCTCCGTCAAACCCCTGATACCAAACTTGCAGGGCTGCGCCAATGGCACTGCCCGCATCCCCCGCAGCGGGTTGGATCCAGATATCGTCAAACAGCCCCGACTGCAATACCTTGCCGTTAGCCACGCAATTTAACGCTACCCCGCCCGCTAAACAAAGATTCTTGCATCCCGTCTCTTGTTTAGCCCGCGCTACGATTTTTAACACGATTTCTTCGGTTACCGCCTGTATGCTACTAGCCAAATCCATTTGTACCTGACCCAGTTCGGCGTCAAACGCTAACGCTTTCACACCAAATAGTTTCTCAAACTTAGTGTTGGTCATGGTCGCACCTCGGGCAAAGTTAAAATAACGCATATCGAGGGTGAAGCTGCCATCATCTCGAATATCAATCAGATGCTTTTTAATAAGGTGTGCGTACTTAGGCTTACCATAAGGTGCTAGACCCATTAGCTTGTATTCACCCGAATTCACTTTAAAACCACAAAAGTAGGTAAAGGCCGAATACAACAAACCCAAGCTATGCGGAAACTGAAGCTCACTTATAGGAGAGAGCTCTTTGCCCTTTCCATGCCAAATTGAGGAGGTTGCCCATTCGCCTACTCCGTCAAGGCATACCACTGCAGCCTCATCAAATGGACTAGGAAAATAGGCTGCTGCAGCATGAGATTGATGATGTTCACAAAAATACAGCTGAGCAAGAGTGATTTTACCTAGCGACTTTTTAGCCGCTGCAAAACTGATATGCTGAGCAGCTGCCTCCCGTGATATGATCATGTGACGTAATTCGCGCCGCAGCAAACTTTTTAAATACAGCTTTTCTTTTAGCCAAATTGGCATTGCTCGCGCAAAAGCTCTAAAACCGCGAGGGGCATTTGCTAAAAAGGTTTCAAGCAAACGTTCAAATTTTAATAAGGGCTTGTCATAAAACACCACGCCATTGAGATCTTCTATATTTAAGTTCGCCTCAGACAAAACAAACTCTATTGCCTCTTTAGGAAAGCGCGGGTCATGCTTAAGACGCGAATACCGCTCTTGCTGAGCCGCTGCCACGATGCGGCCGTCAACAATGAGGGCCGCTGCACTGTCGTGATAAAAGGCAGAAATGCCAAGAATAGCGGTCATACTAGGGTCTTACTCTAAAGACTGAATATAGGCTACGATGGTTAGTTTGATGTAACACAGTGGTCTCATATTTATTGTTAGGGGCTAATGATGGCTTATGTAAATAAAAAAGGGATGCAAAATCTGACATACTATAAGATTGTGTTGATTTTAAATACATTGTTGCATAATACATCACAAACAAGCGTTCGCAATTAACAAAGCGCAAACAAGCATGAGTCAATGCAAGATAATTTAAAGCCCTAGTGCAGTATAAACAGTGAGTAGTGACGAGAAAATACATGACAAGCAGCCAAAAAAAGCCTCGCTTACTTTTCTATGCGATAGCCATTACCTTACCCTTTTTATTACTCGGTAGCGCTGAGCTTTTATTACGAGCTTTTAACTTTGGTCAGAGTTATCCTTTATTCGTGCCTTCACAACAAATCGAAGGTTTTGTAGAGCCCAATACCGACATCATAAAGCGTTTTTTCTATCCGGCTGATACCGCTCCGAATGTCGCTCCCGACACATACCTATTTAATGCTGAAAAAACACCTGAAAGTATACGTATTGTAAGCTTAGGAGGCTCCACAATGGCAGGCTTTCCTTATGGTCGTTTTGGCTCTCCCTCAGGCATGTTAAAACAACGCATTAATGCCAGTCATCCAGAGTTAGATATTGAGTTAATATCGGTCGCAATGTCGAGCATCAATACTTTTAGCTTGCTCGACTACGTAGACGAGGTTATCGATATTTCACCCGATGCAATATTAATTTATGCGGGTCACAATGAGTACCTTGGGGTCATGGGAGTTGGTTCAAGTTTTGCCGGAAAAGGTAGTTACAGCGCAAATTTGCTGTTTCTTAAGTTTAAAGAGTGGCGTTTATATCAACTCATTCAAAAAACCTACTATGAATTAGTTACGCATAACCGTCAAGAAACAGAGAATAAAAGCAAACGAACGCTAATGGCACAGGTGGCGAAAGAAAAAGATATTGCTTATCAAAGCCCCTTATTTGAGGCAGGAAAAGCGCAGTTTGAGCAAAATTTAAGGTTAATTTTGGCAAAATTTAAAGCCGCTGGCATTCCGGTTTACTTGTCGACCATTGCCTCTAATGAAAAAGACCAAGCGCCTTTTAATTCATCGAAGGATAAAAAGTACAACGCCGATACTGCTTACCAAAAAGGCAAAGCAAGCTTAAAAAATGCCCGTACCCAACAAGCCAAAACCTATTTTAGTAATGCTCGCGATTATGACCTGCTTCGTTTTAGAGCGCCGAGTGAATTTAATGCCATTATTAAGCAAAGCGCCGAGCAACATGGCGCATACTTAGTGGATGCAAAACGTGCCTTAGAAGATGTCGCTTCCCAAGGTATTATTGGCAATGAGTTGATGCTGGAACATTTACATCCGAATGCCCGCGGCTATTTTGAAATTGCGGAAGCTTTTTATCAATCCTTAATCACTCATGGCACCCTCGCAGAAGCGAGTTATGCGGTATCTAAGCAACAAGCTTGGCAATGGCAGCCGTTATCAAGCGTAGATGATGCTTATGCTGCGGTTAAGGTCGGTCAGTTGATGTCTGACTACCCGTTTAGTGCGACACCACAAGACTTTTCGGTAACCGATACGATTGCTACCGCGTTAGATAGTTCGTTAGATAATTCGTTAGATAATTCGTTAGATAATGCAAACCAAAGCGCGCTTGCATTACAACGAGTGCAAGGTGAGAGCTTTGTAAGCGTTCAAAAGCGCCTAATAGAAACACTGCAAAAAGAGCAGCGGTGGCTGCAGGCTGGCATAGCTGCAGGGGTATTATTCGACGCATTACCTAATCAACATCAACCTGCTCGTGTGGCGTCTCTGTTATTGCTGCGTGCAAACGCTTTACCGCTTGCTCATTACTATGCTAAACAAGCAGTAAAGCTTAATCCACAAAATAGCAACTACAAGTTAAGCCTGGCGGAGATTTTATTTAAATCCAATCAGTTGCGCGCTGCCATTAATATGCTTGACGAGGTCATTGCACAAGACCCAAATAACCTAAAAGCGAAACAAATTAAACGCAGTATTGGTGGCTAAGAGAAACGTCACGTACAAAAGCGATTAAATAATGAGAAATCTATGACCGAATCAAAGACGAGTCCTAATAGTCACTCTGCGCACAGCAGCACTAAAGCAAATAATCTCTATGTTTTTTATGCAATTGCTTGTGTTATCCCCTTTGTGTTTTTTTTACTATTGGAGGTTGGGCTACGTTTGATATCTTACGGTGAAGATGTCCCTTTGTTCATCGACAACCCTGCCAGTGAGCATTATATTCTGCCCCGTCCTGATGTGATGAACCGCTACTTTCCAGCGCATGCCCCCAAACCCACTGTAACCCTTGAAACCAACTTTTTACTTAAACAAAAACCAGCTAACGGCTTACGCATTTTTGTTCAAGGAGGAAGCACTGCAGCAGGCTTCCCTTATGGATACGGCGCATCTCTTGGTGCTACGTTAGATCAGCGCTTAAAACAAAGTTTACCCACCAAGCATGTGGAAGTGGTAAATACCGCGCTTTCAGCAGTTAACAGTTATACCTTGCTAGATTTTGCCGACGAAATCATTGAACAAGAACCCGATGCAGTATTAATTTATGCCGGTCATAATGAGTACTTGGGGATATTAGGAGTAGGCAGTAATTTTGCCTTAGCCAACTCTCATCGTACTACAAAGTGGTTTTTAGCCTTGAAAAACCTACGAGTTTTTCAGCTAGTGCAAAATTTGTTTTTTTCTGGGCAGTCTTTCGCTCAAGATGCTCACACAGACAGTGGCGAAGGAGCTGCTCCTGTTACAAGTGGGCGAACCTTTATGTCACAAGTTGCAAAACAAAAAGAAATTATACATAACGGTGAAGTGTTTGATGCAGGCCTGCACCAGTTTTCAAGCAATATGCAAAGCCTGCTCGAAAAATATACCGACGCTGATATTCCTGTTTTCATCGGCACGGTGGCAAGCAATAAACGAGACCAAGCGCCTTTTTCTAGTTTAAGTAAAGAAGATGAATACCAAAAGCTTTTGAGTACTTTACGTGCGCTCGATCACCCGTCTATTAGCGCAAACACTCTAGAACAGTGGCAAAAAGCGAGCGAGCTAGTGCAAAACTCTAAATCTGCTGATTTACATTATGAGTTTGCACAAGAATTAGAGTCATTACAGCTATTTGCGCTTGCTAAGGTTCATTATTCATTAGCGGTAGACCACGACTTACTGCGCTTTAGAGCCCCTAGCTCGATGAATGAAATTATTAAACGTTTAGCTGCGTCGTCACCCAAGGTATATTTAGTCGATACTTTGGCAGCTTTTGAGCAGCGCAGTCAAAACCTTACAATTGGTAATAGCTTAATGTTGGAACATTTACACCCTAACCTGCAAGGCTACTTTGTATTGTCTGAGAGCTTTTATCAAGCCCTGGAGCAAAGTCAATTGTTTAGTCCTTGGCAACATGTGCCAATTGAACAAGCTTGGCAACAGCGGCTTGTATTGCCGGCAGAAGAGTACTTTGGCTTTGCGACTATCCAAAAGTTAAAGTCTGACTACCCTTTTAGCAACACAGCAATCCCAGTTGTATTGCCTCAACCCGCTGACTGGCAACAGACGCTGGGTAAACAATGGTTTGAAAAGCGAATCGATTGGTTAAGCATGATGGAAAAAAGCTTAGAAAACTACCGTGAAGAAAACAACCAACAAATGGCGTTTAAAACCTTACAGATACTAGCCGACGCAATGCCTCATAATGGTCTTTACAATCTGCAGTTAGCAGAGCAAATGTTGGCCCAGAATCGTTTGCCTGAGTCTCTTCATTATTATCAACGGGCGAAACTGGCTGGGGCTGTCGGTGACGATATCGATAACAATATTAGCGCAATAAAAAAGAACATAAACGAGCGTTAGTAAGTACAAGTATTTTAAGTTGCCACAGCAGTGGCAATCAATAATTGCCTTCGATAGCAGTGGTTCGAATATCAAGTCTAAGCGGGTCGTGGGTTTATATATGCAAAACAATCGTCTTAAAGAGGTATTATGAAAAACTTTAAAAGCTCAAATTTCGCAGGTGTTATGTTTGTTTCCGCTTATCTCCTGGTAACGGCAGGCTGTGCTTCACAGTCAGGCAATGACCATCATAAGCGGGTAAAATCACAACTGGACACAAGTAGTCTATCGGTTTCGGGCATTTCTAAGGCATCGGCAATTCATGTCCATCAGTTTACTACCAATCGAATTAATTTAGACTCTGATACATCTCAGTCTATGGCCAATTCTGCCCCCCATTTGCTTGCATCTGATATTGTTTATACTCTGCGAGCCGCTGGCTTTACAAATGTGACCTTAGATGAAAGCGCAGGCGGGGCGAAGCCTGGCTCCATTAATCTTGTAGGAGCTTTCACTAAACTTAACCCAGGAAGCCAAAACCTTCGTGTATGGATTGGTTTTGGGGCGGGAGAAAGTGAAGTTTGTATTGAAGGGAAACTAAATGATGCTCAAGGCAAGATGATGGGCAGTTTTAACCATTGTGAAAGTGGAATTGGTTGGGGGGAAAGTGGGCCGCAACTTGAGAATGAAACAAAAACTATGGGTGAAAAAATAGGTTTATTTGTAAGCAAAATAGCGGATTAACACCCGCAAGTACACGGAATCTGTTGCCATTACCTTGATTTTACATACGCGGTTTTTCTGTTTCATTTGATATTGCCTCTCAATTAAAAGGGGAATCTAATCTTCACATTATTGCTGCATCAAGCAATAAAAAGGCCGCTAATGTTAGCGGCCTTTTTAATTGGTGTTTCTAGAGTAGTAAATTAATCGTTTTTAATTACCTTAACGTCTCTGCCAATCACTCTAAACTCATAGTTACCGGCTTCTGGCTCAGTAATAGTGAGGTTACCACTACCACCGTCTTGGTTTAGGTGTTTCAAAGTCCCTAATTCTACTCCAGCTTCGGCATCACTGAATGCGCCAAGGTTAACTGCGGCCCAGTCGGCAGTTGCTACTTTAAAGGCAACATCAGCACCGCTCAGGTCAATGTCTACCGAGTACACGCCATCCCCTTGATATTCAAGCGCATTGGTTTCGCCCCAACCGTTTAAGCTTCCTCGAATATACACAGTATTTGCACCAAAGAACTCTTCAGCAAATACACGCACTTTTGGCGCGCTTAGGTCAACGGTATCAAATACAAATATGTATTTACCCGCATCGCTAATAGACAGCTTAAGGTTCTCACCGCCTTCAACAATGGGCATATTCTCAGCAAGGTTTACCACGGTGTCGGCATCTGCTGCAGAGAAACCACCTAGGTTTGGCATTGCCCAGTCAGCATTAGCAACTTTGAACTGATGCTCTTCGGCTGCTAAGTCTAGGGTTGCACGATAAATGCGGCCACCATCATATGCCAACTCATTATCGGTTCCCCAGCCGTTCATGCTACCGCGAATATAAATAGGCATTCCAGCATACGGTTCTTCGTTAGTCACAGTCAGTACCGGAGACTCAGACTCTCTTGCATCTAGACTGAAGATGAATGTTGCAGAAACACTTGGCGTAATAGTCATATTGCCATTGCCGCGTATTAGTGTTTTCGGTTCATCTTCAACTACAAGTACATCATCGTTACCAAAATCTACCGTAGACCAATCAGACGATGCCACTTTAAACGCGTAACTAGTGCCACCTTCAAGTGCAATTGTAGTTTCATATACACCTTCACCTTGATAAGTCATTGGGTCGCCCTCACCCCAACCGTTCATTTCACCACGTACAAATACTGTGGTGTCACCATATGGTACAACGTCTGGAGCACCGGCTGTGGCAAATGCCGACAAGCCATATCCACGCTGCGTGCCTTGGTTTTTGACGTAGACGGCCGTTGTTAACGCAGGAACCGTAAAGCTCCCTTTGATCATCTCGTCTTCTGAGCTATCAGCAAAGCTTGCGCCGCGCACACTCGGGTCAATAGAGTTAGCGTGAATGCTATGTAGTTCAAAGTTAGCAGCAGTTGCTACTTCAATGGTCTTTTCTTCATAGCCAGAGTTCACAACCACTACAATTGCATCGTACATCGGATCTAGGTCAGGTAGTTGCGTTTCAGCGTCTTCTACCACACCGTCATCAAGACTCATTACAATCAGACCTTGTTGCTGTCTGTCGCCAATGTTGTGGAAACCAAGCCTTGCGATAATGTCTTCGCTGGTGGTTAATCTAAACAATGGGCTCTGTGAACGAATGCTTAAGAATTCTTGGAACACTTCAGCCGCAAACTCAATATCAGACATCGCAGCTGCGCGCTCTGGTGAATTCATGAACTGAGATATTTCAGACCAACGACCTTCGTTATCTTCTGCTAATGGTAAACCCACATTCCAGTTATTTGTACTGAACGTGAAGTCCGTTAATGTAAACCAATCGCCCGAATCATAAGTGTTACGGTCCATTGATTTAGAGCGCAAGAAGTCACCGCCAATTTGCAAGAATGGAATACCTTGGGCCATAAGAGGTAAGGTAATACCAATGTTCTGCGCTCTAATACGTTCTTCAAGGGTTAAATCAGCTGGTAACACATAGTTGAATTGATCCCACAAGGTCTCATTATCGTGCTTAGACACATAGTTGATAATGTCTGCTGGGTCTTTAGCATAACCACCTAGTGCTGAGGTTTGCGCGTCAGAACCGCCAGACGTTTTCAATACAAAATCGGTTAACGTACCCGACAAGCCCACTTTAACGCGGTCTTGTGCCGATAACGCTTCGTCGCTGCTTTCTTCTTTACTAAAAATTTGGCCTTGACGAATCGCTTCGCGAATACGGTCATTAAAGGTGCCTATTTCAGTGCCGGCCATATTGGCTTGACTAGCAATCTCAAAGTCACCGTAATCGGCCGTATTTTTACCCCAACCTTCACCATAAAAATACATATCTGGGTCAAGGGTTTGAACCGATTCAAACAAGTTCACCATCGTAGTTTTAGATGCTTGTGACATAATGTCAAAACGGAAGGAATCGAACTTATATTGTTCTGTCCACATAAGAAGCGAATCTTCCATGAACTTTTCCATCATGCGATTGCGCGGCTCGGTATCGTCACAGCATGTTTCGCGGATGATGTCGCCCGTTGCAATGGCATAACGATGATAGTAACCCGGTACAACCTTATCAAATACTGAGTTTTGGAACAGACCCGATGCATTAGTGTGGTTATACACAACATCTAAAGCAACACGTAAACCAATTTCATGTAAGGATTGGTTCATTGCTCGCAATTCTAAGATACGTGCAACACCATCTGGATCAGATGCATAGCTACCTTCTGGTGCATTAAAGTGTTTTGGATCGTATCCCCAGTTGAACTGGTCAAAGTTACGTAACTGCTGCGCTAAAGCTTGTGCAGCGCCCGGCTCTGTCAATACATTATAAGACTCATACAAATCTTTAATTGTCGTGCCCGTATCCGTACCGTCATTACAAACATCAGAGGAAGGCGTTAATGCACAAAACTCACCAATAGTGCTTGTCCAATCAATTGTTCTGGCGTTATCTTCGTTGATGGTAGCAATGTCGTTTACCGGTAACACGTGGAAGTGCGTTAGGCCTTTTTGAGCAAGAGTAGCCAAATGCTGCATAGGTGCAGAATCTTTTTCGGTAAAGGCTAGGTATTTACCACGATTTGCTTCACTGGTGCTTTCGTCTCTTGCACTAAACTCTCTGACGTGGCCTTCATATATAACCGCATCTTCAAAGTTTTCGATAGTAGGAATGCTATGTGTATCCCAGCCCTCTGGCTTTAAGTCTTCATCGTTGAGGTTAACAAACTGCGAGAAACGACCATTTAATGCGAGGCCCACTGAGTAAGGGTCGGTGACATCAAGTATTTCAATGGTGTCACTTACTGGATGATATACAGTGACTTCAAAACGATATAACTGACGGTCAAGTTCAGAACCGCCTTCATAAGACCAAATACCGGTCGCATCGTCGTATGTCATTTCATTGGTAGATGCTAAAGTTTTGTCAGCGTTATATAGCTTCAGTGCTACGTTTTGAGCGGTAGGCGCCCATACTCTCGAGACAATGCCACTGTCGGTATAAATTGGACCCAACATTTGTTCGTCGGCGTCATTTTCGCCTGCAGTGTATATTTCATCCAATACGTTAGGAATTTGCAGTCGCGTAGCGGCAACAAGCTTATCTTCGCTATCGTATGCCCCCAGTATTGCTTGGGTTTTTAATACTGCTTTTGCATCATCAACTGACCAATCACCGGCAAAAGCAGGCAAGTCGCTAAGGTGTGGGGCAATTGCAGCCTGCTCGTCAGTCAAATCAACTTCGGTGAGTGATGCGCTGGTGCTATTTACAACGCCCTCTTCCACCGAGATTTCTAAGCTTGCGTCAGCTGAATAATGCAGTCTTACGTTTTTAACTAAGGCAAAATCGACATCCCACAATACCGTTTGCGCATCTAACCAATGAGCTTGAGCGCCTTCTACTGAAACCGGTTGTTCGCCAAGCGAATCGATTGGAAATTCATACACCTCAGCAACGCCCGACAGGGTAAAGTTCATGCGCGTAAAACGCTCATCGTCTTGCGACAAATTGCCTTTAAAGTCGCCGCCACCGAGTTCCTTGCCAGAATCTTCAGTACCAATGTGAATAATAAAGTTATGACATGCGCCTGGCGTACCTGCGTATCCGGGTTTTAAATCTAAAATCCAGTAGGCACCATAGGTAGGGTCGATTCCATCATGGATGCGCCCATCTGCCCAAGCAGTATCTGGGTCGGCGTAGGCATCACATGCATCGTTGCTCCACGTATGCAATCTCCATCCTTCGTAGGCAGGATCGTTTGCCGAATTAGTCGCATCTACATCACCACGGTTGTAGTAAAGCACAGCTTGGTCTTCACCTGGGAAGAACACAGGATCAGGAAGGTTTGGATTTACGCCAACCACACATGCATCGTTCGTTTCATTCGGCACGGTAGGTGGTGTACATTGAATGGGCGGTGGTGCTACACAAGCGGTGCCCTCAGCATTTGGTACATTGGGTAGATTACAAGTCAGTGGTACTTGTCCAGATTCAACGCTCGAACCTCCACAAGCAGACAGCACTAAAGTGCTTAGTACAATACATACTGCACCAATGGCTTTTCTATAGTTTATCATGGTAGATAACTCCGGTGTCGCGCGACCTAAAGCGGTCGACAGTTGACAAATATTGCGTAAATTTAATCGTTTCATAATGAGTACGTCACCCCAAGAAAGTACTGGGTACCAAAGTATTGAATGGTTCCCGTGCGGTCTTGGCTGCCAAAGTAACTCTTAGTCGGCTCGTCGGTAATGTTATTGGCTTGAAATAAAACACCGAGGTTGTCATTGATTTGATAAGAGGCTTGGAAATCTACCACCATCTCAGAGTCAAAGTTAACCACTTGCGAGTTAACCGCTACTTGCTGCGATACAAACTCATCGCGATAGCGGGCGTTAACGCGTGTTTCAAATCCTTCATACTCCCAGAAAATGGTTCCTGACAGTACGTTCGGCGATAACCCTGGAAGGTCGGTTGAATATACGCCTTGGTTAGGATCTGCAATACGAATGATCTCGGTTTGAGTATGGGAGAAACTCGCGTTTGCACCTAAGCCTGACCAAAAATCGGGTAAAAACGAGAACACTTGCGTATACGAGATTTCAACACCGCGTATGTAACCGCCTTCTGAGTTATTTACCGCTGTGGTATACGCGCCATTAACAACCGGTACAGTTTCGGTAAGCGGTAAGCCATTTGCGTCTAATACTGGAACTAAAGTACCAGTACCGTCATCTTCTTGCACAATTAAGTCAACTTCAGAAGGTACGTTAAAGCCATTAGCTTCAAAGTCATATGGGTCGGTAGTGGTTCTATCTACAAATGATTCAATATCTTTATAAAATAGAGCAAGCACTACTGCACCATCTGTTTCACTAAAGTAATGCTCAAACGACAAATCATACTGAGTGGCATAAAACGGACGTAGGTAAGGACTGTTATCGGCTTGTCCTGATACCGTCGCCTCGCCTCTAACCGTTACAATACCGGTATCAATGTCACGCTCAGCGATGGGCCTAAATAGATCCACTCGAGAGTTGGCGAACATTTCATTAATTGGAGCTCTTCCCATTACTTTAGCGGCAGCAAAGCGCACGTAGCTGTTGTCAGTGACTTGGAAGTTTAAGTTTAAAGAAGGCAAATAATCGGTGTAGGTATCCTCTAGGACCACCGAGCGGAATTGGTCAGTAACCAAACCTACATCATCAGTAATAAGCTGAGCACCGGCGTTAACGTCACCACCTACGTCTTGCAAAAAGGTAGAGGCTTGCTTTGAATCAACCATACGCAAACCAATGTTACCGGTTACGCCAATGTCACCAATTGCGGTGTCAATATTAGCCATCACATAGGCCGAAGTTACCGTTTCGTATACTTCGCCGCTTTGTAGCACTGACCATGAGGTATCCCCCCCCAGTAAAACGCCCTCAGGTGCGTTGATTACACCATCGTAACCGCCCCAAGTTTGCTGTGGTTGAGGAACGCCGCCAGGGAACCATGCATTAAGTGCTGCATCTAAATCAATCGATAAATAACTGGGGAAATAACCGAACTCTCCCTGCCAATCAACCACTTCAACCATATCTTGAGTTAAGCGCAGTGGCGGCTGAGTCGTTGAGAAGTCTGAATCACTACCATATTCGAATACGCTGCGATCGTTTGTATATGTTCTGTCTGAATGACGTGCACCAAATTCAATGCTTGAGAAATAATCATTATCTAACTCATAGCGGAAATCTAAGCGATACGCGTCTAGTTCATCAGAGTTTTGGAAAGGATAAATACCGTATTTAGACACCAATACTCGATTAATATCAGAAAAAGCATCGGCTTGGTTAAAACCTAAATCAGGTAAATCTAAACCATTAAGCTGATAAGAGATGGAAATATCTGTATCGAGCTGGGGGTTCACCGCGTTGGCGTCTTCAGCTACAAGTGACCATAAAAGACCATTGCGGAAATCACTTTCAGCGGCGGAGTGGGAAATATCAAAGTTAAGTGACCATCTGTCGCTAATTTGCCAATCGCCATTTAAGCCGTAGTTTCGAATTTCATCAAAATCTTGGTTATCATCGTTTACTAGCTCAACGCGCGTAAAGCCTGTACCTGAGCGAGCAAAGTTACCGCCAATTACGTGGTTGTCAGCTACAACAGGGTTTGTGATCCCCACATTTGGTGCTTCTAATTTAACCCTAAAGCCGCGGGCGAATTCTTCTGAGTCAAAGGTAGAATAAAACACATCGCCTTTTAGAGTGAAGTTATCAACCGGTGCCCATTCAATGGTAGCCACATATCCGTCACGGGTTTCTGCACCACCTTTGTGCTGCATTTCAAAACCTTCGCTGATACGTTCACATGAAACGCACTGCCCTGCTTCGGGTGCATTTGGGTTGAAGTTCTCGTTATCACCAGCAAGACCATCTACATCCGCTTCACGGTTATACGCTAAACCAATAAACTGAGTAGATACTGAAGGTTGGAACAAACGTGCATAGCCAACCGCTACGCCTAAGGTACGATCTAAAAACTGTCCTTGATATGAAAAGCTTATACGATGACCAAATTCATCGGCATCGGCTACTTCACTCGCTCTGTCGTTATACATGCCTCTAACATTGGCACTAAACTTATGTTCCTCAGTATTTGATAATGGGCTTGCCGTTTTAAGTTCAACGGTACCAGCTACACCACCTTCGATTAATGAAGCTTTTGGTGATTTATATACCGCACCTGAAGAAATCAACTCTGATGGGTATTGGTCAAATTCAATAGAACGACTACCGCTTGTTGATACCTGCTCTCGACCATTTAAGGTTGAAAATACAAAGTCACCAGACAAACCACGAATATTGATTTCAGCCGCTTGGCCACCCGTTCTTACTGCCGAAATACCGGGAAGTCGAGTGAGTGCATCTGCAATAGATACATCAGGTAACCCGCCTAAGTCATCTGCCGATAATTGTTCGGTTACCGTATCGCTGAATCGTTTTTGATTCAGTGATTTGATTAGACTTGTACCAAAACTGCGTACCTCAATAACTTCAATTTCATCCTCAGTAGTAGAATTATTTTCTTCCTGAGCATAAAGAGGGAAGCTTCCCATTAACAAACCACTAGCAATTAAAGCGCTTGTGATTAGATTGGGCTTAAATTTATTCATAAGTGTGTCCCGTAACTTTAAGAAAAGTGCGTTTGGTGAGATTTTCAGATTGCTTTATTTGGCTTATCTATCGTCTTAAAAGACGAATGCGCCACAGTTAATAAAAATAATCCACCGCTTATGAAATGTTACATTTTTGCAAATAGATTTAACATACTACTGCATACGTATTCATGCAGCTTATACCTTCACTAAGCCACATAACTGAAACGATTAAGTACTGTATAAACCTGATAAGAATTTGATTTTGACTGATTTATTCGAGGTGTGAGAGCTGTCGAAGTAAAAAGCGAAGGGCCATCCACCCCAACAAACTCCACTCAACTTTATGTACGATAAAGCTTGATTTGGTTAGTTTATACTTGGCCAAAATTAAGCATGCAACCCTCAAAAAACGCTTCAAGCTCATACTCTTTATACAGGTCACCTTTGCCTGGTTGGTTGGGGGCCAAATTAGGAAAAGTACCATAGCCTGCAAGCAAGCAATGCCAAGACGCAGTGCCAAAATGACTATTCAGGTTTTGGCGTTTAATCTCTTTTTGTAAATCGCCGTTATTGAACCAGACCTGTAGAAGCTGTTTTAAAGAGTCGGAAATATTAGGGTTATTCCGATTATCCTTCCAATATTGTGTATCGTCTCTGGAGTTCATCTTGTAATGGGCAACAATATAGTTACGCACCGCATCAAAGCTCCCCTTAATTTGTTGGTTATAGGCTTTTTGGTGCTGAGTACTGAAACGGCCCTCACTGTAGGCTTCAACAAAACTTTCTATGCCCATTTGCACCAAATGCAGAGCAGTCGCCTCTAACGGCTCAATGAACCCTTGCGATAACCCCAGCGCCAAACAGTTTTTATACCAATGCTGCTCAACCTGCCCTACTTTCATTTTTAGGTGCTTAACGGGTACATCTGCATCAAGCAGCCCTAAATGCTCGCGCAATTCCTTTTCTGCTTGCTTACCGTCAATGTAAGCAGAGGAATACACATAACCGTTACCTGTGCGTTTTGTTAAAGGAATTTGCCACGCCCAACCATGTGGAAGCGCAGTCGCTTGCGTTTGATTTTGCAGTGGCGTAATCGCCGGCGTTGGAATGGCAATCGCACTATCGTTGAACAAGTTAGACTCAAATGAGTTAAATTTAACCTTGAGAGCTTGCTGCAACAACAAGCTCTCAAAACCAGTACAGTCAATAAATAAATCACCGGCGAGGGCCTTACCCCCTTCCAATATTAACTGAGCAATATTGCCTTGGGAGTCTTTTTGAACCTCTGCGATTTTGCCTTGGGTATGCTTAACTCCTAATGCCTTTGCACGTAACGCAAGATATTCACCCAATAGAGCGGAGTCGAAATGATAGCCATATTCAACCTCGAAGGGAAAGTTTGCAGGCGTTATTGGAGATTTTCGTTGTTTAGCTAACCATCCGTTTAATAGGAACTTTTCTGGCCGAGTTTCTACGTCAAGACCTAGGCGGCGTGTAAGGCAGTTCACATAAAAGCGCCGCTCAGAAAAGGTATCTAACTGGGATATAAAAGGGTGCTGGTAGTGTTGGTTCGCCGACTTAGGACTCCAGTCATTAAACTGAATACTAACTTTGTATGTGGCATTGCATTGTTCCATCCAATCCGATTCAGCAATATTTAAGGTTTCAAAAAAGCGTTTTAATGAAGGAGTCGAACCCTCACCAACGCCAATAATGCCAACCTGAGGCGATTCTACTAATTCAATTTCAACGTCTTTGTCGTGCCAATGATGCTGAAACAAATTCGCAGCCATCCAACCAGCTGTCCCCCCGCCTGCAATAACAATACGATGTACCTTGCTCATTTAGGCTCCAACATATTGCTTAATAAAATCGTCGTGAGGTAGCATCTTACTCATAGGCTGGCGTTTAGCGTGGGAGATTTTTTGCATGGTATCCATAAGTTGTTGCTCAGCCAGCACATTAGCCGCGGGATGAAAGTCTTGTGGCATTATTCCCTGCCCCATCATCACTTGTAGCCAAGATGCATCTTTGAATATATCGTGTTGGTCGTTAAATATCGCCCCAACCTCTTTAAACACGTCTAGCTTATTTTGCAATCTTGGCGGCAAGGTAAGTCGGCGCATATCCTGCCAAAAATCAGAATCATCTCGCTCATTTACAACATAATGCAAAATAATAAAATCTCGAATAGTATCGTATTCGATCGCCGATTCTTGGTTATACAAGTTAACCGCAGACTCTCTAACCCCCTCATGAGGAAACAGCTTAAGTAACCTTACAATGGCCGACTGGATAAGGTGAATACTGGTCGACTCAAGAGGCTCTAAGAAGCCGCTCGATAAGCCCACGGCTACCACATTCTTATGCCACTGCTTTGCCGTGCGTCCGGTTTTAAAACTAATTTTTCGTACATCATTAACGGCTTTTGAGTCTAAGTTACTGAGTAAGGTCTGCTCAGCTTGCGCATCAGATAAATAATCAGAACAAAATACAATCCCGTTACCATTACGATGTGTTAGCGGAATACGCCATTGCCAGCCGGCTTCATGGGCAATGCTTCGAGTGTAGGGTAGTGTTGTGTCGAAGCGTTCAGTTTGCACCGCAAGTGCGGTATTGGCAGGTAATAAATTCGACCAATCGAGATAATCAACACCTAAGGTTTTTTGCAGAAGCAAACCACGGCTCCCCGTGCAATCAATAAAGAAATCACCTTGAATTTGCTGCCCACCTTTTAGCTGTAGACCTGTGATATGACCGGTCTGCTCATCTGTTGCGATGTGCTCAATGATACCTTCGGTGCGAGTTACTCCGGCTTTTTCAGCTATTTTACGCAAATACTTACCGTACAGGGCGGAATCAAAGTGATAAGCATAAGGCACCTCGTATACAGGGTTTTGGGTATTTATTTTGTTAAAGACTTCACTCTTACAGCACAAATAATTTAAATCAAAATCCCAAAGAGATTGATTTAGCCCCAGCTTGTTTGCTCTGAGCCAATAATGATGAAAATTACAAAAGCCCAGGTTAGCTCCAGGAGCGCCAAAGGTATGAAAATAGCTGTGACCTTTTTGCTTCCAATTATCAAACTTAATGGCGAGCTTTATTGTGCCGTTGGTCTCTTTTAAAAACTCTTTTTCGTCCAAGCCCAAAAACTGATTGAAGATTTGAATAGGCGGTATCGTTGCCTCACCCACCCCTACGATGCCGATATCTTCGGACTCTACTAATTCAATTTCGACTTGTTTGTGCAATACTTTTTGCATTAGGGCGGCGGTCATCCAACCGGCGGTTCCACCACCTGCGATGACAACTTTTTTAATGGGATTTTGCATTCATCTTGCCTGTATTAACGCTTTACGTATAACTGCATAATAGCTTGAATTATACGTAAAAAGTCAAAAAAAAGACCCCTAACCCGAGGGATAGAGGCCTTTAACACACAACCTATTAATAGAACGAATAGTTAAAGTTAAGCATGTAGCGCGGACCAAAAGTACGGCGCACAGTTACAATACCATTATCGTCAATTGTTTCTTCTTCAACGTCGGTTAAGTTCTGACCTTGCAGAGATACACGAAGACCGTCTAAGTAGTCGATGCCGGTGTACTCAAAGTCATAGCTTATTTGCGCATCTACAATAGTTACACCATCGCGAGTTGCCTCAGCAATTTTGTTTGAACCACCGCGCTCATAAGTAGTAAAACCAGAACGTTTAGTGCCTGCAACACGGAACTCAAAACCGTTCATTTCATAATAAGCAGTTAAAGAGTAATTTCTGTCAGACTGACCAGGAATCGCAGTACCGTCATCTACTTCCGCATCAATGAAAGTCGCTGATGCTGCAATACCGAAGCCATCTAAGGCATCTGCAATCACATTAAACGGAACGTTCGCTGTCAGCTCTAAGCCTTTAACCGTGCCTTGAAGTCCATCTTGGAAGAACTCAAATGTACCAAAGCGTGGCGGTGCTAAGTAGTCGCCTGCTTCAAGCGGCACTTCTGCCGGACCATAAAAGCCGTCTGCGGGAACAATTCTATCGTGGAAACCAGGGATAAAGTAGTTCGCGCCGTTGTTTGTCGAGTCATTTGTAAAATCAATTAACTGTCGACCATTTTGCGTAAGGTTAACCAAGTCTTTGTAGAACAAGGTGGCCGCAAAATAACCTTCTGGCGAGAAGTAATTCTCGTAAGACAAATCAAAGTTATTTGATTCAAGTGGACGCAATGTAGGTGTCCCCTGAACTTTTGACCAAGGTGAGCCATACTGATTTACCGCAGCCTCCGTATCTGGGATCGCAATTAACTCAATGTTTTGGTTAAACTTAACGAAACCTGAAGCGCGCATAAAGTCGATTCGAGCACGCGAAATAGTTTTCGATGCTGCAAAACGCACGTATTGCTCGTCGTCTACTTGTAAGCTCATGTTCAAGCTAGGTAATACATTAGAATAACTTGCTCCATCGTCCACTTCACAGCTTCGGTCTATTCCGCCGCTTCCGTCTTGGCATACAGAGAAGTTTTCATCCACTATACCAATGAAACCAGAAGATGATTGGTCAGTGCTGATATATTGAACACCTACGTTACCTGTTAGTACCATATCGCCTATGTCAGTTTCGAAGTCGCTTTTGAAGTAAAGCATGAATATTTCTTCGTCCACCGTAAAAGTATCACCTAAACGGTCTGGCTCAAGAGTTTCCGCCTGAACCCGTAGATAAGTGCCATCGTTATAAGGACCAAAACCGTCATAAGCAACAACATTACCAAGGCCTGCCCAAGATAAGTCAGCCACACCATAACGATAAGAATCTGGGATCAACGTATCCACACTTCCATCAGGGTTGCCATCGCCGAAAGGATAAGCTGGCGTGGTTACAAAGTCACCATTGTTGTCTTTGCTCTTTGAACGGTCACTGTAGTAAGCACCAAAGGTCACTGCATTAAAGATACTAAAATCAACAAAGCCTTCTAATTGAACACGACCTGTTGTTAGTTCTTCTTCAAAATCGGCGTAGTTAATAAAGCCATCTTGTGCATTAAGGAAGCTGTAGTTACCTACACCATCTGCACGCGGTACATTAGATTCAAAACGATCTGCTTCTGACGCTAAGCCGCCGCCCCACTCTTGTGGACCAGTCAATTTAATGCTGTTGAAATCAGAAAAGTCCATACCAGATATACCAGTAAAGAAGATACCATCAGCACTCATTTCGAATTGGCGTTGACCAAGGTCTGCATTAGTCAATGAGCCGGAGCGACCGATACCTGCATATGACTCTGCACGCAAATACGACTTGCTTGACTCATTGCGAGCGACATCAACCATAGCAGTCCAGTTATCACTTAACGCGTATTCAATGTTTAAACCAAATACTTGTAGGTCACCTTCGGTGCTTTCAGGATCGGTTCTAAGCACTGGGTTAGCGTTAATTTGTGTACCGGTAGTGTTAATACCGGAGCCAGAAGTAACAACACCAGAGAACGGTTCGATGAAACCACGTAAAATACCGGAGTCTTCAAAGTCGATATTTAAGTAATCAACAACAATGTCTAGCTCGTCGTTTGGTTGATACTGGAATACAGTAGAAATAGTATCGCGCTTTAATTCTTTAGAAATTGCGAAAATATCTAAACCACTTGGTAAAAAATCACCGTCTTGGTTTTCGCCATATCCCCAAACGCCGTATTTGCGCTCGTTAGTAGGTGATTCGGTAGATGCAACGGCAACTGCCACACCTAAAGTATCATCCATGAACTTACCCACCCAAGAACCGGCAACGCGGAATCCGTTGTCATCAAACTCTGGATTATCTGAATCTTGCGCAGTTAAATCGTATGCCGCATTAATCGTAAGTGTTTCTTGTGCTTGCAATGGACGTACGGTTTGTAAATCTACTGTACCGCCGATACCTGTAATCATTTGCGTCGCATCAGACGTTTTATATATCGTTGCGCCGGTCATGATTTCAGCAGGATACAAATCATATTCCACACCACGGTTATCACCAATGCCGATAAGCTCTCGACCATTGAGTGTTGTACCAGTGAAATCTTCTTTAAAACCACGGACCGAAATACCAGAGGTACGTCCGCCGCTTCTTTCACCTGCTAAGCCTGGCAAACGCGCTAGAGACTCGGCAATAGATGAATCTGGTAACTTACCGATATCTTCTGCAGATATGGCCTCAACGATTGATGAATTATCTTGTTTAACCGCTTGTGCACGGATTAATGAGCCACGGATACCCGTAACCGCAATAATCTCGGTGTTTTCGTCTTGTAGTGCTGAGTTCGCGTCTTCTTGCGCAATACCCGCCCCTGAATATAGCGCGCTTGCAACTGCAATCGACAGTAGCGCAGGTTTAAATGTATGTGTTTTTATCATTTGTGTGCCCTGAGTTTGTTGGTCGCATATGTTAATGCTTTATAACAAATGACAACCTGTTTGTTAACATCCGCATCATACTCACATGCGCATGGTCTTGCTAATAATTGCATACGTATTCAAATACTTTAAAAACAATGCGTTAGCAATATTCCCCTGTTTCATTGATAAAATCAGAAACTTAAAGTCCGAAAACTTCTACTATCACGCCGATTTTATCGCATATTCTCCGTAGTTAAATTGTGGACCAAACAAAAATACACAAATATTTAACAGTAGAGTTCACATAATGTCGCAGAAATTTAATATACATGCAACAATTTTCTTAATCGATTAAGATTGCGTGTTAAGTGGATTGTACAAACATTAAGAACGACATGCGTTTAAGATAAATTTAAGATAGAAAAGATAGATTGTTTTAAATTTGTTAAGTAAAATTTTAGAACATCGAAAAAAATAGTAAAAAAAAATCCGCGTAAAACGCGGATTTTTGATTCTACAACTGGGCGCTTACCAACCCGTTATTTCGCGGAGACCTTTACCAATCTCAGCTAATGAACGAACGGTTTTTACACCTGCCGCCTCAAGCGCTTTAAACTTCTCATCTGCTGTGCCTTTACCACCAGCAATAATTGCACCGGCATGACCCATGCGCTTACCAGCTGGGGCAGTTACACCTGCAATGTATGAAACCACTGGTTTGCTTACATTCGCCTTGATAAACTCAGCAGCTTCTTCTTCAGCTGTACCGCCAATCTCACCAATCATCACGATAGCTTCAGTTTCTGGATCTTTTTCAAACATACCTAAGATATCGATAAAGTTAGAACCCGGGATAGGGTCGCCACCAATACCAACGCAAGTTGATTGACCGAAACCTTCGTCTGTAGTTTGCTTAACTGCTTCATAAGTTAGCGTACCAGAACGTGAAACGATCCCTACCTTGCCCTTCTTATGGATGTGTCCTGGCATAATACCAATCTTACACTCATCTGGAGTGATAACACCTGGGCAGTTAGGACCAATCATACGCACGCCTTTCTGGCTAACGTATTCTTTGACATAAAGCATATCGATGGTAGGAATACCTTCGGTAATACAAACAATTAGTTCGATTCCTGCATCTGCCGCTTCTACAATTGAATCCTTACAGAAAGGTGCAGGAACATATATTACAGTTGCCGTAGCGCCTGTTGCTTCTACTGCATCTTTCACTGTATTAAATACAGGAAGACCTAAATGAGTTGTGCCGCCTTTACCTGGAGTAACGCCACCCACCATTTTAGTACCGTAAGCAATCGCTTGCTCGGAGTGGAAAGTTCCCTGACCACCAGTAAAGCCTTGGCAGATTACTTTTGTATCTTTATTAATTAAAACCGACATTATTTACCCTCCGCCGCTGCAACTACTTTCTGCGCTGCATCTGTAAGCGACTCAGCCGCAATAATATCCAAATCAGAGCTCGCGAGTACTTCACGACCTAACTCAGCGTTGGTGCCTTCTAAGCGCACAACAACCGGAACCTGAACACCCACTTCCTTGACCGCGCCAATGATACCTTCAGCAATCATGTCACAACGAACAATCCCACCAAAAATATTCACCAGTACCGCTTTCACGTTATCGTCAGATAAGATGATTTTGAATGCTTCAGCAACACGCTCTTTCGTCGCGCCGCCACCAACATCCAAGAAGTTCGCAGGGTTGCCACCGTGAATGTTCACGATATCCATAGTACCCATAGCTAAACCAGCGCCATTGACCATGCAGCCAACGTTTCCGTCTAGCGCAACATAGTTAAGCTCCCATTTAGCAGCATCTGCTTCACGGGCATCTTCTTGCGAAGGATCGTGCATGTCACGTAGTTTTGGCTGACGGTACATTGCGTTGCTGTCTACCCCTAGTTTCGCATCAAGACAATGCAAGTTGCCGTCATCTTTAATAACTAGTGGGTTAATTTCGATGAGCGCAAGGTCAAGGTCTTCAAACATTTTAGCCAAACCCATAAAGATTTGAGTAAACTGTTTTACTTGCACACCAGTTAGGCCTAAGTCGAAAGCGATTTGACGTGCTTGATAAGGCTGCGCGCCTACCAGCGGATCAATTTCAGCTTTTAGAATCTTTTCTGGCGTTTCTTCGGCAACGGTTTCAATTTCTACGCCGCCTTCAGTTGATGCCATAAATACGATTTTGCGTGACGTTCTATCGACGACCGCACCAAGATATAATTCTTGGTCGATATCCGTCAAAGACTCAACAAGAATACGAGTGACCGGTTGACCGTTTTCATCTGTTTGGTAGGTGACGAGGTTTTTACCTAACCAGTTTTGTGCAAAGGCTTTGATTTCGTCTTTGTTCTTAACAAGTTTTACGCCGCCCGCTTTTCCGCGTCCGCCAGCGTGTACCTGACACTTTACTACCCACTCGTTACCGCCAATGCGGTCTGCTGCTTCAACGGCAGCTTGAGGAGTATCAGCAGCATATCCTTCAGAAACGGGAAGACCGTATTCTTTGAATAACTGTTTACCCTGATATTCATGCAAATTCATGGTGATTTATCCGATTTTGTTGAGTGATGAGCCGCACAATACGACCCTGTTAAACAGCGCAGGATTCTATCACGAATCCTGCTTAAATACAGATGATACATGAAGCATCATCAAAGATTTTAAATTTTAGACCAAAGTTTTAGACTAAAATACAAACCCTTATACGTCTAGTAACAAACGTGTTGGATCTTCTAACATTTCTTTAACAGTTACCAAGAAACCAACCGACTCTTTTCCATCGATAATTCTGTGGTCATAAGAAAGCGCAAGATACATCATTGGCAATATTTCAACCTTACCATTCACCGCCATTGGACGGTCTTGGATTTTATGCATACCTAAAATGGCACTTTGCGGAGGGTTGATAATAGGCGTAGACATAAGCGAACCAAATACACCGCCGTTGGTAATAGTAAAGTTACCGCCTTGCAAATCGTCCATCGACAACTTACCGTCGCGACCTTTAAGCGCTAGTTCTTTTATACCTTTCTCCACACCGGCCATACCAAGTGCATCACAGTCTCTTAAGATTGGAGTAACCAAACCACGTGGCGTCGATACCGCAATAGAGATATCGAAATAGTTGTGGTAACAAATATCGTCGCCATCTAACGAAGCATTCACTTCTGGATAGCGTTTTAGCGCTTCGGTAACTGCTTTTACATAAAAAGACATAAAGCCTAAACGAATACCATGACGCTTTTCAAAACTCTCTTGATATTGCTTACGTAAATCCATGATAGGTTTCATGTTAACTTCGTTAAACGTGGTTAACATGGCAGTAGAGTTTTTCGCTTCTAACAGACGCTTAGCAATAGTCTTACGTAAGCGCGTCATAGGAACGCGTTTTTCAGTTCGCTGTCCGCCAGCTACGCTTGGTGCTGTATCATCTGAAGAGCTTGGTGCAGTTGCAATAGCGGGTGCTTTCAAGTGCTTCTCGACATCTTCTTTAGTGATGCGACCACCTTTACCAGTGCCTTTCACCTTACTTGGGTCGATGTCTTTCTCTGCTAGGAGTCTTCGTACCGAAGGCGAAAGTGCATCAGATTCAGCATCATCAGAGCTTGCCGTTTCGCTTTGTGCTGGTGCTGCACCAGAAGATGCGCCTTCAACAAACTTAGCAATAACTGCTTCAGCGGTAACCGTTTCACCCTCTGCGGCAATAATCTCGCTTAGTGAACCATCCGCAGGAGCAACTACTTCAAGCACTACTTTATCAGTTTCGATATCCACTAAATTCTGGTCGCGGGACACCTGCTCACCAACTTGTACGTGCCAAGTCGCGATGGTAGCGTCTGCAACAGACTCCGGTAATACCGGAACTTTAATATCGCTCTGTGCACCGCCAGCATCAGCATTAGCTGCTGGTTTTTCTGCAGTGTCAGCTGCTTTTTCATCAGACTTAGGAGCCGGGGCAGCGCCCTCGTCTAGACTTCCAATGACTTGCTCACCAAGCACCGTCGCGCCCTCTTCAGCAGTTATTTCTGACATTACGCCATCGGCAGGTGCAACAACTTCTAGTACTACTTTGTCAGTTTCTATATCTACCAGATTTTGGTCACGAGTCACCGTATCACCAGATTTAACGTGCCAAGTAGCGATGGTTGCATCTGCAACTGACTCTGGAAGAACTGGAACTTTTATCTCATGTGCCATTGGGGTTCCTTATTTAATTGTAAGTGCGTCTTCAATCAACGCTTTTTGTTGCTGATTGTGAACAGATACATAACCCACCGCTGGAGAGGCAGAGGCATTGCGACCTGCATAGCTTAACTTGGCATCTTTTGGTACCGATTGCCAAAAATTATGTTGTGTACAATACCATGCGCCCTGGTTTTGAGGCTCTTCTTGGCACCATACCCAATCTTTAACGTGCTTATATTTTTCAACCACTTTAGCCATCTCTTCTGCAGGGAAAGGATAAAGTTGCTCTACACGAATAATAGCGACGTCATCTTGTTCGTTCTTGCGTCTTTGTTCGAGTAAGTCGTAGTAAACTTTACCAGAACACATTACAACGCGTTTAACCTTCTTCGTTGTTAGCTCGTCGATTTCGTCAATCACGTTTTGGAATACGCCAGCACCAAGCTCATCTAAACTGCTCACCGCCAAAGGATGACGCAACAAAGATTTAGGCGACATTACAATTAGCGGACGACGCATTGGACGTACAGATTGTCTGCGCAACATGTTATACACCTGGGCAGGCGTAGACGGCACACAGACTTGCCAGTTATGGTCAGCACAAAGTTGTAAGAAACGTTCTAGTCTCGCAGAGCTGTGCTCAGGACCTTGACCTTCATAGCCATGAGGAAGCAATACAGTTAGGCCGCATAACCTGCCCCATTTTGCTTCACCTGAGGATAAAAACTGATCAAATACGACCTGAGCGCCGTTTGCAAAGTCACCAAACTGCGCTTCCCAAATGGTCATTGTGCCAGGCTCTGCGGTTGCATAACCATATTCAAAGGCCATTACTGCTTCTTCAGAAAGCACCGAGTCATATATCTCAATGGTACCCTGCTCATCAGCAATGTGCTGCAGAGGCATATACTCTTCACCAGAATCTTGGCCATGCAATACGGCATGGCGATGGAAGAAGGTACCACGGCCTGAATCTTGGCCGGTTAAACGAATGTTAGTGCCATCTTTTAAGATAGCGGCATACGCTAGGTTCTCTGCCATACCCCAGTCTAACAAACGCTCGCCGTCAATCATTGTGCGGCGGTCGTTGTACAACTTGTTGACACGCGACTGCAAGCGATGGCTCTCTGGAATTGTCGTTAAGGCTTTACCAAGAGTCACTAACTGCTCATTGCTTAAACTGGCATCGTAGTCAACTGTCCAGTCGTGTCCAAGGTAAGGAGACCAATCAACCGAATGCTCGGTCATTGGACGCCATTCTTCAACAACGCAAGCACCGTGATCAAGTGCTGAACGATATTCAGCCATCAGGCGTTCAACTTCATGCTTCTCTACTGAACCTTCCGCGATAAGTTGATTCGCATAGATTTCTCTTGGTACAGCGTGCTTTTTAATCTTCTGATACATCAGAGGTTGAGTTGCATTTGGCTCATCAGCCTCATTGTGACCATGGCGGCGGTAGCACACCAAATCAATCACTACATCTCGTTTAAATTTGTTGCGATAATCTAAAGCAAGTTTAGTCACAAACATTACCGCTTCCGGGTCGTCGGCATTCACATGGAAAATAGGTGCCTGAACCATTTTAGCGATATCAGTACAATACTGCGTAGAGCGCGTATCTTCTGTTTTCGACGTTGTAAAGCCAACCTGATTGTTAATAACTATTCTTACTGTACCGCCAACTGAGAATCCTCGAGTTTGCGACATGTTAAAGGTTTCTTGAACAACACCTTGCCCAGCAATTGCAGAGTCACCATGAATTGAAATGGGTAATACCGCAGAGCCGTCTTTACAATTACGACGCACTAAACGTGCTCTTACTGAGCCCATTACAACGGGGTTAACAATTTCTAAATGTGACGGGTTAAATGCTAACGCTAAGTGAACATTACCGCCTGGCGTAGCAAAATCAGAGGAGAAACCCGCATGGTATTTTACATCACCCGCGCCTAACGAATCATCGTGTTTACCGGCAAATTCATCAAACAACACTGATGGGTTTTTACCCAAGACGTTTACAAGAACATTCAATCGACCACGGTGCGCCATGCCCAGCACTACTTCTTTAGCACCATTCGCGCCAGCTTCCGTGATAAGCCCTTTGAGCATTGGGATAAGCGCATCGCCGCCTTCAAGCGAAAAGCGTTTTGCACCTGTAAACTTAGAGCCTAGGTATTTTTCCATACCATCTGCAGCAATAAGCCCTTTTAAAATTTTAATTTTTTCGTCACGCTCAATCACAGGGCGCGCTTCAACCGATTCAATACGTTGTTGCAACCAACGCTTTTGTTCAGTATCGGTGATATGCATGTATTCAGAGCCAATCGAACCGCAATAAGTGCGATTTAACGATTTAAATAAGTCTCCAAGCTGCATTTTCTCGGCATCAACTGCATAAGAACCCAAATTGAACAGGGTATCAAAGTCAGTTTCTTTTAGATTATGATGAGACAACTCTAAGTCACGTACTCGCGGTTGCTTCCATAAACCCAGCGGATCGAGATTCGCATGCTGATGGCCACGAAAACGATAAGCATTAATCAGCTGCAATACTTTAACCTGACGATCATCTGTAGCTATGTCGCCAGCATTTGATGTGGGAGCACCCATGCGCGCAGCAGGGCCAAGACTGGCCATTTTTTTGAATTCTTCGCGAATGGAACTGTGGTTACTTTCTACCGACACACCATCGATTGAGGGCAATTCGTCAAAGATCGCTTTCCAATTGTCGGGAGTGTCTTGCGGGTTTTCGAGATATGATTCGTAGAGCTCTTCTACATAGGCTGCATTACCGCCTGCCATATGAGAGGAATCCCACCATGCTTTCATCACGCTATTTTGCATCGTTTAGCCTTGATATCGTTTGTAGACTCTATTGTATTCTAAGTAAATTTTTTTTTAAATCGCCTAACACTATAGTGGTAACTAAAAATAGAAAAAAAGTGCTTTTTATGGCAAAAAAATAGCCATCCACTATTGGACGGCTATTTTTAATCGGCAAATCTTAAGAAATCTGCAGTCAATTACACTGCTCTTTGCAATAACATTGATTTTATTTGACCAATTGCTTTAGTAGGATTTAATCCTTTTGGACATACACTGACGCAATTCATGATGCTGTGACATCTAAAAACGCTAAATGCATCATCAAGATCATTCAGCCTTTCGTCAGTTGCGGTGTCGCGCGTATCGGTTAAAAAGCGATATGCGTGCAACAAGCCGGCCGGACCAATGAACTTATCTGGGTTCCACCAAAATGATGGGCATGAAGTTGAACAGCATGCACATAAGATACATTCGTACAGTCCATCTAACTTAGCGCGGTCCTCTGGGCTCTGCAGATGCTCTCTTGCCGGTGGCTGTTTGCCATCGTTAATTAAGAAAGGCTTGATTTTTTCATACTGAGTATAGAATTGAGTTAAATCAACAACCAGATCTCGTACTACAGGCAACCCAGGTAAAGGACGAACAACGATTTTCCCCTTACCTAAAGCTGACAGGGGCGTGATACATGCCAAACCGTTTTTGCCATTCATGTTCATACCGTCGGAACCACAAACGCCCTCACGGCACGAACGACGGAAAGCTAATGATGGATCTTTTTCTTTCAGCGCGATTAGCGCATCAAGTACCATCATATCTTGCCCTTCTTCTACCTCTAATTGGTAGTCTTCCATGCGAGGCGCATCGTCCACTTCTGGATTATAGCGATAAATTGAAAAAGTAAGTTGCATCAGGGTGCTCCTATTAATACGAACGCACTTTAGGAGGGAATGCTTCCCTCAACTTCGGTGCCATGTTTACGTCACGTTTTATCATTGAGTCAGACTCAGGCAAATAAACTGAGTGACATAACCAATTTTCATCATCACGCTCGGTGAAATCAAAACGACTGTGGGCACCACGACTTTCTGTTCTAAAGTTCGCAGCTACCGCAGTGCTGTAAGCTGTTTCCATCAAGTTGTCGAGTTCTAAACACTCAATACGTTGGGTGTTAAAGTCGCTGCTCTTATCGTCAAGACGGGCATTAGCAAGACGCTCACGAATTTCAGAAAGCTCTTTAAGGCCTTCTGCCATTGCGTCACCTTCACGAAATACCGAAAAGTTAAGCTGCATGCATTTTTGCATATCTTTCTTAATTTGAACGGGATCTTCACCTTTACCCTTTTCAGAGTGCTCCCAGCGATTGAAACGCGCCATAGCGGCGTCGAGATCAGACTCAGAAGCATCAGACTTAATATCGATCTGTTCAAGATTTTTGCCAAGATGTAAACCAGTTGCACGACCAAATACCACCAAATCAAGCAACGAGTTACCACCAAGGCGGTTAGCTCCGTGTACCGATACACATGCAATCTCACCACATGCGAATAAACCATCAACGTGTGATTCGTTACCGTCCTTATCGATACCAATAACTTGACCATCTACGTTAGTTGGAATTCCACCCATCATATAGTGACAAGTTGGAATTACAGGAATTGGCTCTTTTACCGGGTCAACGTGTGCAAAGGTGCGCGATAGTTCAAGAATACCCGGCAAACGAGACTCAAGTACGTCTTTACCTAAGTGGTCTAACTTAAGTTTAATGTGAGTCCCCCAAGGTCCTTCACAACCGCGGCCTTCGCGTATTTCGGTCATCATTGAGCGAGCAACAACGTCGCGTCCAGCCAAATCTTTTGCGTTTGGCGCGTAACGTTCCATGAAACGTTCGCCGTCTTTGTTAAGAAGGTAACCACCTTCTCCGCGACAACCTTCTGTTACTAACGTTCCCGCACCTGCAATACCGGTTGGGTGGAATTGCCACATTTCCATATCTTGGGCAGGTACGCCAGCACGCATTGCCATGCCGATACCGTCGCCTGTATTGATATGTGCATTGGTAGTAGACGCATATATACGCCCTGCACCGCCAGTTGCTAGCACAACCGCTTTAGATTTGAAGTAAACAAGCTCACCGCTTTCGATATCGATAGCTGTACAACCCACTACTTGCCCTTGTTGGTTTTTAACCAAATCAAGTGCGTACCATTCGCTAAATACTTTTGTTTTGTTTTTTACGTTTTGTTGATAGAGCAAATGCAAGAGTGCGTGACCGGTACGGTCAGCCGCTGCTGCGGTTCGAGCAGCTTGCTCACCGCCAAAGTTTCTTGATTGTCCACCAAATGGGCGCTGATAAACCTTTCCGTTTTCAAAACGTGAAAACGGCAGCCCCATATTTTCTAATTCGATGATCGCTTCTGGACCCGTCTTACACATATACTCAACAGCTTCTTGGTCGCCGATGTAGTCAGACCCTTTGACTGTGTCGTACATGTGCCATTCCCAATTATCTTCGTGGGAATTGCCCAAAGCTACTGTAATCCCGCCTTGCGCCGACACGGTGTGAGAGCGAGTTGGAAAAACTTTTGATAAAAGTGCACACGAACGTCCCGACTGCGAAATCTGTAGGGCGGCTCGCATACCTGCGCCACCGGCGCCAATTACTACTGCGTCAAACTCATGAACTGGTAATGTCATATCAAATACCCCACAAAACAAACAAACCAACCGCAACATATGCGAAGGCAAGTAGATTCAAAGCAAACTGCAAGATAATTCGAAGCTTGTGCGCTTTAACGTAGTCGGTCAGTACTTGCCAAAGACCAATTCGCACATGCATCAAAATTGCAATTAACGTTAACAAGGTGAATGCTTTCATATATATGGAGGCAAATAAACCTTGCCACAACTCAAAGGTTACCTCTGGGGTGGAAATAAAGAAGTACACCATGAAAATCGAGAACGCAGAAATAATCGCTGCTGACGCCCTAAGAGTAACGTAATCTTGAATACCGTTACGTTTGATTGACGCTTGATTAGTTACCATAACACTACTCCTAAAACGACTGTGACCAATATCCACAAGCCAATGGCGACATTCGCACTTGTGTTACCTGACTGAAGCTCTTCCCAATGACCCATATCCATAATTACGTGACGTACACCGCCGATAAAATGATATGACAAAGCAGATAAAGTGCCCAAAGCGATAATGTATCCAAACACGCCCTGCATAATATCTTGTACTTTAACGAAACCTTCAGCTGAACTTACCGATGTTGCCCAAGCCCAAATAACGAATAAAAGTGCAAAGAACATTGCTACGCCCGTGACGCGGTGCAATATCGAAGCTTTGCCTGCAGAAGGTAATTTGATTGTGGTTAAATCTAAATTGACTGGTCTTTGTTTTTTCACAATAAAACGCCTGTTGTTGTCCTATTGCCACCTCAAACCTAAGCTCTTGGTTAGCAACGTGAGTTGTGTGTTTTTGCACGTTAATTTAGCACTGAATTTGGTACTAAAAGCGCAAACATTTGTTAACTGCTTGTGAATGAAATTTTAATAAGTTATTACTAAAATAACCCTTTAAATTCAGTGGGTTTGAAATATACCAACCTGCAATACTAATAGCAACGAATTGTTATATGTTAGGACTTTAGTCGTAAACAATTGTTTATAGACCTTTATACATCCTCGTTATTCAGAATATATATTGAGCAGATCTGCATTTAAATTGACTTAACACTTCATTAGGTTAAGAATATCGGCACTTTTTGCACATATATGACCCATTTGTTGCGCAATGTGAACAATTTATGCATTTTTTCCGTTTAATGCCGGAACATCAACTTAGGAGTGTATTTCATGACAGATAAATCAGCCACGTTAAAAGCCGGTGATGTTGAAGTCGAGTTACCCATATTAGAAGGCACTGAGGGACATCCGGTCATCGATGTCAGAGCTTTGGGTGGTAAAGGCTACTTCACTTTTGACCCAGGCTTTATGGCAACTGGTTCATGCGAATCTTCCATTACGTTTATAGACGGAGCTAAAGGCGTATTATTGCATCGCGGATTTTCTATTGAAGACCTTGCACGCGATTCTGACTACTTAGAAGTATGTCACATGTTATTACACGGTGACCAACCTTCTAAAGATGAATACGAAGAATTCAAAAAAACCATTACTCGCCACACCATGGTGCATGAACAATTAAATATGTTCTTCCATGGCTTTAGAAATGACGCTCACCCAATGGCCATGCTATGTGGCACAGTCGGTGCGATGTCGTCATTCTATCACAGTGATTTAGATGTAGCAGATCCTGAACAGCGTAAACGTTCAGCTCATCGTTTAATTGCAAAAATGCCAACATTAGTAGCAATGTGTTACAAGTACAACGTTGGACAACCTTTTGTATATCCTCGTAACGATTTAAGCTATGCAGCAAACTTCTTAAACATGATGTTTTCTGTACCTGCTGAAGACTACAAAATTAGTGCAGCAGTAGAGCGCGCTATGGATCGCATATTTATTCTTCACGCTGACCATGAGCAAAACGCGTCTACATCAACCGTTCGTTTGGCTGGTTCATCAGGCGCTAATCCTTATGCATGTATCGCTGCCGGTGTTGCATCACTTTGGGGCCCAGCTCATGGCGGAGCCAACGAAGCTTGCTTAAGAATGCTAGAAGAGATTGGTACGGTAGAGCGTATACCAGAATTTATCGCTCGTGCTAAAGACAAAAATGACCCCTTCCGCTTAATGGGCTTTGGTCATCGTGTTTATAAAAACCACGACCCACGAGCTACCGTAATGCGTGAAAGCTGCCATGAAGTACTAGAAGAGCTAGACGTGAAAAACCCGCTACTCGAAGTTGCTATGGAGCTTGAGCGAATTGCACTAAGCGACCCCTACTTTGCCGAGAAGAAACTCTTCCCTAACGTTGATTTTTACTCAGGTATTGTATTGAGCGCGATTGGTATACCTACTAACATGTTTACTTGTATCTTTGCACTTGCAAGAACCGTTGGTTGGATTTCTCACTGGCATGAAATGCTGAGCCAGCCAGGACAAAAAATTGGTCGTCCTCGCCAGCTGTATACAGGACACAGCAAACGTGAGTATACGCCAAACAAATAGGCGTACATCTCCGTTAAGTAGTAAACTAGGTATTAAATAAAAAAAGCGCTTATTGCGCTTTTTTTGTGTTTAAAACAACATAAGTATTAAGTAACCACCAAAAGGAATGATATGCACTTTTCTGCAAAATTACTCGGCTACGCGGGCCTACTCCCCTTTATTGGCATTCCAATTTTAGTATTGACGGGGCAAATTCATTATTATCAAGGCTATACTTATTTTGTGCAGTACTCAGCAATCATTCTGTCTTTTTTTGGTGGAATTCATTGGTTAGATGCCCTGCAAAATAGACGCAAAGACCATCAGTTGTATGTGGCCATGTTACCCAGCATTGTTGCTTGGGTGTCACTAATATTTCTTGATGGATACTTGCTGCTAAGCACGCTTTCAGTCGCTTATGTGGGCATATTGATGTATGACAAATACGTGTTAGCTCTAGAGAAAGATATTCTGATTGATTACACGTTTCTACGCACAATTTTAACAAGCGTAGTCGTCATCAGCCATCTATTCATGGCCTCTATTTAATAGCAGGCCATGAGTTTATAGCTAATTTAAACGCCAAATTTAATATCGCTGTTAGCCAGTAATAAGGGATTCTAAGAACGCAGTACGCTCTTTCATTAAAGCGATATCGCCCTTTGACTCAACATTTAAACGAATAACCGGCTCGGTATTAGACTTGCGTAAATTAAAGCGCCATTCACCAAACTCCATACCAATACCATCGGTTTTATCAATGATTTGCGCATCTTTTTCAAAATGCTCAATGATCGACTTTATGGTTTTACCTGCATCCTCTACTCGATAGTTAATCTCACCAGAAGATGGATACAATCCTATGCGCTCTTTAACTAGAGCAGACAAAGGCTTCCCGCTTTTAGATAAAAGCTCGGCAACCAGCAACCAGGGGATCATGCCTGAGTCGCAATACGCAAAATCTCGAAAATAATGATGCGCACTCATTTCACCGCCATAAATTGCGTCTTCTTTACGCATGCGTTCTTTAATAAAGGCATGACCGGTTTTAGATTTAATCGGTTTTCCGCCTGCGCTTTTTACAATATCTTCGGTATTCCAAAATACGCGCGGGTCGTAAATAATACTTGCTCCTTTTTCTTTATCCAAAAAGGCCTGCGCAAGTAAACCAACAATATAATACCCTTCAATAAAGTCGCCTTTTTCATCGAATAAAAAGCAGCGATCAAAATCACCATCCCATGCTATGCCCATGTCGGCCTTGTGCGCAATTACTGCCTCGGCAGTATCCGCTCTATTTTCGACGAGTAAGGGATTAGGGATGCCATTAGGAAAATCACCATCTGCTAAGTGGTGCACTTTAATGAATTCAACTGCCACATTTTGATGAGAAAACAGTAACTCCAATGCATCAATAATATGCCCCGCTGCACCGTTTCCTGCGTTCACAACCAACTTTAACGGCTTTAATTTACCTACATTGACGTATTCACAAAGATGCAAGATATAATCATTTACACAACTCACCCGTTCATATGATTGTGATGCTAATAGATTGCTTTCTTTCACACTCGACTCGCCGCTTAAAAACGCGTGGTCGCTCACGCTCTCACCATAAGCGTTCAAACGTTCTTGCACGAGAGCCTCATCAAAACTTTCTGCTATCTCTTTAATCGCGTTAAGGCCACTGTCGCCGCTGATTGGCACCGAGCCAGCTTTAACTAGCTTCATGCCATTGTAGTTGATGGGGTTGTGGCTCGCTGTGACTTCAATCCCGCCGTCTACACTTAGGTGTTTCGTCGCAAAATATATTTCTTCGGTACCGGCCATACCTAAATCAACAACTTTTGCCCCACCATCAATTAACCCTGCGCTTAAGGCTAACTTCAAGGGGCGAGCGGTATGTCTGACATCTGAGCCTACCACCACCGACCTTGCTTTGAGGTAGGAAGCAAAGGCCCGCCCCACTCTATACGCGACATTTTCGTCTAGTTGTGCAATTAACTCGCCGCGGATGTCGTAGGCTTTAAAACAGCTTATTTTTTTCATGGAAGTCCTTTTAAGGAAACGTAAATATGCTTAGTTAGTAGCGCGACTAAAAAAGCGTTTCGTAGCAAAAACAAGCCTTAATGCTACCACACTGGCTTTTTTTACAAAATACATAAGCTTCACAGAAGAAGCCTATATATTGATGCCTACACAGCTAATTTTTATTCATCAGTGCTCAACTCAAATAAATTCTCAACCTTGACTTCAAAAAACGCTGCCAAGCTCAAGGCAATAACAACCGAGGGGGTAAAGCGACCTGTCTCAACAGTACTGATTGTTTTTCTAGACACACCAATCGCGCTTGCCAATTCTTGTTGAGATAGGCCCCTCTCTGCTCGTTTTACGGCAATTGTGTTGTTTAGTACCTTATTCATCGTTGTCACGTAACTGAACAATCGCAGTCAGCCCATAGGCGGTTAGGCTTATTGCGACAAGCCCGGTACAAAGGGTTTGTACCATGATGCCTTGGAATATATCGTCACTTGCCATGCCGACAAATGCAACTAATATGACTGCAAAAAATGCAACCTTATATGCAATCAGGTTCACAGTATTTAAAAATTCATCATTGTAGGTGCCAGTCCATGCCGTTTTAGACAATGAAACTTTGGTGAAGCGGATGCCAATAGCCAAATGATACAAAACAGCAATACCACCTAAGGCCGCAAAACAATAAAATAAACCAGCGAAGATACCCCCCTGCGACACTACCTGTGCTATATCATCAACAACAAGCACCGATAAAAAAAATCCTAACGAGAGACAAAATTTACTGTTATAAGAGAAATAGTCTTGTTCGAGTTCAGGGCTAAGCAATTTAGTATTCATTTATCCTTCCTTTTAATATGAGTTATCCAATGCATTCTACAAACAGATTGATACCTTTAGGTTACCACCTGTAACCCTAAGGTATCAATGATACCCTTAGGTTACAAGGCTTTTTGAAGGAAATTGGTAATATCAGCCTTTTTTTATCGCAAAGCACTGAATATAAACAATATTTTTTTAACGAATTTAAATTTGCTTGTGCCGTATTCGAGTTATTGGCACTATTCGCCCTCTATTTATACATTTCAAGAATACTGATGAGAAAAAATAAATTGCAGTTTAATCAGCACATTTTTATAAAACTTCCTCTTATTGCATTCATATTGATACTAAGTAGCTGCTCAAATACTCATTGGAGTGAAGCCTCGCGAGAGCCCGCAGGCATTGCAACGGACCCATCTACTCAAGAAGCAGTTATCGAATTTTACGCAGCAGACGCATTTAGCTGGCGAGGATGGTTTGCAGTACATACATGGTTTGCTTTAAAAAGCCAAAACGAAGACGAGTACACGGTATACGAAGTCGTTGGTTGGGGCGTTGAAAACGGTCGGCCGGCAATACGGTCTTTTAAAACTAAAACCCCTGACCGATATTGGTATGGCTCAAAGCCGGATAAATTTTTATCCATCACGGGAAGTAAAGCAGATGTATTAATCCCGCAAATTCTTGCCGCTATCGACAAATACCCACATAAAAACACCTACACCCTCGTCCCCGGCCCGAACAGCAATACCTTTCCTGCTTGGATTGGCCTACAAGTCCCTGAACTGGAACTCGACATGCCATTCAGAGCCATAGGCAGCGGCTACGCAAATGAATAAAAGGGGCTAATGTAAAGCAAATAGCATAATCAAGGATGGAGATGCCAATCGATGGTCTCCAGTCTCTTTACCATTACTTATTTAAATTTGTTTTTAAATGCTTCTTTGTAACGGCGCGATAAATTCAAGCTTTTACCGCTAATTAAAAGGACCTCGCCATCCCCGGAAGGCAGAGAAGTCACGCTTTCAATTTTGTTCAGGTTCACGCCGTAGGAGCGGTGAATTTGTATGAATCCTTTGCTTGCTAGTCTAGGTAGCAGTTTAGACAGCACAGAACGCAATGGATAGATACGACCGCCTGCATGCAAATTAACATAGTTACCAGCAGCTTCTAACCACTCGATATCAGTGACTTTCACTAAATATTCTTTGTCGAGTTTCTTTACCAAAAAATGCTCGGGAGCATTATCTTGTAATTGGCCTTTAGGCTCGTTCTGCTGAGATATTAAACTCGCCTCGCCCATTAAACGGCTGTGAATGAACCGAAAAGCATAAAATATCAACATGAAAAATAAATAACCCCAAGCGTCTTTACGGTATTCGTAAAAAAACTCGGTGAAGATATCTCCAAAATTATAATTTGTGCCCATTAACCAGTAAATGCCTTCTCTGAACGTCACCATTAAAGCCACATGCAAAGCCGAAAATATTACGGTAGCAATAAGATTTAGGCTTATAAAACGTATCAAACGACCTAGATTAAAAGGGACAAAGGCGAACCACCAAAACAGCAACGGTAGCAAAATTAAGTGACTCAGAGCACTCGTGTATTCCCAAGCAAAGGGTTCCCATAAACTGATTTGTGGCACAACATCATTACGAGTCGCTTCCATCCAATCAGACGTGGCGTTAATCGTGTTGTTGATCAGCATGTAAATGCCCAATGCACAGATCACATAAACCTGTGGGCGCTTATTAAACGCTATAAAGAGTTTTGGCTTGGTTTCATTCATCCCAGTATTCCACCGCTTATCACTTAGCCCAGTCATGCCAGCATTCTACGCTGTTCAATCAGGAACTTTTTCACCACTCTACCACTGACAACAGTTTAAACAAGGCTATACAGATTTAAAGAGGACAGTCATGCAAAGGAAGCAAAAACTTAAAGCGCAAACCCGTTATGCTGAATTAGATTATTTGCGTATTTTTTTAATACTAGCAGTTTTTATGCACCATGTTTTTATGCCATTTAACGGCGATGGTTGGCATGTTATGAACGCAGAATCGAGCAAGTTACTCGATAACATAATGGTATATTTTGAACAGCTTAGACTACCCACTTTGTTTTTTATTGCCGGAGCAGGTTGTTTGTTGTTACTCAACAAAGTTACTTTTACACAATTTATTTGCAGCAAGTTCCATCGCCTCTTCATTCCTTTTTTAGTCGGTATGATACTGATAGTGCCGCCACAAAATTATATTGAGAATATCGATAGTTACAACAACATCATAGATGCTTATGCACACTTGGCATTTTCGTTTCAGGTCAACCACCTCTGGTTTATTGAATTTTTGATAGTATTTATGGCGATAGCACTTCCTGCTGACAGACTACTCAACACCACCAAAGGGAGTCGGTTTCTGAATCTGCTTGAAAGGTTTAGCTCTCATAAACACGGACTATTCAGCATCGCTATTTTATTAGCTGCTCTTCGTAGTATGCTCAAACTTATTTCTCCCTCTCAAAGTTTGGCCATCGAGAACGTTTCGGTATCGATGTTTTATTTGTTTATTTTCATTTTAGGCTTTCTTTGTATGAGTAGAGCAAAGATTTGGCACGGCATTGCCAAATATCGTCGAATCAACTTAGGCTGGTTTTTGTTTTGCTCAGTATTGTTTTATGCCTACTATTTTCGACCTAATATTGACGCGCACGTATCGCTAGAAATGCGCTGGCAAATATGGTGGATATTGTGCACGATGCTCACGTGGTCAGGTATATTAGTTTTGCTAGGCTATGCTCAGGCGTGGTGTAAAAGTAGCCCGAGTTGCTTGCGGGCAGCCAATGAAATTATTTATCCTTTTTACATTATCCATCAAACTGTCATTGTCGTACTCGCTTACTTCATTGTGCAATGGCATGCAGGTATTGCACTTAAGTCGATTAGTTTGTTGTTTTCTTCTCTATTGCTATGTAGCCTAATTTGCTACTTTGTGGTCAGTCGTGTGTCGATTTTTCGTTACTTCTTTGGGTTAAAAGCACTAGATCATGTACGGTCGTAAAAATGATGGAATGCGTGGTTATAATCTTCCACTCGTTCGTTTATTAGTAAGCATCAGCGAGCATGTGGTGGGACGTTAATAAATGCGCTGTTGATATATCCCACCGTCATCGATTAAAAATAGAATAAATGTACTGTTGAATTGACGTGGATTTCGGGTGTTAGTTTCGTCCGGTTCACGTCATCAAAAGACATCGGCGTGTTCCAAGGAGATCCCAAATTAAGTTTGAGATGACGAGATTTTTGTTATGGTGATTGCTAGGGATTATGTCGGATTTACTCTTACATATGTAAACAATCAGATTTACTTGGATCTGTAGATTTTCTGCTTCATACTCCGTGGCGCATTCATAACTCATCGGGAACTAAGCTCACATGGCATTAAAGCCAACCATTTATAAATTTAAAATTGCCTTATCGGATTTTAATCATGACCACTACGACGCATTACAATTAACTGTTGCTCAGCACCCTTCAGAAAACATCGAGCGCATGATGACCCGTGTTATGGCTTATTGCATCCACTGCGCAAACGACAAGGATAAACTACTGGCTTTCACTAAAGGCCTTAGCTCAGTAGACGAGCCTGATATTTGGCTTAAGAGTTTGGACGACCAACTGCAATTATGGATTGATATAGGTGAGCCTAGCTTTGAGCGGATGAAAAAAGCATGCCGCCTTGCTAAAGAAACGCTAGTGTACTCATTTAATTCAAAGTCAGATGTGTGGTGGCAGCAATCTCAAGTCCAGTTATCCGCATTACCCATAAAGGTTTTACAGTTTGATTGGGAAAGTATTCAGGAAATAAGTGCTCATGCGAGTCGTACTATGGACATCACGCTCACAATCACCGGACAGACTATTTATGTCATTATTAACGATGAATCATTTGAATTAAATTGGGTTACACTGCAATAAAACGAACAAGCTCTATACGCCAGCAGTGAATCGAGTTTTACTGGCTTTCATTTCGACACTGCTCCTGCGTTTTAATCGTTAACAAACGCCAGACTCATTCCTTTTATCGTTTTTCATACCTTTTTGTACTTCATACCTCGTATTAAGTTTGCATACGCAAGACCATTCCCTTCTATTCTACTATCTGTCCAACGGTAGATTACATACCATACCCTGTTGAATTATCTCAATTGCTTTGGTCTTTCATGACGCGCAGTGAGATACCAATTATGATGAGTCTTTTATGCGTACAGTGTCGTCGAATTATCGCCTTTTTTCATACGCGAATAAGTATTGGACTTGCTTATTTGTACTTACTTTATGTTTGTTTAATATTACACAAGGCTTGGCAGTCGGTAATCATGATCATTCTGTTGAGGTGAACGTTAGAGCACTGGATGAATACGGAAATGTGATTGATAAAACGTTAAGGGCAGTTGAAAAACATAAGCACCTAGTATTTGAAGGAGACATCTTATTAGCTCCTTCTTCTCGAACCGCTAATGCTGAATCGGGGAAAGCTGATGCGGTTATTCGCTCTCGAAACAGCAGTAGATGGACAGACGGTATTGTTTATTATCAATACGACGTTGACTATTCTGATTTCAACAAAAATAAAATCAGTGAGTCTATGCGTCAGATAGAACAAGTCGCGAAAATAAAATTTGTTGAACGCACAGACCAAGATGATTATATCTCTTTTGATGATGATGCGGGGTGTAGTTCATATATTGGGAGGATTGGCGGTCCGCAAAGACTATCCTTAGCATCAAATTGTTTTACCACTAGAGTCATTCAACACGAATTGCTTCATGCTCTCGGGTTTTGGCATGAGCATTCAAGATCTGACCGAGATAAATACGTTGATATACTGATGGAGAATGTTGTAGTAGGCCAAGAAGATAACTTTAGCCAGTACGTAAACAACGGTATTAACGTTGGAGATTATGATTATTTATCGGTGATGCAATATCGACGCGTTAGCTTTTCAGTTAACGGTGAGCCAACCATTGTAAAGAAAGGCGACTATAACGCTCCACTAGGTGGGCGCAGCATGTCGCCACAAGACATTTTTGCGCTACAGTCAATGTACGGTGAAGCTGCTCAAGAGGACAGAGAGTTTAAATACCTGCAGTCTGTTGATCTAGTGCCCGCGGCAAGTAATGATTTACAACAAGGTTTTGTAAGGCTGCGCAACCAAAAAGTAGGCGTGGTGAATGGCTATATTTATGGTCACGACGATGCTGGCAACGAGGGCGACCAAGTTATTCATTTCTCCCTCGGTCCCTTTGCCTCTAAGCAGCTCAATTCGAATGATTTTGAATATGGCAATGAAGGTAAAGACTTGCGAGGGGCCTTTGGCACTGGGAATGGCGCTTGGAGAATCAAGGTATACAGCGATGCTGAAATTGAAGTATCGGGCTATATTCGCACACCCGATGGCTTTTTAACCCAAGTAGACGCGGTTACGCAAAGCGAATATGGCCGCGTGCACAACATCCCCATATTTAACCCTGGTTCAAACTATAATCAGGTAAGTAAATTACGCTTAATTAATTTGTCGTCAAATACCAATACATTCACCATTGAGGGCGTTGATGATAAGGGTGCATCGTCGGTATCAGCGGCCACGATTGATGTGCCAGGGCAACAAAGCATAACCCTAAGTGCACAAGATTTGGAATATGGGAACGCAAGCATCGGACTTAAAGGTTCAATTGGTGACGGCAAAGGTAAATGGCACTTAGAAGTAGTGAGCCAGAGAGCCTCTCGGGTGATGAATCTTCTAGAGGCGCCAGGAGGCTATCTTTCTAACTTGTCAAAATCGTCAGAATACAAGCCAAATCCCACGCTTTTAAATTGCAGCGATATTGACGGAGCTCGTATTTATGGCTCAACAGAAAAACGTGAGTATTTAGGCTTTTTAGGTAGTTCTGAGGCAAGCGAGAGTGTGTTAAATACTGGGAATAGCCTTGGAAGCGGTGCAAGCGAGAAGAGCATACATAACAGCGGTGGCATCTATGGTGATATCGAGAGCAATTACAGTCACACCAACCCTAACGCTGCTTATCCACCAATCGTGGTTAAAAATGGCAAGGCATTGTTTTACTTATCAAATAACTACAAAATAATGGGTACCCAAAGCTATGAGGTGATCACAAATGCTTGCCAAATCAACAATAGCCGACCGGCTGAAATGTTTGATCTGTCGTTTTAGGGGCGCAAGTAGATAATACCCTTTCCCACCAAATCGCCGTCATGCCGGCGAAGGCCGGTACCCCCAACAAACAACAGCGGTCGAATTAGGAGATTCCTGCCTACGCAGGAATGACAGTGGTTTGAAGGAATCATGTTGCGGTGGTTTGAAGCTTGCGCAGCTACATACCGCCTTCCCCCGCTCGCCGTCATGCCGGCGAAGGCCGGTACCCCCAACAAACAACAGCGGTCGAATTA
>CAZUON010000001.1:0-44673 GCA_964621345.1 uncultured Glaciecola sp. | reverse complement strand
TCGCCGTCATGCCGGCGAAGGCCGGTACCCCCAACAAACAACAGCGGTCGAATTAGGAGATTCCTGCCTACGCAGGAATGACAGTGGTTTGAAGGAATCATGTTGCGGTGGTTTGAAGGAATCATGTTGCGGTGGTTTGAAAGAACAGTGTTACAGTGCTTTAAGCATCTTCATAAGCAAGTGCAAGCGCCTCTGCCACTCGAATACCGTCAATACCCGCCGACCAGATACCGCCGGCGTAACCTGCGCCCTCACCTGCCGGATATAAGCCTGTCACATTCACACTTTGATAATCAGCATCTCGTTTAATACAAATCGGCGACGATGTGCGGGTCTCTACGCCGGTTAACAAACCATCGGCCTTTGCAAAGCCTTTAATTTGGCGCTCAAATTCCACAATAGCCTCGCGAATTGCTTGGCTAACAAAATCAGGCACCACTTTGCTTAAATCGGTTAGCGTAATACCTGGTGTATATGAAGGCTTAACGTCGCCAACGGCCTCGCTGCTCTTACCTTCAAGAAAATCACCAATCAATTGTGCAGGGGCATGATAGTTTTCACCGCCTACCTTAAAAGCCAATTCTTCTAACTTGCGTTGTAACTCTATTCCTGCCAAAGGCTCACCCGGGTAGTCTTTTTCGGGCGTGATCCCAACTACAATCGCGCTGTTAGCATTGCGCTCATGCCGAGAATACTGACTCATACCATTTGTAACCACCCGACCCGGCTCAGAAGCCGCCGCTACCACAGTGCCGCCCGGACACATACAAAAGCTATACACCGTGCGGCCATTTTTACAATGATGTACAAGCTTGTAATCAGCTGCACCTAAAATCGGATTGCCCGCGTTTTCACCAAAACGTGCTTGGTCAATCATGCTTTGCTCATGTTCAATGCGAAAGCCCACAGAAAATGGTTTAGATTCAATGTAGACCCCTTGTTCGTAGAGCGATTGAAAAGTGTCTCGCGCACTGTGTCCTATGGCTAAAATAACCTGTTTGCAGGCTAAATATTTACCGTCAGATAAATACAAACCTTTGATACTTTGCTTACCGTTGAGTTCTTCTAAATCTAGTTTTTCAACCCGTGTGCTAAAACGAAACTCACCGCCTAGAGCTGTGATTTTTTCGCGCATTTTCTCTACCATATTCACCAGTTTAAAGGTACCAATATGAGGTTTACTTACGTACATAATTTCTTCAGGTGCGCCAGCGTCGACAAATTCGTGCAGCACTTTGCGCCCATAGTGTTTGCGGTCTTTTACTTGGCTGTAAAGCTTGCCATCTGAAAATGTGCCAGCTCCCCCCTCACCAAACTGCACATTCGACTCGGGGTTTAAGGGTTTATTCCGCCAAAACCCAAAGGTGTCTTTTGTACGCTCGCGCACGGCTTTGCCGCGCTCTAAAATAATCGGTTTAAAGCCCATTTGCGCTAAAATTAAAGCCGAAAATAAACCGCATGGCCCTAACCCAACCACTACGGGCCGATGTTCAAGCTCAGCTGGCGCCTGGGCAACAAACTTATAGCTCATATCGGGAGTGAGGCGTACATGGGGGTCATCTGCAAACTCTTGCAGTAAGGTGCTTTCTTTATCTAGTTCGGTCAGTGCGACATCAAGAGTATAAATGAGCTGTATATTTTTGTTGTTACGCGCATCATAACCGCGTTTGAACATATTAAAAGAAGCTAACTCGTTTTTATCAAGCTTTAGTTTTGCCAAAATAGCCTGTTCAACGGCATTTTCATCATGATTTAAAGGAAGCTTAATCTCAGTTAAACGCAACATAATATTTTTACTCTCTAGTTCGCCGGACAGCCTCTCTGTCAAAGCAAATGCATTTTAAAACACTTCGATTTTTATAGATAGCATTATGACTGCGCAAAACTTCGTTTAACAAGGGACTTGTTTTTTCATCGCGCTACTTTAGACTTAGCCCGACATAAACCACCGATAAGTACCTAATGACCTTTGTAGTCACCGACAATTGTATAAAATGCAAATACACCGACTGCGTTGCCGTATGCCCTGTTGATGCGTTTTTTGAAGGGCCTAATTTTTTAGCCATCGATCCGATTATTTGCATCGATTGTGCATTGTGTGTGCCCGAATGCCCCGCCGATGCTATTTACCAAGACACTGAATTACCCGAAGACCAGCAAGAATACTTGGCGCTTAACGAGCAGCTGTGTGCGACGTGGCCGAACATCACTGAACTCAAAGCGCCACCTGAAGATGCAGACAAATGGAATGGTGTAGCGAACAAACGAGACCTATTAGAAGAATAAAAACGTTTGCTAACGTCGCTTAATCTTTCTTTGCCATTCCTTACAATCACTCGCCTTTAAATCCCTTCCCTACTAAATATACTTCTCTAGAGCGCGGGCGAGAAGCCGCGGGTTTTCGCACTATCACTTTGTTAAATGAGCGACGCATATCTTTAACGTACTCTTCATAGCCCACTCCTTGAAACACCTTTGCACAAAAACTACCACCAGGCTTTAAAACATTGCGCGCCATATCAAGCGCCAATTCAACTAAATAAATTGAAGCATATTGGTCGGTCGTATTCACACCACTTAGATTCGGCGCCATGTCAGACACAACGACATCCGCTTTTTCGTTATTTAGCGCTGCAAGAATTTCGTCATATACTGACTCTTCGGTAAAATCGCCCTGAATAAAGGTTACGCCGCCAATTCCCTCCATATGCAAAATGTCAGATGCAATCAATTTTCCTGAGCTTCCTAGCATCGGTGCGATAATTTGCGACCAGCCGCCGGGAGCAGCGCCTAAATCGAGAACCAAGTTCCCTGCACTAATAAGCTTATCCTTTTCGTTAATTTCAATCAGCTTATAACTCGCACGTGAACGATAACCATCAATTTTAGCTTGTTTAACGTAAGGGTCGTTAACATGTTCATCCATCCACTGCTTGCTAGTTTTAGAGCGCGCCATAAAAAACCTCATCGGCAAATAATGTGCGTCATTGTAAGGGGCAAAGTGGCTTTTGCAAATACGGAGAGGGAGTTATTTTGTTGCTAAAACAAAACATATAGCTTTAATGGGTGCTTTTAGAACTGGTAAGCAAGGACCCATTTAAATTGTTTATCATTTTGCGTAATGACTTGGTCTAACTGTACGCGTTGCAGCTCTCCAACTGAGAGCTGCTGAGGATAATAACTGCTTCGGTGCGACAGTCAAAAATGCTCAAGCATGCTTCTAGCGTTAATCGTTAGCTAGCTTTCAGTGTTTCGACTTATCGAAACCAAAAATCTTTTCATTTTGGCTGCGAAAACATTCATTCACAATTGCAAGAACAAAAAAGAAAGGAATGAAGTCACCATCGAAGATCAGTTTAAAAGTGCCATATTCGATAAAATAAGCGACGGTGTAGTAAGCCACATATACACCGTAATAACTTGCTGTGTCAGTGATGATTTTTAACAAAATTTTCATAAATCAAAAAACAGGCAAGTAAATAGTACTTGCCTGTTACCTCGCTATAGTAATGGATCGGTTTGTGCCTCTAAGTAGCTTGCTAAAGACTGTTCGCCTTTACCTGCGCCAATATCATGAAGCCTTTTTGAGCGACTGCTATAAGCAGACTGAGCAAGCGAGTCTCCAGTTTGCCTACCAACCCACTCCCAAAAATCTTCCCATGCTCCAGCACCGGCAACAACATCAAGCTCTTTATCATAAAGTGGTCTCATAATTAATCCCACCCGTTCAAACGTCTTAACTCTTCACTTCTGCTCTTAAAGCTGCGTTCAAAACCACCTGATGCGTTCATACTTGCGTCGGTTGCCATGAAAGAGGCACTAGCTACAGCCCAAGCAAGTGGCCAAAGTATACCACCATTAACTTGGTTTAATTGTTCCTGATTTAATTCATTCATTATATTCCCTCATATTGATTTGATAATTATCCAAGCATCTATCGATTGCTTGTTTCATAGATTGTCGCTCAAATTATTGAACGCTAAATGCTTCAAAGTATTTAATGCCATAGGGCAACTACTAAAAGCAGATAGAAGCTTAGCAATTTATGGCTTCGAGATGAACTGAACAAAATGCGTGCTTTTAGAACTGGTAAGCAAGGACCCATTTAAATTGTTTATCATTTTGCGTAATGACTTGGTCTAACTGTACGCGGTTCTCAGCGCTGTTGCGATTGAAGTGCAGTTCGGCACCTATTTCAACTTTGTCATTATATTGGAATCGCCAAGCGGCGGTAAGCGCGCGCGTGCTAAAGTTATTTTGGTCCTCTGGCACCAAGTCATCCTCACTCACATCAGAGTATTCAGCTCGAAGGCTATAACGGTGGGCAGAGCTTTTATAACTTAGCATCACAAACGCAGATGAGTAGTCTGCATATACCACTTGCGGCCCCATATCGGTGCTGCCAATCATAATTTGACTCAACAGCCGCAACGACGGTGTAATATTATGACTCAGCGCGAGACTATGAAATTTTGTATCCCACGCGTATATTCGTAGCGCATTAAATACAGAGGAGTCGGCGTTGTTATCGTAATAATAATACTTAAACATAGTATTGCGCTGATAATTGACATGGGCACCAAGGTAATAGCCCCAACGCCCATCAATCTCCTCAAAAGGCTCAATCCAATTTGGCGACACAATACCATCGACAATACTGGGGATGGGCGCAAAGTTAACGCGATCATGATGTAGCGATTGACGGTCATGGTAAGCAAAGCCGCGCCATGCGATGAGCGTGCCAGCAGGATCGTTTGCTTTAAATAACCCAGCATTTAACTCCCAACTCCACGGACTTTTTATACGTCTGCCATTGGAAAAGGCAGATACTTCGAGACCTGGTATACGCATTTCCTCCCCAACCCAGGTATTAATTGCCGACATAGTGTAAGTGTAAGGAGAAAGCCATGCGATGTCGGTATTTTCAACTGAGTAGCGCGGATAAAAGAACCCTGCTCGGTATTTGTATCTAATTTGTTTAGGGCTTAAGGGTTTATATTCCAAAAAGGCTTGGGTAAATCCAATATGCTGCTCACCATCTTCGTATGCATTGGCTACAATGGTACTCGTTAATCCATTCGCGGGCCTTGCTTGATGCACTAATAAACCTTGAAAAAGGGTGAGCCTTGTATCATCAAATCGTAAAATACCGCTACCAAAATCCTGATATGACTGAGTCGCGTTAGTGGTATTAAGACCAAGTTCAATACGGCCATTAAGGGTATTGGCTTGGACAAAATAACCTGCGCTTAAAGCATAAAAGCTTATGAGCAAAGTACATTTACAAAACGTGCGCACCATATTAGTTGACTTCCTGCTGTGCAACTAAATTGATGTTGGTGTCACTTTTGAACCACTCAATAATTGCATTTTCACTCAGCGGTCTGGATATATGATACCCCTGAGCATAGGTGCACCCCATTTGTTTGAGTAAATCAAGAGAAGCTTGGTCCTCCACTCCTTCAGCCACAGTCGCCAAATTCAAGTTTTTCGCCAAAGCGATAAAGGTGGCAACGATACTTTGGTCTTCTGTATCTTTTGCTAAATTTAATACAAATGCTTTATCAATTTTTAGTTCATTAACCGGCATTTTTTTAAGTTGTGCCATGGATGAATACCCGGTACCAAAGTCGTCGATAGACAATTTGATACCAATTTCTGAAAGACTTGATAAACATTGCAGAGCGAGCTCTGGCTCTTCCATTGCGGCGCTTTCAGTAACCTCAATAATAAGCTTATCAGCACTAACATTGTGTTTTATTAAGGTATCGTGAACAAACTCTGAAAAGTGTTTATCTGACAAATCAATCGTAGAAATATTTACCGCCATAACGATGTCATAACCAAGGCTGCGCCAATGAGAATGCTGCTCAATAGCCCGCGTAATCACAAATCGCGTTATCGCTTTGATTTGACCTGAGTGTTCGGCTAGTTCAATAAAAACGTCTGGAGGTACAAAGCCAAACTCAGGGTGTATCCAGCGAGCTAGGCATTCAACATTCTCCACTTTGTTTTTTTCTAAGCATAGTTGAGGTTGGTAATGCAGTGTCAATTGGCCGTTTTGAGTAATGTTGCCAAGCTCTGACATCAACGCTAACTTATGTGAATCATACAGATTGAGTGACTCATCAAAAATAACATAAGACGAATAACCACCTTTTGCCACTTTCAATGCTATGTCAGCGGCTTGCGCAAGGGAGCGTGCGTCTGAAATATTCGTATCAATGTGTGCACATCCAATCTTTTGGTTAATCGCAATGCGTAAGTCATCAATTGAAAAAGGCGAGTGCAAACACTCAGTCACTTCGGTAACTGTCTTTTCTATGTCTTTGTTGTTATCGATGAGAATAGCAAATTGATTGCCCGCCATTCTTATCACCATCAATTTGTCGGCGAAGTGTTTGGCTAAACGCTGAGCAATTTGATTTAACAGTAGATCAGCTGATTGATATCCAATGGCATCATTGATGTCGGTAAATTTTGCAATGTCGATCAAGATTAACGCCAAGGGCACCTTCACAGATTCAGACAAGCGCTGATTAACAAATTCATAAAACGCAGTACGATTGGGCAACTCGGTTAAATCATCAACAAACGCTAACTTCTGTATTTCTGTATTGCGCTTGGTGATCTTATAATTCATCTGGAAGATGGCATCTGCTAAACGATTGACCTCTTTTGTATTTCCACATGGGATGTTAATGCTATGCTCGCCCTCTCCAATCTTTTGGGCCACCTGGCTTAGTTTTAACAAAGGTGATGAAATCGTCTGTGACAAAACCAGTGCAAAAATCAGTGCAATTATGCTTGCGATAGCCAATAGCACTATCACATTTTTTAATAACGCGGTGTAAGATAAAAATACCTTCTCTTCTTCGGTAAAAAGCATTAAGTAAAGCTGTAAGGATGGTTGCTCAGCTAAGGTTTTAATTGCACCATAGTAATTGACTTGGTCAAAGCTGCTAGTATACAAATCGTTTTCTATCAAGCTGCGACGCTTTAATACGTGTTGCGCAAAATCCAAGTCCAAAGTGGACGACACTACTTGCTCAGGCATGTTCGGCAAGTTCGCATAAACCGCGACATTTAAATTCGAAAGTGTTGCCAAGTCTTGATTAAACACTCGCTCTATAGGTTTAGCGAACACCAAATAAGCCATTGCATTTCGCGACAATGGTGTGTTTTTTACCGGGACGGCGACGCTTAAATAAAAGCTATCGTTTATATATAGCCAGCCCCCTTTCTCCCCCTTTAACTCGTCTAACTTGTCAATACTCAAACTGGAGAACCCCACTGAGTTCACGATGATTTCACCTTGTGCTGACAAAACGGCAAAGTCACTTGTATTGAAGCGGCTTGAGAAATTATTCATCGCAACGTTTAGCGAGGCAGAATCGGTTTTCGCATTTAGAATTAAGGACTTCAAGCTAAAATCAGATGACAGGTTGGTCGCCGCTTTGTGTACCACCTTGGCTGTGTCATTCACATGCTCGTGCACAACTACGTTCGACACACGAATATTCTCTTGTAAAATACGTTTTGAATGCGTTACCGCTACCGATTGAGTGACATAAATTGTGACCAGAACTAGACTAAATACGATAATAGTGAAGCTTAGTAGAAGCTTAGTCTTAAGCGAAAAATGGTTAACTTTAGACAATACGTTAATAAGCATCAACCGCCTCCACGCTATCGTAGCCACTTAAGCTAGGCAATAGTTCATCGGCTAATGTAAGCGTAAATTGCCTTGAGTCTGCCTGAACGCTAATGACAAATTTCCGTTCTAAATCTGCATCATTTAAGCGAGGATGCCAAAGGCCAACTTCATAGTCCCCGGCAGGCAAATTCATCTCAAACTTACCATCACTTTTCGTTTGTCCAAACCAAGGCGCATCTGAAACAAAAACATAAGCCAACATCCAATCGTGTATATTGCAGCCCAGCTCAACAATACCTGCCTCTTCAAATTTTATAGGGGCCGAGGTAAACGTTTCTTGTAAACTGACTTCAAATGTTTTGGCGGGCGAAAACGAATACACATGATGTTGAACATTGTCTAAATTTGGGAAGGTGATTTCAGTATCAATACTCACCACAGATATATGGGGAGTGAATTGCTGCTCTTTTTGCTCAATCCTGGCTTTGTGAACACCAGGCTGGTTATGTTTAAGCTCGCTTATTTCCCTACCCTGCATATTTGATTGAACAGGACGAAGCTCTATTACAATATTAGCCAATGAGGTGCCGTGTTTATCGCTCACGCTCACAATTGTTTGATCATCAATTGCTTTTGCAATAGGACTCAAACCTGCTAGAAAGGTAAAAATAATAACAATACTTTGGCGATGTAACATAAACGTACCAAGAAAACTCTCGTTAATGGGTTTATCGCCTCGATTACATATTTATTTAGTCTTTCAAGCTCAAAAGGAACAACTAATTATCATCAAGCGCTGATTAGGGCGAACCAGCGTTTGTGAATGCGCACAAGCATAGGTAAACTGCGCATCTTAAGTAGCTAAAGGTAAACATGATGAAACTAGATGACCTAAAAAAATTGCATCAAAAAAAATACCGGTCTCAGTATGGTCATTTTATCGTTGAGGGTGAGCATTTGCTGCTCGAATTGCAAGAAGCGGCAAAAGTAAATCCTGAGCTTTCAACAAGCACCGTATATGTGACTGAAGATAAGCTCACTTGGGCTAAAGAGAAGCTCACGTCTTTTCCTGTAAAGCCGCTCTCAAACAAACAAATGGCTCAAATAAGCGATACGAAATCGCCCCAAGGGATACTAGCCGTTGTACCCTTGCCTAAGGCATCGGATGAATCCCTTACCACTTCTTCTACACAACCTGAGCGCGCTGTTTACTTACACGAAGTGCAAGACCCTGGTAACTTAGGCACTATTTTACGGAGCTTAGCTTGGTTTGGAGGCTTTCGTTTATTGTTAAGTAAAGGTAGCGTCGACCCTTTTAATTCAAAAGTGGTTAGGTCGAGTATGGGCGCGATTTTTCATGTACCCCTTGAACTGGATGTGACTTTAGAGAGTTTACACAATCGTTTTGAGCGTTTTGCCTATTTGGATATGCAAGGGTCTAACATTCAATCTTCAGCATTTGCCGACTACCCATGTTACTTATTTGGTAATGAAGCACGCGGAGTTCCCTCCAGCGCGCTTCAACGCTTTAATGCGCACCCTTTTACTATTTCCGGTAGCGGTGTTATTGATTCACTCAACTTAGCCAGTGCGGTAAATATTTGCGCATATCAACTCAGTGCTACGCAACAAGCTTAGCACTGCGGCGTTGGCTCAAGCTAAAACGCCCGATTGATAGTCTTTTAGCGCTTGTTGTATCTCTGCATCGCTATTCATTACAAAGGGGCCATATTGAACAACAGGCTCATTAATAGGCGTACCACTTACCACAATCGCCTTTGCACCTTTAGCTGCATTGACAGTGATTGAGCCATCAAATTCCAATACCCCTAGCTGACCTTTGACTAACTTGTCGCCGCCAATATTCGCCTCACCTTCATACACATAAATAAAACCGCTTTGATTAGCATCCACCGGCCAACTAAGTTCATCGGTGTCATTAAAATGTAAATCTAGAAATTGAGGTTGTATCGCTTGCGTTTTCACCGGGCCCTCTACACCTTTATACTCCCCTGCCAACACTCGCACTGTAGCCCCAGCTTGCGCCACTTCTGGTATCTCTCGGCTTGGGATATCTTGATACCCTGGTTCGGACATCTTCTCGCTGGCAGGTAAGTTCACCCAAAGCTGAAAGCCGCGCATACGTCCTTGTGTTTGTTGGGGCATTTCTTCATGAATAATGCCTTTACCCGCATTCATCCATTGTAAGCCGCCATCTTCAATCACCCCTTGATTTCCTACAGAGTCTTTGTGTCCCATTTTGCCTTCAAGCATATAGGTTACCGTTTGAAAGCCACGATGTGGATGCTGAGGGAAGCCTGCCAAATAGTCTTGGGGCTCATCTGAGCCAAACTCATCTAACATCAAAAAAGGATCTAATCGCTTTAAACCGTTTTGCCCAATTATGCGCGAGAGTTTTACACCCGCCCCGTCAGACGCAGGCATACCCTGCGCTTTTCGAAGAATACGTGTCATCAGATTGCCCCTCGATTATGTGCACTGAATAAATCCTCTATGGGTCCTTTGGGCACCACTTGAGTGGGATTTATCATAGTGTGGCTGTAGTAATAATGTTGCTTGATATGGTCAAAATTAGTGGTATCTGCTACGCCCTTGACCTGATATAACGCCTTCATGTAATTGTAAATATTTGGGTAATCAGCGATACGTCTCAAGTTACACTTAAAGTGTCCAACATAGACAGGGTCAAACCGAATAAGCGTGGTAAACAAACGCCAGTCAGCTTCGGTTAAACGATCCCCTACTAAAAACGCTTGCTTTGACAATATGGTTTCTACCTTGTCGAGCGCATCAAACAACGACGTTACCGCATCTTCATATGCTGTTTGCGTAGTAGCAAAGCCCGATTTATAAACTCCGTTGTTTATATTGTCGTACACAAAGCTGTTGATAACCGCAATTTGGTCGTGTAGCTCTGCCGGATAGTAATCGTCGGTATTACCGGTGATATCGTTAAACGCGCTGTTTAGAATACGAATAATATCGGCGGACTCATTATTAACAATTTGCTCAGTCTTTTTGTCGAACAACACCGGCACTGTTACGCGTGTTGTGATGTCTGCTTTTACTTTGGTGTATACTTGATGCATGTAATCAAAGCCAAATAATTGGTCTTGAGTCGCGCCTTCATAATCACCAAATTCCCAGCCATTTTCTAGCATGTTTGGACTCACTACCGACACACTGATATGTTCTTCTAAACCTTTTAGTGTTCTAAAAATAAGTGTTCGGTGTGCCCATGGACAAGCGAGCGATACATACAAATGATAACGTCCAGATTCGGCTGGAAATTTTGCATTAGCATCGGCTTCAATAATATCTCTAAATTTAGAATCTTGACGAACAAATTTGCCATCACTCTTTTTAGTGTCGTACCATTGGTCTTTCCATTGGCCGTCTACAAGTAATCCCATAATTTTTCTCCTATTTATTTGATGCCGCCATTAAAACATTAACTAATGCGAATAAAAATTGATTTAAATTGCTAGTTTCGTTCTAATTTATAGAAAGGTAAATAATCACATAATGTCAAACAGCGCTTCTCAAACAGCCTCTACCTACAACGAAAGATTCTCAGGATTATTACGTCTATTTGGTCGTGAAGGTGCAGATAAGCTTAAACATGCCTCTGTTTGTGTAATTGGTATTGGCGGCGTAGGCGTATGGACTACGGAGGCACTTGCGCGTTCAGGTGTAAATAACATCACCATCATCGACCTAGACGACATATCTATTAGTAATGTGAATCGTCAGCTACATGCGCTCTCCTCTACCTTAGAGCAAAGTAAGGTTGAAGTGATGGAGCAGCGCATATTAGATATCAACCCAGAGTGTAAGGTTAATGCGATTGAAGATTTTGTCACACCTAACAACGTTGCTGAGCATCTCTCTTCGCAGTTTAATGTAGTGATTGATGCGGTGGATAGTGTGAGTGCAAAAACCGCTATTATTGCCCATTGCAAGCGCCACAAAATAAAAGTCATTACTGTGGGCGGCGCAGGAGGTCAGCTAGATCCGACTCAAATTTGCGTAGGCGATTTAGCAAAGACGACTCAAGACCCACTTCTTGCTAAGGTACGCAGTGAGTTGCGCCGTCACTATGGGTTTTCTAGTAACTTAAAACGCCGGTTTTCGATAGAGGCGATATATTCCACTGAACAATTACGTTATCCAAGCGGTGACGGTGAAGTCTCATTTGAAAAAACCAATGCCCAAGGCTCGGGGAAAATGGACTGTAGCACCGGTTTTGGTGCATACGTGGGTGTCACCTCTAGTTTTGGTATGATTGCCGCAAGTCGGGCAATCACCCACATCACCAAATGACCCTAAGTATTAGATTTTTGTTGATGTTTACGCACATCGTAAGCAATTGCCGCAATCAGCCACACACTAATGATACTGAACAACAAAGCAGTATTTTCAGCCATCGCCATGACCTCCTCACTTAGTACCGCTGTGCCGGCAATTAGTAACAAGTAATAAGGCAAATTGAGTAGACCCGCCAGTAATACAACTTTGAAAGTTTTGTTATTTGCGCCTTGGGAAAACATGAAAAAGGCCAAGGAATTAATATGAATCATAGCGAGTAGCAAGTGCTTAAGCTTTGTCTCAGATTCGTCACTCTCTTTACGCTTGGTCGTTTTGCCGAGGTAATAATTGATGGCGGAACCGATGGTAGCGGCAAACACCATCGCAATCGTAAGGTACAACACGTCCAAAGCGCTAGGTTTAGACCCCACAACTAGAATCACGGCAAAGAACTGACCTGGGAAGTAAAACCCAACATACACAATGGACTCAAGTAATATGATCAAAAAGATAACGATGTAAAAACCTTGATTTAATCCGTCTTGTAGGTTTTCTAAAATATCTAAGCCAGGAGGGATAACGTTATAATGCACCAAAATATTAATAAGACTTAAGGCAACTAGGGCAGTAAGCGGCAAAAACGAGGCATATTTCATAAAGATTCTTATTGTGAAGGTCTAACAAAAGTTACAGTAATTTATAAAGAATAGTTTATTTTTTAAAATTACGAAGATTTAACGTAAGATTCACGGTCTAATCATTATAAGCCAACCCCGAATGAGGAAACTCCTCGTGTACAGACCTAAAACGACATTAGAGCAATGGCGCATATTACAAGCTGTTGTGGATTTTGGTGGTTATGCCCAAGCAGCGCAAGGTTTAAATAAATCACAGTCGTCGCTGAATCATGCGGTATCTAAACTACAAGATATGCTGGGTGTGCAATTGCTGGAAGTGATTGGACGAAAAGCAGTGCTAACTAAGGCGGGTGAAGTTATGTTGCGGCGCTCTCGTGAGTTGACGCAAAATGTCGAGTCCCTAGAACTATTAGCGGTAAACATTCACCAAAACTGGGAGCCTGAAATTACACTCGCCATTGACTTAGCCTACCCCCGCTCCGAAATTTATCCTGTACTAGAAGCGTTTTTGCCAGAGTGCAGAGGCAGCCGCATTAGACTAAAAGACACGGTATTAACAGGAACTGAAGATGCTATCACAAAGCATCAAGCAGATTTAGCGATTAATATGCATATCCCTGTGGGCTATTTAGGCGAGGCCTTATGTCACGTTGAGTTTATTTTAGTTTGTCATCCTGAACATCCACTGGCTAAAAGCGAAGGAAAAATCGACCCGCAAACATTGGCGCAACATCTACAAATTGTGATTGCCGACAGCTCAGATAAACCCGAAGAAAAGCAAGGTTGGCTAAAATCGGAAAGTCGCTGGACAGTAAGTCAGTTCGAGACAGCTATTGACTTATTACTCCACAACATTGGCTTTTGCTGGTTACCCGTGCACAAAGTTGAGAGCTTAGTCCAAAGTAAAAAGCTCAAACGTTTATTGGTTCAAGGAAGTGAATTTAAACAAATGACTGCCTACTTAATCAGTCCGACACCCGATGATAAAGGCCCTGGCACTTGCCTTCTGGAAAAACTTATTTTACAACATCGTAAAATTGATTTACCGTCAGATTAAGTTTACTCACAAGTGAAAATTGATGTTACAACAAGAACTTGACACATTAATGCTCGAAACCGCAGCAGACGCAGTGGATGCAGCTAAAGAAGAGTTTAATATCACCCTTGACCTTTCTATTGAGAGTATTGCGCTGGTAGATACCACCATAGAGAAGTTCATTACTACCTATCCGGCACAAAGTTTAGAAGATAAGGCCGTATTTACGATATGTAATATGTTTGGTGCATACACAGGTGAGGTTTTTAGAAAGCTTGCCGGTGGCACATGGCATTACGACACCTCGGTACCTGAAGCGCCAAGCATATTTTTGGTGAACAAAGATAAATCCTATGCATTCGCCGGTATATGTTACGACAAATTAGTAAAAAACCCAGAGATTAAAATCAAAGAATATTTTGACCAAGCGCTTGCGGCCAATACTAACTAAATTAGTCAGTGCGAGACCAATCAACTGGTAGGTCTTTCATATGACGGCTTTTTAGGGCATATGCAAGGCCAGTAAATGCAATCACAATAGACAACCCGTGCGTAAAAGAAAAGCTGAAATCAATTCTAGAGAGGATACTCAGTTGTACTGCAATATCGGCCAACAGAGCTAGTACAAATAAACTAGGTATCACTTTAAATAATGCGTAATATCCACCTTGCCATAACTTGGAGCGCTGACTGAACAAGGCCAAGATAATCATTGCCGGTACAGTGGGCAATAACGACCAATAAAAGTCCCATTTATTGGGGTAAAACAAGGTCATCATGCGACTGCTATCTTCTCTAAACGACAAAGAGATAATCAATAACAAAAATCCTCTGCACAAAAACAACAAATATACATACAGCAAAGCAGGCGGTTTTAAGCGCCCTGCTTCATCGTAATGATGCAAGGGAAACTTAAGTGGCATAACAATACGTGCAATTGCTGAGCGCCCGCAGACGCTCCTTCGTTGATATTAAGATTGCTATGTTAGCTGTCATTAATGAAATGTTACCTCAGCACCCTTTTTCTTAAACAATAACGTCATTCTGTCGCTCTCGCCGATAGCTTGCATTGCAGCGCGCTTCTGTGGATCGTCGGCCGAACCATTCAAGCCTGGAGGTAAACGCCATACAATGTCGTCAGTAGTGGGCTGGTCTTTTTCATTGGCATTGATTTCGCTCTGCGCGACTAGCTCAAAGCCCGCCTCTTCAAAAGCGCTAATCACAAAGCTTTGCTTTAAGTAGCCGGCGCTGCCATCAGCCCATTTATCATCTGCACTTTCAGGTGCTCGATGCTGCACAACACCTACCATGCCGTCGGGTTTAAGCAAATCAAAAGACAGTTGCAAGGCTTCGGTTAAGGTTCCCGCTTGTCCTTCAAAGCGCGCAAGATTGTGCAGGGCGCGAACAAAAAGTACTCTATCGAGCGTAGCATTAAGTGACTTCGGGGCGGAGTCGAAGGTAAAACCACCTGTCGTAATTCCGCTGTCACTTAATTCGCTGACCAAATTTGGAAAGGCGGCAGTGCGCGCAGACATTTCTTCAATACGCTCCGGCGTGAAAAACCCAAACATAGGCCACATGCTTTTGTTGTAATTGATACCATAGAGGGCGCCATCTGGCCCTAAGTAGTCTGCCAAGATTTTGGAATACCAACCGCCACCAGGCAAAGCTTCGGCGACTGCCATATCAGGCCAAACGTGAAAAAAAGACAAGGTTTGCACCGGATGACGACTCGTATCACGCGCGCGTTGCTCGGCGTCTCTGTCGAGCACAACGCCAGCTAGGACTTCATTGCCATCGTGAGCATATACGCTTGTTGCTAAACCCGTTGTGCATAGCGCTGCAATCATAGCTACCGGGGCAAATCGTTTTATCAGTGTTGCTGAAAGTTTCATGGTCATATCCCTATATAAGGTTGGTTATCGTTATTGTTTTTAGCAAAAGAACCGCGCGAGATTTTACCGATTTATTAAATAGAACATTCCCATCACACGATTTTTTTACATCAGCTGAACAATAGAAACAGACCGAATCATACGCAATTATATTTCGCCAACCAAGGTTTATATAATCTCGTATGCAAAGTGCTCATTATTATTGGCCCAGAGCCGATAAAGCCTTAACCATAGTTTTATATGCCATCAAATACATTTAAACCAAAGCCTAATATGATAAATACTCAGCTAGCCACACTACTGCGATTAAACAAACGGTTCATCGTTCTGCAATCTGTAATGCTGTGTATGTTATTGTCACTGCTGATTTCAGCCTATGCAAAAAACGCCAGCACGGTAAACAATGAATTTGAAAACTTAGTTAATTTTAGAGCAATACCCGCCTTTTTATCGCAAGACAACCAGAAAATATTTATACGCCAAAGTGAACAAGATAAAACCGGACATATTTGGATTGCGAGTAGCACAGATGTTAAGCGCTACGACGGTTACACCTACGAAACTTTTGAATTACCTTTGGAACAAAACGTAAGTAACCATACTAACAACGGTGATGTGTTTATAACTACCGACCGTGAAAAAAATATCTGGGTAGGTGCACAAGGCCTTTATCGGTTTGACTATGATGTGCAGGATTTAGTGCGCGTTGATATTGGTTATTCCGAGAAAGTTAACGGCCTGATTGAGGACAGCGACGGTTTGCTTTGGTTCATAGACACTGGCAAAGGACTCAGCAGCTTCAATGCCGACTCAATGCAAGTTTTAGACGTCTTCGACTTAACCACGCTAGGTTTAACATCGAATCTAGTACATGGACTCGCATACGAAGCATCTCAACATGCGCTTTGGATGGTCGCCGATGATGGTTTAATTCGCTTTGACATAGCTACACACACGTTAGACATTATCCCTACGCCTCTGAGCAAACTTTTTCGAGTCGTTATTATTCGAGATATAGCCATTGACGAAAGTCGCTCACAATTATGGCTTGGCACTCCTGAAGGCTTACTTCAATTAGACACTAAAAGCTTCAAACACACGATTCATTCAGTTGAAAAGGGTGCTAAGGGGCTTCCTACTAGTGATGTTACCACTATGTATGTGGATGAAAAATTTAATGTTTGGGTAGGTTTGGAAAAGCAAGGCCTGTGTGTGTTTGTCCACGAGCAGGTTGAATTTGTCTGTCATAAGTCGGCCATTGACAAACATGGGCGCTTACCTTTTGCTACCATTGAAGATATATCCGAAGGCAGCGATGGTTCGTTATGGGTATCGTCCAATCACTATGGAATATTCAGAATAAGCCCACACTTGGAAATTTTTGAACGCCTAAGCGATAAAATAAATTTAAGCGAAAGCGATATTTTTCCACATACTTTCGATGGTGTAGCCCGTGAAAATGGGGATATATGGTTTGCTACGGACGGCGGCGGAATTAACATATTCAATCACATCAATGGCGATTTTGAAAACCTCAAACACGACCCTTTAGACAGTTCCACTCTCTCGTCGAACGCGATTATCTCAATCGCTGAAGATCCCTCCGGTATGATTTGGACCGGCGCTTGGGCAGGTGGCATCAATCGAGTCAACCCTCAGACCTTAAGCGTTGAGCGCTTTAAGCACAACCCAAGCTTAGCTGCAGATAAAACACTCGCAGGTAATAATGTATTTTTTGTTTTGCCCGACAAGCAACACGGACTTTGGCTTTCCGTTTGGGGGTTTGGGCTACAGTATTTTGATTATAAAACGAATACGTTTACTAACTTTATTCATAAAGTACGTGGGGGGAAAGCTAATATCAACAACACTGAAATCACGCATTTACAGCTATTCGAAAACAAACTGTTTATCGCTGGCCAAAGCTCATTAGAGTACCTTGATTTGAGCACGATGCGTTTTCACTCCCTATTTCGCCTTGAAACTGACCGTTTATATTATGTGTTAGTCGAGTCCATGGAACAGATATGGATTGCGACCACTAATGGCTTGATTAAATACAATGCGATATCGGATACGAGTCAACGATATACTCAAGAAGATGGATTATCAGATAACGCAATAAATTATTTGTATAGAGATGAGTTTAAGCGTCTTTGGATTGCGACCGAAAAGGGCCTGTCTATCCTTTATCTAGACACAAACAAGGTCATATCTTTCTTTGAACGTGATGGCCTTGTGAGTGATGCGTTAAGTACACATGGCGAAATCACAAGAGTTGGTAACAGTCTGTACATTCCAAATAAACGCGGCGTGAACATTGTCGATATCAATGATATAAGAATCAATACAATGCCACCTTCGACACAAGTTACAAAAGTCGAAGTGACCGAGCAAGAGGGCTTAAACAATAAAATCTTTAATCCAACGCAATCAATACCTAACAAAAATGTTCCAGCGTTAAATCATGACTTAAATAATGTAAAGTTTTACTTCACTGCACTGAGCTTCGTGCACCCGCAATATAATAAGTTTAAATATCGTTTAACAGGATGGCAGAGGGAATTTACCTACATAGGCGCAAACGAGAGGTTTGTTAAGTTCGATAATTTGCCCCCAGGGGAATATACCTTTGAGCTTTATTCCGCCAATAGTAGCAATGTTTGGGATAGCAAAGGCGATACATTTAGCTTCAGTATTTTGCAGCCTTGGTGGCGAACATGGTGGGCCGCACTCCTACTTATTAGCTTATTTGTACTAAGTATTTACGGCTTTACAAAATGGCGAATATCGCTTCTCGCAAGTCGCGAAAAAGCCTTAACATTAAAGGTGGAAGAAAAAACACAACAACTAAATGAATATGCCTCTGAACTAAAATACACCAGCGACTCTCTTGCTAAACTCAATACTGAGCTTGAACAAAGAGTTAGCCAGCGCACTGAAGAGTTGCAAGTAGAAATTAACGAGCGAAAAGTCGCTGAAACAAAACTCTTTCATCTCGCCTTTCACGACGCATTAACCGGTTTGCCTAATCGTGAATGGTTGATTAAACGCCTTAATTCTCTCATTAGCAAAAATAGAAACGGGCAATTTGTACCTTTTGCATTGCTCTTTTTAGACGGTGATCGATTTAAACAAATCAACGATACGCATGGACATAACGTAGGTGATGAATTGTTAATCGCAAGTGCCATGCGTTTATCTAAACTGCTATCGGACAATCAATATGCTGCGCGCCTTGGAGGGGATGAATTCACCGTAGTTGCCGAAAATATTCATAAACCAAGTGACTTAGAAACGCTAGGTGAAAAAATTATTAACGCCTTTAAAAGGCCCTTTGAGCTCGATAAACTCACCATTCACTTTCAGATGAGTGTAGGACTTGTGCATGTCGATAAATCCTATACTGCTGTTACTGGAGCCTTAAGAGATGCCGATATTGCTATGTATAATGCAAAGCAAGATGGTAAGGGTAAGTTCAAAATATTTGATAAAGAAATGCGTAAAGTTACACTGGAACTATCTGAGTTAGAGGCAGATTTACGTAATGCCGTGAGCAACGAAGAGTTCTACGTTGTATATCAGCCCCTGCTAGACCTTAATACGAATAAGGTTAGCGGTTGTGAAGCCCTCATCCGTTGGGAGCACCCGACGCGCGGTAACATACGTCCTGATATCTTCATTCCAATGGCCGAAGAAACCGGCTTAATTGTAGAAATTGGTAAGTGGGTACTCAAAACCGCATGTGAGCAACTCAGGCAATGGCAGTTATTTGAGTGCCTAGACCAACTAACTGTGTCAGTAAACCTCTCCTCAAATCAACTCAAGGGAGACGAGTTTCTTGGGATCCTTGACGAAATACTTTATCGTTCGGGTTTGGAGGGCAAATATTTAAAGCTAGAGCTTACCGAATCTGCCTTGATTGAAAATACTGAACACATTAAGCATCTATTAGATGAAATCATTACCCGTGATGTTGAACTTGCGATTGATGATTTTGGCACCGGTTATTCCTCTCTCGCATATTTGCATCAATTACCAGTGCAGCATATTAAGATTGACCGCAGCTTTATTGACGCAATTGATAACACACCGAGTGGAAATATCAATGAAGATGCGCTAGAAGTCGTCAGAGCAACAGTGGCCTTAGGCCAAAGCCTTCGAATGAAGGTCACCGCTGAAGGCATTGAATCTCTTGCTCAACTAAATGCCTTAAAGGCCTTAGGTACAGACTTTTCGCAAGGCTATTATATTGCTAAACCGCTACCTGCCGAGGATTTAGTCAGTTTTGTCAAAAAACCACTGCAATTTGACGATACGCAAGCACCGCCCACCCCATTGCAAAAGTACAAAGATAATATTGCCAACAAAGCCCTACGCTTAAAAAAAGGGGGAATAGACAAATCCTAGTATGAAATAGCGTAATTTGTTCTGTGTTGCTTGGCGCTAAATACGCTATAATCCGCGCAATTTAGTTGATCATGGACACATTGGCATGACCGTAAAGCAGTACAGCCCTGCATCTGACACAGACATCAAACAGTCGACCACGCTTGAAACCCCTATTCGCGTGCTCACTGAGCAAAAAGACATGAATCATGACAGCGGCGCTAAAGTGGGATTTGTCTCTCTAGGCTGTCCTAAAAACCTAGTGGATTCAGAACGCATTCTTACTCAATTAAGAACCGAAGGTTACGATGTTGTGCCGACCTATAACGATGCGCAACTGGTGATTGTAAATACCTGTGGGTTTATTGATTCAGCCGTGCAAGAATCATTAGATACGATTGGCGAGGCATTAGCTGAAAACGGCAAAGTGATTGTGACCGGATGTTTAGGCGTAAAAGAGGACGAAATTCGCCAAGTTCATCCTAACGTTTTATCCATTACCGGCCCCCATGCATACGAATCAGTCGTGGAGCAAGTGCACGAGCATCTGCCAAAACCTGCGCATAATCCCTTTCTGCATTTAGTGCCGGATCACGGTATTAAGTTAACACCAAAGCACTTTGCGTATTTAAAAATCTCCGAAGGCTGTAATCACCGCTGTACTTTTTGCATAATTCCCTCTATGCGTGGCGACCTTGTAAGCCGCCCGGTGGGCGAGGTATTAGGAGAAGCAAAACGCTTAAAAGCCGCTGGTGTAAATGAATTACTCGTGATTTCCCAAGATACCAGTGCGTATGGCGTGGATGTTAAATACAAAACTGACTTTTGGGACGGTATGCCGGTCAAAACCCATATGCAGCAGCTATGTGAAAAGCTAGGCAATATGGATATGTGGGTACGCCTACATTATGTATATCCCTACCCTCATGTGGACGACCTAATTCCCTTAATGGCCGAAGGTAAGATACTACCTTATTTGGACATTCCATTTCAGCATGCAAACAAACGAATTTTGCGCCTAATGAAGCGCCCTGGCAGCGCGGAGCGCACCGTAGAGCGCATACAAAAGTGGCGCGAAATGTGTCCTGATTTGGTGATTCGTTCTACCTTTATTGTGGGCTTTCCTGGTGAAACCGAAGAAGAATTTGAAGAGCTATTAGACTTTTTAGAAGATGCTCAACTCGACCGCGTGGGGTGTTTTAAATACTCACCTGTTGAAGGTGCTACTGCGAACATGTTGCCAGACCCTGTCAGCGAAGATGTTAAAGAATCGCGTCTGCGACGTTTCATGGAAGTGCAATCAAAAATCAGTTACGCCCGTTTGCAGGCCAAAATTGGCAATGAATATAACGTGGTTATCGATAGCGTTGATAGTGAAGGCGCAATCGCTAGAAGCTTTGGAGAAGCCCCTGAAATTGATGGAGTCATTCACCTTAACGACGTACACGACCTACACGTCGGTCAGCGGGTATGGGTAGAAATTATCCATACCGACGAGCACGACATGTGGGCGGTAGTTTCTGATCAGCAAGACTGATTTAACTTCGCTAAGTCCTCTGGCGTGTCAACCCCATGTGGTGGCGCGCCGCTTGCAATATCCATATGAATGTTGTGTCCATGCTCTAATACGCGCAATTGCTCCAACGATTCAAATGCCTCTAGTTCGCTGTTACCCATTTCACTGAATTTCAATACAAATTCAGCTCTGTAAGCATATATTCCAATGTGTCTTAAATACAGTTGTTGGGCTTGTAGTGTCCACTCATTTTGTACAAGTCTTCCGGTATCGTCTTGAGTCATTGAGCCACGAGAAAATGGAATCGGCGCTCTTGAAAAGTAAAGCGCCCGCCCATTTTTGCTTTTAACTACTTTCACCACATTTGGATTTAATACATCTGCGGCATCTTCGATGGGATAGCACAGACTCGCCATTGGATATTCTGTATGTTTAGCTAAATTGTCGGCCACTTGACGAATGTTTTCTGGTGGAATGAAGGGTTCATCACCTTGCACATTCACTACAATTTCATCGTTTCCAATTCCAGTATTTTCAATCACCTCAGCAATACGTGTGGTGCCAGATTGGTGTTTATCTGAAGTCATGCAAACTTCTGCGCCAAACGCCCTTGCTGCTTGTTCAATTCGTAAGTCATCAGTAGCAATGACCACTTTGCTAGCACCCGCTTCGATAGCACGTTCATGCACATGCTGTAACATAGGCTTTGTGCCAATTACAGCAAGAGGCTTACCGGGAAAACGAGTAGAGGCAAATCGCGCCGGGATGACTACCGTAAAATCAGTCATGGGCTTTGACCTGTTCTAGCTCTTCTAAACTGATTGCTCTACTCTCGCTCTCAAGTAAGACGGGGATACCCTCATCTATTGGAAACGCGAGACGGTCGAATCGGCATATCAGTTCAAGTGTTGCCAATGTTTGTGAGCTTTCTTCATCATTATCATTAATCGCGGTCTCATGCAGGACTAATTTTCCTTTGCATATAGGACAAGCAATAATATCTAAAAGTCTTTTATTAAAAGTCATGGTGTCTCGCTTTTTCAATTAATGTGTAGCGTTTATCTTGTTATTGTCAATAACTGCACAGACCTTAGCAAATAACGCTTGATAAAACCCCTCAGAAATACTTGCATCAACTTGTAAGTACCAGCAGTTATCAGCTGCAAAGTCTTTGCACTTTATGGCGTCTTTTTCAGTCATCAATACAATGTTGGCATCAGGTATATCAGCGGGGCTAAAGGCATGATGGTCGGGTAAGGAACGTTGCTCGTGTATACTCAATCCAAGACCATTCAAGCTAGTAAAAAATCGATTCGGGTCGCCAATCCCCGCAAGTGCGGCAATAGTGCCCGCCTTTGAAAACATCTCTATCCCAGCATTTAATTCAAGCTCTTCACCGTTGTTGACCTTTTTCCAAAGGCTCGGCGCTAAATGCATTTCTTGAACCGCTGTATTGAGGCCTTGTAAGGCGTCTATTTCACTAGCACCATGACCATTATAAATGATCCAATCTACCGACCTTAAGCGACTTTTCGGCTCCCTTAATGGCCCTTGAGGGAGCAAGCAACCATTACCAATCCCGCGCTTGTCCATCACGCAAAGTTCAATGTCTCTTGCTAATGCATAGTGCTGTAGACCGTCATCACATATAATCACTTGTGCATCGCTGTTCGCTTCAATGAATTTTGCACCTCTAGCGCGCAGGGGATCAATCACTAAATTAACACTACCTGCCGCAGGCGCGCCAGAACCATTGGTTAGGCGCTGTACCATCAACGCTGGCTCATCGCCAACTAACTGAGGGCTATCGGTAGCTGTAACTCTATAAGGGAAATACTTTTGCGAACCGCCATAACCACGTGACAGTATTGCGCATTTTACATTGTGCCGGTGAAAATACTGCACCAATGCTAGCACTAAAGGCGTCTTGCCATTACCGCCAACGCTGATATTCCCGACAATCACAATCGGTAATTTACTCTGATACTGTGACAGCATATTACGCGCGTACAAACGCCTTCTTACACTGGTAATCAGCCAAAACAAAAGGCGTAAAGGCAGCAGCAAATAAGCCCATAAAGGCATCTCTTTTGCACTGCCATACCACACTTTCTGTAGGCTCACTTTACGCTATCCAGAGAACTGCATGCTATGCAACTGAGCATACATGCCATCAGCTTCAAGTAGGTCCTGATGTGAACCCGATTCAACCACTTCGCCATCTTCCACTACCAAAATTAGGTCAGCAGCTTCTATGGTCGACAAGCGATGGGCAACTACAATACTGGTCCTAGATTTTTGTAATTCGTCTAATGCAGTTTGAATGAATTTTTCTGACTCAGTGTCTAACGCAGAGGTCGCTTCGTCTAAAATCAAAATTGGCGCGTCGGCCAATATCGCACGGGCAATTGCAATACGTTGACGCTGACCGCCTGAAAGCATCAAGCCATTCTCGCCAACAACGGTATCAAAACCTTCTGACTGCTTATTTACAAAGTTAGTCACATAAGCAATATCCGCCGCTCGAATAATATCCTCTCGACTAACTTCGCCTTGTTTCCCGTAGGCAATATTATTCGCAATCGTATCGTTAAACAGTGTCACTTGTTGCGATACCAGCGCAAATTGCTTACGCAAGGCGCGCAATTTAATGTTTTGTATGTCTTGATTGTCGAGGGCGATAACGCCTGAATCAGGGCTGTAAAAACGGGTTAACAAATTAGAGATAGTCGACTTACCACTACCCGAACGTCCTACTAAGGCAATGGTTTGCCCGGGCTTTACGTCAAAGCTAACGCTTTTAAGCGCGGCTTCTTCTTTTGTTGGATAGGTAAAAGTCACATCTTTAAAACTCACCTGACCACTGGCACGCTCTACGTCAATGATGCCGTTATCGGCTTCATCTTGCTCATCGAGTATCTCAAAAATACTGACACAAGCCGCCATGCCCTTTTGAAATTCGGTATTGACTGTAGTGAGCTGCTTAAGTGGTTTTAACAGCATCACCATACATACCAGCACGTTGATAAAAATTCCCGCGGTAAGCTGCTCAACCATGGCTGGCGTGCTGGCAAAGAAGAGTACAAAGGCCAGTGCAATAGACGCAATCACCTGAATACTCGACACACTCAAAATTTGCGAGGTAACTAGCTTCATAGTTTGCTGACGGTTTTGATTATTACGCTTGGCAAAGCGAGTAGACTCGAGGTCTTGTCCGTCGTGCATTAATACCACTTTATGTCCTTTTACCGCCTGTTCAATAGACGATGTGAGTGAGCCCATCGCTTGTTGAATCGCTCGGCTGACCTTTCTAAAACGTTTACTCACAAAGGTGACAATAACCGCAACGAGAGGGCCTATAAGCAAAAAGATAAGGGACAATTGCCACGAATAATAAAACATCGCTGATAACAGCCCTACCACTAATGCACCTTCACGTATCAAGGTTAAAAAGGCTTTACCTGCCGCATTTCGAACCTGTTCGGTATCGTAAATGATCTTAGAGATAAGCGTGCCGCTACTATTGTGGTCGTGAAACTCAATGGGCAAATGGATGTACTTATCGAATAATTGCTGACGCATAGTCATTACAATTTTAGTACCTACATATTCTAAGGTGTAGGTGCCCATAAAGTTAAACACGCCACGCAGAAAGAAAATTGGCACAATAAAGTAGGCCGCCAATTTTAGGTAGGTGTAATTACCGCTGTTTAGACTTTCGTCAATGAGGGGTTGGAGCTGCATCAATACAAAGGTATCGATAGCTGAGTAGCCTATCATGCCAAAAATAGCGATTAAGAAAAGCCCTTTATAAGGGCGTAGGTAACGCATAAAACGCCGAATAATCGACTTACTAATAGGCTTACTGCTTGGCTTAGACGCCGAAACTTCCATTGGGCTCCTTAGTGCTCGCGGTCTGACAAGGATAATCGATAAAATGATTACTTGTATCCACGTGCATTTTTACATCAGCACTGATGTTATCAATAACATAATTCATAAAGTATACCTGATGCTAATCCAATATGGCTAATTTGGCGCTTTAAAATACCAGCGATTATAGATGTCTTTGCGATAAGCGCGCTGAGTTATCGTATTGTTGTTAAAGGTAAATTCAATAGAGCCATGCTCCCCCGTTTGTAAAATACGGCTGCCCACATCGCGATACCGTTGCAACACTTGTGGATGGGGAAAGTCCCAGCGATTAGGCTTCGCCGCAGAAAATACCGCATATTCAGGAGCGACTGCATCAATAAAGGCTTTAGTTGACGATGTGCGGCTACCGTGATGCGGCACGATCAGGATATTTGCGGCTAAGGTATCAGTGTCGTGATATCGATTGAGGATTTGCTGTTCTTGCGCATGTTCAATATCGCCTGCAAACAATATAGACATCTGGTTAACCGAAAGTTTCACCACACAGCTGTGTGCGTTATCTTGCCCATGTTGCGCCGAAAATGGCCACAACACCTCTAGTTTAATATTGCCCAAAGAAGTTTCATTTTCACTGAAGCTCTCACGTACACAGCCATGCTGTGGTGTAAGCAATTCGTCAATGCTGACCTGCGCGTCAATTACATTGATACCACCCGCATGGTCATTATCTAAATGGCTCAAGAATACCTTATTTAAGGTAGTAATTTGATAATGCGCTAGATACGGTAAAATGACCGCCTGAACCATGGAAAAACCTGAACGAAAACTCGCTCCGGTATCGAATAACCACGATTCACTATGACCCTTTTCATCCCTTTTAGTAAATAAGGCCGCGCTACCTTGCCCAACATCAAATATCACAAGTTTTTGTTCACTCGGTGGGCTTGCATAACTCTTAACGAGAAGGTTTGTGAAAATACAAAAAAGTAGGCACTTTTTTAGATGCAAAAACGGAAGTATGCACACAAGTAGTACTAAAATTAACGCACTTAAACTAAAAAACTCGAGTCTTATATGTTGTATAAGATTTTGCTCTTTTAACAGCGTGCTTGTTGCATCAACAGTTTTTTGCATTATCCATAAGGTCGGCACCATTGCTTGGTCTGCCCACGTAAATAGTTGCTCGTATATTTGAGCGGGGCTAGCGAAATAAAAATGAGCCATCATTGCTGTGCTAGCTAATACGCAAAGCGGCACAATCACGACACTCACCCAAGGCACTAGTAGCATATTTGCAAACAGGGCAAATAATGGTAATTGCTGAAAAATGTATAGAGTAAGTGGCAATGTGATAATCGATAACCATAACTGCAAATACAAGCCGTACTTGAGTTTATCAGTAAATGACAGCCTGCTATTGGGCATAAAGCGCCATACAAATAGCCAAATACTCAACACCGCCGAAAAACTAAACCAAAAGCTTATTGATAATATTGAAAACGGAAACAAAATAAAAAATGCAGCCAATAAATACAATAATACCGAGGGCATACGCCAGTGCGAACCTGTGGAATTTAAGTAGACCCATAACAATAATGCTAACACCGCACGTAATACGGGCACCTGAAATCCCGCCAAATAACCATATAGTAAACACACAATAGCGGCGCTCCCCCCTACAATTTTACTTAAGTGGAATTGGGGAGATTGAACAAGTCCTAATAACAGAGCCAAAGGCCTTGCGAACAAAAAGATACAATAAGCAAAGACGATAGATACATGCAGTCCTGAAATCGCAAACAAGTGGGCGCTTCCACTGCCTTGTAATAGCGTCCAATCCTCTGCGCTTAAATCTGAGCGATAGCCAAAACTTAAAGCTTGCAACCAGCCCTCGTGAGAGAGTTCTAGAGCGCCAAGCGCTGTCACACTGCGCTGACGTAAGCTTATTCTTGCATCCACTAAGGCATTACTAGGGCTATTTCGTACATGTCCCGTAGCCACAACATTTTGACTAGCTAACCACGTTTGGTAATGAAAACTATGCGGGTTTGCCAAGCCGTTGGGGGCTTTTAAGTTGACCAAAAGCCGAAGACGCTGACCTTGCATTGGTATGAAGGGCGCATCGTACCAACTAAGACTCACTGTAGGCTGCATCCAGCTCGAAAACTTCCCTATTTGTGTTAAGGACATATTAAACCGGGCAGTGCTTTCTTTTTCGTTTTGGTTTTTAAGCAAAGTGTCTGCACTCTTTTCAATCCCTACACCACTGCTCACTGTACTAACTTGCCCTTCAATGATTAGATTTTCATTAAATAATTGCGGTGCTAGTTGCCAAGTCGTATACCAATAGCCCATAATCGTCGCCCAAATAAAGCCGAGTAATGCTCCTTTTGTAATGGTCGATATATTGGTTACATGAGAACTAATGACGCGACTGCTAATGACACAAGTACACGCAAGCATTACTATAGAGGCAATAAGTAGAGCAATGTGGGGCAACTGAGGCCACAGCGCGCTACTCGCAAATACGCAGATGAACCCCGCAAGTGTTTTGTCGGTGGATGTCAATTACTGCTCCAAGCTTAAAAGAGACTATGCCAAGAAAATTTATTAAGCGATTTCTACCTGATTTTAATAAGGTAAAGACGACTAAATCCTTGCAGATTTTCGGTTCGCTTTTGCACGATCCTAACTTGTGGCATCTTAACCGCCGCTCCGCTAAAGGCGCGTTTGGCTTAGGTTTGTTTTTTGCTTTTTGGCCGGTGCCTTTTCAAATGTTCCTTTCGGCAGCCGCAGCCATAGCATTGCGCGTAAACCTCCCTTTGTCGGTTGCCACAGTATGGATAAGCAATCCAATTACCATGCCCCCCATATTCTACGGGGCTTATTTAGTTGGCAGTACTGTACTTGGGACTGAAATGACAAACTTTCATTTTGAATTGAGTTGGCGTTGGGTAATTGAATCTATCAATACCATAGGACCAGCTTTTTTATTGGGCTGTTTGATTTGTTCGGTTGTGGCAGGAGCAATTGGTTATTTCGGACTAGACGGCGTATGGCGTTGGTCGGTGAATAAAGCATGGCGTGCGCGCCGCGGCGAAAAACCATTAAATAAATAGAGGGTGTTTGCCCCCTTATAAAAGGGTAACTTAAAGCGAAAAACGCTCTCGCAAAAAGTGCGCAATACCATCATCGTGATGATGGCCAATAACCGCCGAGGCAGACTTTTTCACTTCCGCTCTTGCATTGTCTGGCGCATAAGCCTCATCGGCAAGGGCAAACATACTTAAGTCATTTTCACCATCGCCAAAGCAAATGATATTCTTTGCACCTAATTCATCTTTTAAAGCCACCACCGCACTGCCTTTATTTGCACGCCGGTGATGAACATCCATCCATCTAAATTGTGCACCCTCTAATGCAATACCAGAATATGCCACGAGTTCATCATGACAGTTAAGTTCTTGCCACATTTGCTGAATGGGCGCGGCATCGCCAATCATACTAATATTGGTAACCTCAGTATCAGGTGTCAGGGCAGTGAGGGGTAAAAGCGTGGCATGGGTGCGTTTGAAATACTTCTCTACAAGGTCTTTTTCGACCTGATGCCGGGTCGGTGAATGGAATATTTGATGATGGTGCTCTTGGTCACTGCTCGCACCAATTGCGTTTATAAAAGGGGTGATATTATGGGATAACGCTTTTGCAATAATCTCATTTATCTCAGTGTTGTTAAGCACGTTAGTCAGGCTTAACTGGCGACGCTGGGGCTCCCATACGGTCACGCCATTATTGTAAATATGCGGTAAATTAAAATCGTGGCCCTCAATAATTTTACTCGCCGACAACATAGTACGCCCAGTCGCAACGGTATAAGCGATGTCTTTATCTTTTAGTAACAGCAAAGTCTCTCGGGTAAAACTCGAGATTTCAGAGGCATTGTTTAATAAAGTGCCATCCAAATCAAAAACCACTAAATCCATGTAATATATCTCAATATTGGTAAGTGTATGCGCGAAGACAGCTCAGCATAAGTTTAATTAGTTACGTGAAAGCTAGCTAAAGGGAACAGAACCTTACTAAAAGCGGCCTAAGGCTTATCTACTCGCTAAAAAATCAACTAAGGCCTGTTCATCCCAAATTTCGATACCTAAATCAGTTGCTTTAGCCAACTTTGAACCGGCTTTTTCACCGGCTATCAGCAAATCGGTTTTTGCTGAAACACTGCCAGATACCTTTGCCCCTAGCTCTTGCAAACGTCCTTTTGCTTCACTTCTTCCCATTTGCGATAAGCTACCGGTAAGCACAATGGTTTTCCCTGCAAAAGGTTGCTGCTCTAATGGTGCGAGCTCAATCGATGGCCACGTAATACCTACGTTTTGTAGCTTTTCTATGATCAGTCTGTTGGCAGGCTCTTTCATAAATTCATGAATATGATGCGCAACAATCTCTCCTACATCCTGCACCTCAATTAGGCTTTCATGGGTCGCTGACATTACCGATTCCAAATCCAAATAGTGCATCGCCAAATTACGCGCAGTGGCCTCACCTACCTCGCGAATACCCAGTGAGTATAGGAATTTAGCTAAGGTAGTTTCTTTCGCGACATCCAATGCACGCAATAAATTGACCGCTGATTTATCGCCAAAACGCTCCAAAGATGTGAGCTGAGAAAGGGTTAACTCAAACAAATCCGCTGGGTTTTGAATCAAATTTTGCTCTACTAACTGTTCAACTAACTTATCGCCCAAGCCGTCAATATCTAGGGCTTTACGTGACGCAAAGTGTTTAATAGCCTCTTTACGCTGCGCAGAACATACTAAGCCTCCTGTGCATCTTGCCACTGCCTCTGATTCAAGTTTTTCAACGTGAGACTCGCAAATAGGACAATGAGCAGGAAATATAATGTCTTGGGCAGAGTCTGGACGTTTTTCAAGCACTACAGACACCACTTGCGGTATCACATCCCCTGCACGCCTTATGATCACAGTATCGCCAGTTTTTACGCCTAAACGCTGAATTTCATCTTGATTATGCAGCGTCGCATTAGATACCGTTACGCCACCCACAAATACAGGTTTAAGTCTTGCAACCGGTGTTATTGCGCCGGTGCGTCCAACTTGAAACTCCACCGCTTGTAATACGGTCATTTCTTCTTGCGCCGGAAATTTTTGTGCAAGAGCCCAACGCGGTGCCTTGGCAATAAAGCCGAGTCGGGTTTGCAAGCTTAGCTGGTTAACTTTGAATACCACGCCGTCGATGTCGTAGCTTAAATCGTCGCGCATTTTTCCGATTTTATTAAAATAAGCAATGCAATCTTGCGCTCCCACCACGGTATCGGTCTCTTTGCACAGGGGCAAACCCATACTAGCCAACGCCGCTAAACGATCCGAATGAGTGTTGAGCTGAGCAATCGCACCACCTTCAATAACGCCAACAGAATACGCATATAAACGCAGTGGTCTGTTGGCAGTAATTTTAGAATCAAGCTGTCGTAAACTGCCTGCTGCTGCGTTACGCGGATTAACAAAAGGTTTTAAATGTTTTTCTTTTTGCGCTTGGTTTAGTGCATCAAAGCCCTTCTTCGGCATAAACACTTCTCCGCGCACTTCAAGACGCTGCGGTAGCTTGTCACCTTTAAGTCGAAGGGGCACATTGGCGATGGTTTTCACATTTTCGGTAATATTTTCACCGCTTTGACCGTCTCCCCGAGTCGCTGCACGGGTTAGAATGCCATTTTCATACATTATAGATACAGCAAGCCCATCTAGCTTTGGCTCACAAGCGAACTCAATATCACCGCTAATATTCAGGCGGTCTAAAATACGTTGTTCGAAGGCCTCTAAGTCAGCATCTTCAAAGCCATTATCAAGGCTTAACATGGGTACTTCGTGCTTCACCGTTTCAAACTTACTTAGCACCGCTCCACCCACCTTCTGTGTTGGCGAATCGGGCGTTTTTAAATCCGGTGATTGTTTTTCAAGGGCTATTAGTGCCTGCATTAAACGGTCGTACTCAGCATCCGGTACGGTAGGCTCGTCTAATACATAATATTGGTGAGCAAAGGTTTCTAATTGCCGTTTAATACTTTCATGCTGCTGTGCTAAAGAGGTGTCTGACATGCGCCTTTCTATCGTTATTAATGTAGGAGGATTGACTTAGTACATTTTGGCTTTTTATTTATTGCTAGTACTTATTAACAGTAGTTACCGGCTTAAGCGCCGGCGCTCAAAATCTCGAATACGCTCCGAGTAATGCTGTAAGCTTTGTTTAGACAGTAGCGCTTTATTACCATCTAGCACTTTACAATCAAACTCTTCGGCAATTTTTCTTGATGCATTATGCATCATGTTAAACACCTGCTGAGCTTCACCTTCAATGGGTAACATCATAAACAACGAAACACCTTGGGTCTTAAAGTTTTCAATGTTATCGATATCAAATACGCCTGGCTTAAACATATTGGTGAGACTGAACAAAATTGGGCCTTTACCATTGGTGTTTACGTGGCGATGAAAAATATCATGCTCACCAAACTTAAAGCCTAAGGTAAGTAGCATCGGTAAAAGCGCTGCGCCATTAATGGGGTTATCGGCATTCGCTCTTACGTTTAACACTAATACATCACTTGGCTCACCGCCTGCGCTTGCGCTACTTTCTTGCTGACTAGAGCTAGGTGTTTCGGTGCTTGTATCAAACTCCGGGGCAGAATCGCTTAGCTCCGGTTCAATACGACTGGCCTTTTCAAAATCAATTCGAATTTGGTCGTCATTATTTTTTGCACTGGGTTTGACTACAGGGTCTTTGCGAATTTTTTCGGCCACGGTTTTTTTACGGCGTGTCACAAATCGCTTAGCTTGTTCAGCAAAACTGAGCTCTTTCTCAACGCCCTCGGGCTTTTTACTTTCTTTATTATCTTGTGCGGTAGCTGTTTCCTCTGGCGCCTGAGGCCCCTCTTGTACATTTAATGAAAAATCAGGCGCAGGTGCTTCGATTTTAGGTTCAGCTCTAAGCTCAGCTGCAGTCGACTCTTCGTCACTTTTTGCCTCAGGCGCATCGTCATTTGTTTTCTTTAATAAGAAATTGGGGGGAGCTGGAATATTCGCAGCTTCGCTAACATCTTCGCTTTGTTTAGTATGTTTCGCATAGCCAGGTTTAGGCTGGGTAATTACGCCAGAATATACAGGGCTATCTGCTGCCGTACTATTTATTGCGGTATTGTCTGTTGTGGAATTGTCTGTTGCGCCATTCGTTGTCGCAGAATCGGCGACTAATGACAAGTTAATATCGTCAGCTTGCGTAAGTGGGGAGCTTATAATAGGGTCTTGTTCGCTTTGCGCTTTGTCTTCTGAACTGGGTACTTGAATATCCGAATGCTCTACTTGCTCTGCGTTGAATGCCGTTGTTTCTGATGCAATTTCTCCTGTTAAGGGATAATCATCTTCATTTGGGGATGCGTTATGCTCAGGCGCAGATGCGATTAAATCATCCGTTGAGATAATAGGAATTGGTTTACTTGGCGTGTCATCATGCGCTTCATCGCGACTATTTGTACTACCATTATTGCTGATCACGCGGGCTTGACCTACGCCAACATCATCGTAAATGTTGTCGTCATCGATATCGTCTAGAGAATCACCTTGCTCATGATTAAAACGAGGTTCACCGCCTCTAGTTACCTTAAAGTTATTAGGACGATTGGCGCGTTTATTTTTTCTTACCGTCCATGCGCCATGCGCCAACAGACCAATAATAAACACGATACCTATAGCCAAAAAAGCAATACGAAGTTCTTCTTGCATTACAAACCTATATTTTTGTTGTTATTCGGCAATCGCCAAAGCTTCTTCCATGTCAACAGACACCATACGCGACACCCCAGGCTCAGCCATGGTGACACCACACAAATGAGTCGCCATTTCCATTGCTACTTTATTATGCGTGATGTAAATAAACTGTACAGTTTTTGACATCTGGGAGACTAGTTTACAGAAACGCCCAACGTTTGCATCATCTAATGGCGCATCTACCTCATCGAGTAAACAAAAAGGTGCTGGGTTTAGTCTAAAAATCGCAAACACTAATGATAATGCGGTTAAGGCTTTTTCACCACCCGATAATAAATGAATTGTACTGTTTTTCTTACCCGGCGGGCGCGCCATGATGGTAATACCGGTGTCGAGCATGTCGTCGTCGGTCAACGCTAAATACGCCGAGCCACCACCAAAAACTTTCGGAAAAAGCATTTTTAAGTCTGCATTCACTTCATCAAAGGTATGTTTAAAGCGAGTCCGAGTTTCTTTATCTATTTTCCGCATGGCGGTTTCAAGCGTGTTTAGCGCTTGAGTTAAATCATCAGCTTGTTCATCTAAATGCTGTTTGCGCTGGTCTTGTTCCTCATACTCCTCTACTGCTGCTAAATTCACGGCTCCTAGACGTGACAGACTTCCTTGGGCTTTTTCTAAAGTCTGCTGATACACCTGCTCATCCGCGTCTTCGGGTAAGTCTTCGAGTACGTCTTTGACACTTAATTGCATGGTGCTGAGCTGTTCAATATATGACTGCGATTTAACTTTGTAGGTTTGCGCACTCAAACGCTCACTCTCAATCCTTTGTTTGATTGCATCAATCTGTTGATTCAACCCTACTTGGCCCTTTTCAAGCGTGGCAATACTTTCATTGATATCATCAAGTGCAGCCTGCTTACTTTGTTGCTCTTGTGCTAAGTGCTCTTTTTCCTCAAGCATGTCTTGTAGCTTTTGCGCTTGTTCGTCAGCGGGCATTAATAGAGTTTCAGCTTCATCCCGCAGTAGCAGGGATTTTTCTTCATTATCACTTAATTGCGCACGCGCGTTATTTTGTTTTTCAGTTAATATTTGGTGGCTGTTTTGCAGCCCTTGATTCGATAAAGCCTGTTCATGTAGGCGTTGTTGCACGCTTTGTAACTGAGTTTGAGCAGCCTGAAGCTGCACCATAATACCCTGCTGATTGGAGCTCGCATCTAGTTTTTGCGCCTCGAATTGCGCTAGTTCTATGCTTGTGTCCTCAATTTCTTCCACTAACATTTCTGAGCTCATTTGCTCTTGATTAAGCGTCTCTTGATATTTTTTGATATCTTGCTCAATGCGCTGCTGACGCGACTTTTGCTGATTCATCTGATTGTTAAGATTATCTATATCTCGCTGAAGTAGCGCTTGTTCATTTTTGTTTTGGGTAAGTCTGGTCTCATAACCTTGTTTGCTTGTCCGCGTGTGAGCAACACTCTGCTCTGCTCTTTCTTTATTTATTTGAGCCTTACCTTTCTCGATGACGACCTCTTCAAGCTCAGATTCAAAGGCTTTAATTTTTGCCGAGCGTGATATTTTTCCATCGCTTTGTTTTTCATTTGCAACATACACATCTTGGGTAAATATCTGCCCGTCGGTCGCGATCACGATTTCACCGAATGCTAGTTTACCTAACATCGCTTTTGCCTCATCAAAACTGTGGGCAACGAGTATTGAGTTAAAGTAATGGGGCACATACTCCTGTTCGATACAGGCCGCTAAACTTTTAGGACGCTTAAGCTTGCTAAAATGCTCTGCGAGCAATAAAGCTTGATGTCCATGTTCGCTTGCTGTGTAGGCTTGTTCGAGGTTTAGGTCGGCAATTACCAACGCATCTTGATAAAACGCCAGTGCACTTTCTAAGACTTTTTCATAGCCAAGTTGCGGGTTAAACGCCTGCCAGCTTTCTATGGCATTTTGTAAGTGTTCCGGCCGAGGCGCTTCGTTGTCTGTTTGTAGGGTCTTAAGCGCATTTATTTGCGCCTGTAGTTCAATGCTCCGGGTATTAAATATCGCAAAGGTTGTGCTGTATTTTTCAAGATTGGCCTCTTCCTCGCTCAGCACTGCACTTACCGACCCACACGCCGCTTCTATTTCAAGGTACTGTGCTTGTAAATCCTCACGGGCTTGAACAAGCAAGTGCAACGCTGCCTCGTCAAGCTCGGCATATTCCGATAATTCACTTTTGAGCTCTGCAATACGAGACTCACTGCGTTGCTGCAAGCTAAGGGTTTGTTGCAATTGGCTATGCTTTTGTTGCACAAGCTGCTTATATTCATAGTAACGATCCTCCATTTGCTTGGCATTCGCATCGGCGTCGTCGCTTATTTGCTGATACTCTTCGAGTTTAAGTTCAAGCTCTTCCAGCTGCTCCTCAAGAATGTGTTTTCCTGGCGCGTTTTGTAGAATTTTTTGTTCAACATCAGCCATTTCTTGTTCAAGGGCATTTAATTGCGCGCTTAGCTGCTGCTTTTGCTGCTCTATTTGTTGTAGCTCCGCTTGGATTTGATTGCCGCGTTTTTTTGCGAACAGCTGGGACTGTTCCAAAGTCGTGATTTCGTTGCCTAATTGATAGATTTTTTGCTGATAGTCGGCAATTTCTTGCTTCAACACCGATTGATCATTTTTTAGCGCCTGCAAACCTGACTCGTCGCCGGCTCTACCCGACAATAAAGCGTCTAGGCTCTCTTGCTCTGTAGCTATGCGTTCATCAGATTCTCTTAATAGCTGACTTTGCTTTAACCATCGAATAGTCGCCAGCTGCCCGTTTAGCTCTCGCTCCTGCGCTTTTAATTCTTTATAGCGATTCGCTGCGCTCGCTTGGCGCTTTAATTTTGCTAGTTGATCCCCTAACTCCTGGCGTACATCGTCTAGGCGTAATAGGTTATCTTTAGTATGACTGATGCGATTTAAGGTTTCTCTGCGTCGCTCTTTGTACTTTGAAATACCCGCAGCTTCCTCAATAAAGACACGTAGCTCTTGGGGTTTAGATTCAATTAACCTAGATATCATGCCCTGCTCAATAATCGCATAACTTCTAGGACCTAAGCCGGTACCTAAGAATAAATCGGTAATATCTCGGCGACGACATTTTGTGCCATTTAATACATAACTGGACACCGCTTCTTTTGTCACGACACGCTTCACTGAAAGCTCATTATACCCTGCATACTCGCCACCAATTCGGCCTGAGCTATTATCGAATATCAGCTCTACAGAACACTGCGATACTGGTTTACGTGCGCTTGAACCATTGAAGATGACGTCGGTCATCGCATCGCCCCGTAAGTTTTTTGCCGAGCTCTCACCCAGCACCCAGCGTACTGCGTCAATTACATTGGACTTGCCGCAACCATTAGGCCCCACAACTGCCGTCATATCTCCAGGAAAGGGGATATTAGTGGGGTCAACAAATGACTTGAAGCCTGCTAATCGAATCTTTTTTAAACGCATGTGTGGTGAGTACTAAACCCGCTTCCTTACTTGTAATTCACAATTCTATATTCTAGAAAAACTTAGTAACAATTGAAATTATCTTTTTACGCACAGCTCGATATACTATCACTTGTATTTTGAATCGTGTCCTTATTTTCTGCACTCACCAATGGAGGCTGCATGCAAGACCGTGGCGGTATCAGTTACTTCTTTCAAGGCTTTGAACTTATACGCACCAAAGGCCTAAAGCGCTTTGTTTTTGTTCCCCTTTTTATCAATGTCGTGCTTTTTTCAACGGCCTTTTATTTTATCTTAGATTATATTCAGTACAGCGTAGATTATCTTATTGCCTTTATACCCGATTTTTTGGGCTGGTTGAAAGACGCCCTCATTTTCATTCTTTGGCCACTTGCGGTGATTACTGTGTTACTAGTCTTTGCCTTAATCTTTGGTACCCTAGCCAACTGGATAGCCGCGCCTTTTAATGGCTTACTCAGTGAAAAAGTCGAACGCTATTTATTGCAAGAAGATATGGGTGATGAAGGCTTAATTGATGCGATAAAAGACATCCCCCGGACATTGGGGCGCGAAATGTCAAAGCTGGTGTATTACATCCCCCGAGCACTCGGCTTTTTATTGCTATTTTTTATTTTGCCAGTGATTGGTCAAATATTATGGTTTATGTTCAACGCTTGGATGATGGCCATACAATATTGCGATTACCCCTTTGATAATCACAAGATTGGCTTTAAACCCATGCGGCATCATCTTTTAGAACAAAAAAGCCGCTGTTTTGGCTTTGGCTTTATGGTCAACATTTTTTCGTTAGTGCCCATCGTGAATTTTGTCGTGATGCCAGTGGCTATTTGCGGCGCTACGGCGATGTGGACAGACTGTTTTCGAGCCCGTGCATTGGCAGATTCTTCGCGCGCGCCTGCAAACTCAGCGCAGACCAATGCTTGAGTGCATTGGTGGTGCTAGTGGAGTCACTAGCAGTTTGCGCTTTTAAGCGCATTTTTGCCAAATATAAAAACTCCTTGCTAACCGCCAGCTCCCCTGCCTGTTTATTTAGCTCTTGTTGCCAGAGCGTCAAATAAAGTGGGGGAATATACTCAATGTCATGATGTTCTAAAAAGGTGATGTCTGCACTGGGTTTAATACTAGTTAATTCAGCATTTTCACAGGTACGACTGGCAGCGAGACTTAAACTTAGCGCATTTGAATTTTCTTGCTTACTATTGGCTTGTTGTAAAGCCCTCTCCCACCTGGCTAATTTTCTTTTATCGAGCGCACCAATATGTGATTGAAGCATTAAATTCGGCGCATCACTAATGCGGCAGTGTTTGTGGGCAAAAACTGGCGAAAGCGCATATTCATCAACAAAATTGGCAAAATGCGCGAGTTCATGTACAAACACAGAATACTCATCACTTTGATCAAGATACATCACGCCCCTTTGTACGTAGGCCTTGCCTAAGGGCGAGAACACGACTAAATGGCTAAAGTTAGGCGTAGATAACACTTCAGAAAATGCAGACAAGTCGCAATTCACCCGTTGACTCACCTTGGGTAAATCGCAGCCAAGTTTACTAGGGGCTACCCACGCAACGGGATTAATACAAATAGAAAGACCTTCAAAACGTGGATCATTTTCAAAGGCTTGTTTAAACGCTCTAGCCTGTACAAGGGAATGAATATTGCCAGCGACAAACTGTAGCTGTTGTGCGCAAGTTTTTTCGTTTGTTGCTAGCGGTACTGAACGTATAAAAAGCTCGCTAATGGCCTTTGTATTATGCTCGCTCAATGCGCTTGCATAGCCTTGCGCCTTTTCATAACCACCAAGCGCAGCTTGCTCGTACCATGTCTGCGCTCGTTCTTGTTCGCCCATACGAAGCTTTAAACCAGCAAGTAAAAACGCGCTTTGTGGGTCGTATTGTGCAGCGCGCGTTAACCACTTGAGGGCCTTGTTATGCATTCTGTTAGGGTACGCTTCAACTTTCTTTCCCGCTGTTGGTATCGCTTGATTGTCGGTTTGAAACAAACTGGGTGAATACCTTTGATAATAATATTTCGCCAGCGTCACAACCGCTACCGGATAATCGCTATTGGCGGAACTTTCGAGTAGTGCTAAACGTTTGCTATCGTCTTGTAATAGTAAAGAAAGCTCAAACTGAGCTTTAGCATGCCCCCTGTGAGCCGCCATGTTTAACCAATATTTTTGCAAACTCTTGCGCGTTTCTAGCATCGCGAGGCCAAAGGCTGCATTGGAAATTACGTTGTTGCTACTAGCGGCGGTGGGGGTAATCGTTGCGAAAGGCACTTTTCTTAGGTTTGTAAGCTCAGCCAACCAATATGCAGACTCGCTAGGGCTTAGTACAAAATGCTTGGCAAATGTGCTGTTGTCTTGTTCAGTGAAGGAGGAAGATGAAAACGTATCTATAGACGGTAATGGTAGCCCTGATCCCGACAACGCTAGGGATAAAAGCGCCTGTGCCGCACCCTCATGACCTAAATACGCACTTTTGTATAACAGCGCTGGCGCATGTTTTGGATGCTTACTCGCAAAATTAAATAGCTGATCAGGAGATTCATTGGAACTTGCCTTGAGCAAGCAAAGCGCAGCGCAAGTTAAGATGAAATAACGAAGTATTAACACCATGCTACTGAGTACTTCATTTGGATGAACTACTTCGCTTTACGATTTTCTGCACGAATATTAGCAAGCTCCATGCGTGCATATTTATGCTCTACATATTCATGGACGTTAGTACTTAGCGATAGCTTGAAATAGTTGGCTGCGGTTACTCGGTTGCCATTATTTGCATGATACTTGCCTAGATAAAAGTAGGCTTCACATAGGCGATTATTTAACTGCGCTTGCGACTCAACATCAGATATCAGCGCAGCCACAACCGCTGCCTCGTCCACCTTACCAAGATAAAAATCGACAATGCTGGTTGACCATGTTGCATCATCAAGTGCTATGCGCCTCTGCGCGAGTTGATTTAAGGCGGCTTCTGAATCTATCTTATTAGCCGCAATATAATGCCATAGCACGCGTATAGGATCGCCTTGATCTTGCTCCAAAAACGCCAAGGTATCCTGAGCAGCTAAGTCACTACGGCCGCCATAATACAAAGCAATACCGCGGTTTAGGCGAGCAAAGTGGTAATCAGGGTTAATCTCAAGGGTGGAATCAAAGGCTTCATATGCTTGCAAAAACTGCCTTTGTTGCGTGTAGTGCACTCCTACAGAATTATAGGCCTCTGCCATATCAGGTTTTAATCGCAATGCTTCGGTGTAATCGACTCGTGCGAGACTGGTGAGCCCAATAGAATCGTAAGCGATACCGCGCTGAAAAAGCAGTTCTGCACGTTCATCGTCTTCCAATGGGGCTTGATACAAGATGTGCGTATAACGAGCAATTACCATTTGCGAACGTTGACTAATAGGCTCAGGCTCAGCTAATAAAAGTGAATTCATCGACGGAGCTTCGCGCACAGAGCTACATCCTGCAAGCACTGCTAACATCAGCAACAAGATGCAGCGCATGGCCTTAAGCTCAAAGCTTTGCAGTACTTTATTTGTCAGAACATTAAGTGTTACACGCGCTTTTGTCCGCAATTCAATTCACCTTTCATGAGTCCCTTTGGGACAATTCCTACTTAGCAGTGTACTGAAATCTCGGGTGAATGCCTAGGGTAAGTCAGACTTTTGTCTAGCTTCCCAACAAGTTTACAATCCAAAATATTTATTTTTTGGCTTGGCGCTCAGCAAATTGTTGCTTTTGTAATTCGGTCGCTGGTAATTGATGCTCTTCTTTCCATTGGCTATATGGCATTTTATATACGTACTCTCTTGCTTGAGCATCAGTCATTTCAATATCGCGATTTTGTGCTTCTTCTAAATACCATTTAGATAAACAGTTACGACAAAAATCTGCGACTATCATCAAGTCAATATTTTGTACTTTTTTGTTGTCATCTAAATGCTTGAGCAAACGCCTAAACGCAGCAGCTTCGAGTTCGGTTTGAGTATTCTTATCCATAGTTCTCTTTCTTATTTGGTTAATTTTGACTAGAAAAAAAGGAGCACGAGGCTCCTTTTATATACACATACATAATGTACACTAAAATGTATTGTTTGGCTTATTCGCTGTCGCTATTACCATTTGCTTCTGGAGCTGCTGGCTTTTCTAATAGCTCTTTCATGCTTAAGCGAACACGGTTTTGACGATCGATTTCCATAACTTTCACGTCTACCATTTGCCCTTCAGATAAATGGTCAGTCACTTTGTTCACACGCTCATGAGCGATTTGTGAAATATGTACTAAACCTTCTTTACCTGGAAGCACTTCAACGAATGCACCAAAATCTACAATGCGCATAACTTTACCGTGGTAAGTTGTGCCCACTTCGATTTCAGCAGTTACCTGTTTAATGCGGTCAATAGCGATATCAGCTTTCGCTTTTTCGGTAGCGAAAATCTTAATTGTACCATCGTCTTCGATTTCGATATTAGTATCAGACGCTTCAGTGATTGAACGGATGGTTGCACCACCTTTACCAATCACGTCACGAATTTTATCTTGATCAACCTTCATCTTATAAATACGCGGTGCATATTCAGACATCTCATCGCGATGTCCAGAAATTGCTTTGTCCATTACACCTAGAATGTGCAAGCGTGCTTCTTTTGCTTGCTTAAGGGCAATTTGCATAATTTCTTGGGTAATACCTTCAATCTTTATGTCCATTTGAAGAGCTGTAATACCGCCATTGGTACCCGCTACTTTAAAGTCCATATCGCCTAGGTGGTCTTCGTCGCCTAAGATGTCTGAAAGTACAACAAAATTCTCGTCAGATTTTACCAAGCCCATTGCAATACCAGCAACAGAAGCTTTAATCGGTACACCTGCGTCCATCAATGCCAATGAGGTACCACATACCGATGCCATTGAAGAAGAACCATTTGATTCAGTAATCTCGGAAACTACACGTACTACGTACGGGAAATCATCTGCCGATGGCATAACCGCTTGAATACCGCGTTTTGCTAAACGACCATGACCAATTTCACGACGCTTCGGAGAACCTACAAAACCGGTTTCGCCCACGCAATATGGAGGGAAGTTATAATGCAACATAAAGCGGCTGTCTTGACGCCCACTTAGCTCATCAATCATCTGCGCGTCACGCTCTGTACCTAAAGTAGCAACCACGATTGCTTGTGTTTCACCACGGGTGAACAATGCAGAACCGTGTGTACGTGGCAATAAACCAGTAGCAACGTCTAATGCGCGAATCGTTTGAGGATCGCGACCATCGATTCGTTTTTCGCCCGCTAAGATACGTGAACGTACTGCTTCACTTTCGAGGTCATGACAAAAGCCGCTAAGCTCTTTAGCGTCGAGGGTTTCGTCAGCTGCTAGTAAATCAGCGATAGTTTTTTCAGTCACCGCAGTAACTGCATCTTTACGTTCAAGCTTGTCAGAGATTTGGTACGCATCAAGCATTGCATCAAACGCAGCCGCTTTTACTTTCTCTTTTAGCTCGGTGTTTTCTTCAGGCGCTGTCCAATTCCAAGACGGCGTATTCACTTCACCAGCAAAATCTTTAATCGCATTAATCACGGTTTGAGATTGCTCATGACCGTACATTACTGCACCAAGCATAACGTCTTCAGATAAGATGTCTGCTTCTGATTCTACCATTAATACTGCACTTTCAGTCCCTGCAACCACTAAATCTAGTTGGCTTGCTTCCATTTCAGAAGCGCGTGTATTAAGAACGTATTCGTTGTTGATATAACCAACACGCGCAGCACCCACAGGACCATTAAACGGCATACCTGAAATCGCTAGAGCAGCAGATGTACCAATCAAAGAAATGATATCGGTAGGGATCTCTGGGTTAGCTGATACAACGGTGATGATGATTTGGACTTCGTTTTTAAACCCGTCTGGGAATAATGGACGAATAGGACGGTCGATTAATCGAGCCGTAAGTGTTTCGTTTTCAGAAGGACGACCTTCGCGTTTGAAAAATCCACCTGGGATTTTACCCGCTGCGTAAGTCTTCTCTTGATAATTTACTGTAAGTGGGAAAAAGCTTTGTTCAGCGTTTGCTTCTTTTTTACCCACAACCGAGACGAGTACCGAAGTATCATCCATGCTTGCCATAACTGCTGCTGTAGCTTGTCTGGCGATCACACCTGTTTCTAAGGTGACAGTATGTTGACCATACTGGAAAGTTTTTGTAATAGGAGTCACACTCTATCCTTTATTTAATCTATGTTTTATATGCTTTTTATCGCGCGCATAGTATAGCGTTTAGTGAACGGTAATACCATGATAATGCTAATAATTCGTTGCGGGCATATTTAGAGCGGTATTAATGAGGTAGTGGGCTGTGTGAAATGGCAGAGAGAATAAGCTCACCGCTACTTAGCATCAGCGAGTAACGGCGAAGTGAATTTACAAAGCAAAAACGCGAGTTTAGCCTAATTTACTTATTTAAATATGATGTCGCGCGCCGTACTGCAGACCGCAGCAACCGCAGGGTGAGTCACTTTTCGCTCAGCCGATATTGCGTAAAATTTTTGTTTGATATCAGATAAACGTCCTATCACGGTCAGGCCAAAGCTATCTTCAACCTCTTGCTCAATAATGCTAGGCATAAAAAACACACCAAAGCCTGCTTTGCCAAAAGATTTCATCAAGGCGCTGTCGTCATACTGACCACGGATTATCGGGTAAATACTAGTATCGTGGCACCACTTATCAAAAAGCTGCCGAATTGCATTTTGCTTGGTCGGCAGCAACATAGGCGCCTCATTTAAACAAGCCGGAAATGGACCTTTTAGCTGAGCGGCTAATGCAGGAGACGCAAAAAAGCTTAAATCAGACTGACCCAAGTAGTGATTATATGCCTTTATGCTGAAAGCGCTTGAAAGCGGTGTATCGGTCAAAACCATGTCAACCTCATGCACAGCCAACTCGCCCAATATTGTTTCTACTGGCCCCTCTCTACACATTAAACTGACTTCTTGAGAAAGACTTAAAGCAGGCTCTAAAATTTTATACACAATAGTTTTTGGGAGAGCACTCGCTGCGCTGACAATAAATTCAGAGGTACCTACGAGGGGTGCACCGCGCAACACATCGGTAAGTTCTTTTCCTAATTCAAATATGTCGTCAGCATAACGCAAGACTAAACGTCCGGTTTCAGTTAAACGCAAACGCCGCCCTACTCTGTCGAATAAGGGTTGACCAATCCGTTCCTCTAACATGCTTAGTTGACCGCTTATGGTTTGGGGCGTAATAAACAACTTATCTGCGGCTCTTGCGATGCTACCCTCGGTAGCCACTACCCAAAAATAGTGCAGGTGCTTATAATTTAAATTTTCTGCCATAAAGGTCTACTTAACGCTCCAGTTTGATACTTGCGATACGCTCTATGCTCTTTGATACGAGGGACGGCAAGACATCAGTAAACATACTTTGCCACACAAATGGCTCAGTTTTTCCGATTAAGTCTTATACATATAATCGAATTTAATCGTTCACTTTTAATTGATAATGTTTAACCATGGCTAAAGCAAATTCGATGAAACCATGGAATATAACCTAGAACTAAGTGATGTCTCTTTGAATGAGCAAGCGCGCGATATGATTAACATCCGCGTAGGGATGGCTCTGTCTCGCTTTGCTACCTTAATCTCAGATTTTGATATTGTGTTGAGTAAAGACAGCACAAATAAAAAAAATACCTCTAAACCAAAACACCAAGACGACCAAGGCCCACTTATTTGCAAAATCAAAATTACTTTGCAAGCGGGTCATCAAATTGAAGTAGAAGATACTGGGCCAGACTTAGATGCGGGCTTTAGCCAAGCGATTGTGCGCTCCAAACGTGCGATTGAACGGCATTTGAAACATCACCGAGGGCCGCGGCTAGGCGCGAGTATGAGTAGTCGGACCTAATGTACCTAAACAAAACTTGGTAAGTCGCATATTAGTGCCATATCTTAATAAAATATCTCACCGTAAATTACGGGCATAAAAAAACGAAGCG